>VXMT01000015.1:998-3060 GCA_009840965.1 Chloroflexota bacterium
GCTAGTCGCGCCGCGAGCGGCGGACGCGGCCGCGCCGCGTCACCCTCACGCTCTCGATGCGCTTGCCGTTGAAGGGGAACGTGCGCTCGACGCCGACGCCCGAAGCCATCCGGCGCACCGTGAAGCTGCCGTTCGGACCCTTGCGCACGCGCAGCACGACGCCCTCGAACGCCTGGATACGCTCGCGCTCACCCTCTACGACGCGCACGTTCACGCTGACGGTGTCGCCCGCCTTGAAGTCGGGGATGGCCTCGTTGCGTGGCGAGGCGAGGTCGCGCAGATCGATCGACATGGCGGTCCCCGGAAGATGCGACCGGGCTCCCGCGGAGCCCTCCGCAACAGTCTATGGCGCGTTCGGCGATAGCGTCGAGCGAGCCGGGGGCCAGCGGCATCGAGACCCGCTGGCGCCCAGCCGGACTACGAGGGCGCTTCGTCCGCTTCGAGGGCGTCGCGCTCCTCGGGCGTCAGGTCGGCCCCGGCGAGCAGGTCGGGGCGGCGATCGAGGGTGCGCCGCAGGCGCTGCTCGCGCCGCCAGCGCGCGATCTCGGCGTGGTGACCGGAGAGCAGCACCTCCGGCACGTCCCAGCCGCGGAACTCAGCCGGGCGGGTGTACTGCGGGTACTCCAGCAGCCCGCCCTCGAAACTCTCCTCTGTCAGCGATCCGTCGCCGCCGAGCACCCCGGGGATGCGCCGTACCAGCGCGTCGAGCAGCAGCAGCGCCGGCAGCTCGCCGCCCGAGAGCACCACGTCGGCCGCCGAGACCTCGACATCCACAAGGTGCTCCCGCACGCGCTCGTCGACGCCCTCGTAGCGGCCGCAGACGAGCAGCAGGCGCGGCAGCGCCGCCAGCTCGGCGACGAGGTCGCGGTCCAAACGGCGGCCCTGCGGGGTGAGCAGCACCACGCTCGCGGGATGCTCGGCGAGCGGCTGGATCGCCTCGACGGCCTCGAAGATGGGCTCCGGCTTCAGCACCATCCCCGGCCCGCCGCCGAAGGGGTAGTCGTCGACCGTGCGATGGCGGTCGTGGGTCCAGTCGCGCAGGTCGTGCAGCGCAATCTCGACCAGACCGGCGTCGAGGGCGCGCCGCAGGATCGTCTCGTCCAGCGGGCCCCGGAAGATGCCGGGGAAGATCGTGAGCACGTCGTAGCGCCGGGCCTCGGCGGCCATCGCGGTCACCCAGCCCCGATCAGCCGGCGTGCGTGCCGGCGGGCGGGCGCTCCTCGGGGGCCTCGCGCAGCTGGGCGACGGCGTGCGCCAGCACCGGCAGCACGACCTCCAGGTTCTCCGTGGCGCCGCGCTCGCTGCCGGGCAGGTTGAGGATCAGCGTGCGCCCCCGCACCCCGGCGACGGCGCGCGAGAGCATCGCCGTCGGCACGACCGCGATCGAGGCGGCGCGCATCGCCCCGGCGATGCCGTCCACGCGGTAGTCGAGCACGGCCTCCGTCGCCTGCGGCGTGCGGTCGCGGGGCGTCACGCCCGTGCCTCCCGCCGTGACCACGAGGGCGGCGTCGTCCTCGTCCGCCCGCTCGCGCAGCCAGGCGGAGATGCGTTCCTCGTCATCGGGCAGCACGACGGGGTCGGCGACCTCGAAGCCCGCGCCGCGCAGCAGCGCCGCGACCGCCGGGCCCGCGCGATCCTCGAACTCCCCGCGCGAGGCGCGGTCGCTGACGGTGAGGACGGCGGCGCTGCCGAGCGAGCCGGGGTTGGCCATGCGGGCTCCGATGCGGATTGCACCGCGGATCGTAGCAGGGGTGAGGGCCTGCCGGGCGTGGGGAGTGGTTGTCGCGCGGTGGCGCGTGTGGTAGTCTCGCGGGGCTTGGTGGGGAGTAATGGGGAAGTATCCCAGTCATGCCCACCACGAGGCAGCGCCAACGCGGGAGACGGCCGTGCACTTCTACGGCAGGTACGAGCACTCCCTGGACGGCCGCGGCCGGGTCGCGATTCCGGCCGTCTACCGCCGCGAACTGCACGACGGTGGCGTCCAGCGCCCCGCCGACCACGGCTGCCTCGAGCTCTACACCCACGAGGGGTTCCCCGAGGAGACTGCCCGGCGCCGCGGTGA
>VXMT01000154.1 GCA_009840965.1 Chloroflexota bacterium
CCCCCCCCCCCCCCCCCCCCCCCCCCCCCCCCCCCCCCCCGCCGGGGGGGGGGGGCCGCGCCCCCCCCCCCCCACAAAGCACTGGCTCTCCCTCGGGGAGAGGGGACCGGACGGGATGCGCTCGCTGCCCCGAGGAGAGGGTTACGCGAAGGTCTCGGTAGGGGAGGCTCAGTCGAGCAGGCACTCACCGGCGAGGCGGTTGATCTCGCGGCTGCGCGCCTCCTGTTCCTCCGGCGGGACGAAGCCGTTGGTGAGGAAGCCGAGCGAGAGCCCGCTCTCCGGGTCGCCCCAGGCGATCTGGCCGCCCGCGCCGCCGTGCCCGAAGGCGCGCGCCGAGGCCGTCGGCGCGAAGCCGCGCTCGGTGGGGCGGTCGCCTGCCACCACGACAGCGAGCCCGCGGTTGACCGGCAGCCCCTCGGGCGTCCGGTGGCGATCGTCCGTCCGCACGCGCGTGGCGTACTCGATGGTCTCGGGCTTGAGCGGCGCATGGTCGCCGGACTCCGCGGGGCAGACCAGCCGCTGGTAGAAGAGGGCGAGCTCGCCGGCTCCGGCGAAGCCGGCGGCACCGGGGCAGCCCGATCGCCGCTGCGAGGGCAGGTTGAAGTGCAGCACCGTGTCCGGGTTCGTCTCGGTCCAGCCGCCCTCCGGCTCCACCGGCGGCTCGGTGTAGACGACGTCGGCGGCGCGGTGGTGCTGCTCGTCCGGCAGACCGACCCAGAGGTCGGGGAGGCCCATCGGCAGCAGCAGGCGCCGACGGACGTAGTCCCGGAAGTCCTCGCCGGTGCGCTGGCTGATGATCTCGGCGAGCGTCCAGTGGGCCGAGGTGGCGTGGTACTCGAAGCGGCTGTCCGGCTCCCAGGTGAGGCGCCAGTAGTCCATGCGCTCCTGCCGCGCGGCGCGGTCCTCCCAGAGGTCGGGATGCATCGGCGCGTAGGGGAAGCCCGCGGTGTGCGTGAGCACCTGGCGGACGGTGACGCGCTCGGTGCCGTTGCTCAGGAATTGGGGGACGATCGCCGAGACGCGCTCATCGATGTCCAGCAGGCCGTCCTCGATCAGCGCCCACACGGCGGCGCCGACGACTCCTTTGGTCGAGGAGTAGATGCAGTAGAGGGTCTGGGGTCCGGCCGGACCCGGGACGCCGCCCCGCGTCGCCTCGCCGAAGCAGGCGACCTCGGCGATGCGGCCGCGCCGGCCGACCGCCAGCTGCGCGCTGGGAAGGCCGTCCGCCACCTGGCCGCGCACGTAGTCGCGCAGCCGCTCCAGCCCCTTGGGGTCAATGCCGATCTGCTCCGGCGACTCGGCGATGAACTCGCTCGCGATCATGGTGCTCGCCTCTGCGGGCTCGCTACCCCTCGCGCGACGGCAGCACCACGACGGCGTGGCCCGGCGTCGTGCCCCGGCCTTCCTGGTTGAGCACGTTGATCTCGAGGCGCACGAGGTGCTCACCGTCCTCGACGGTCTTCTCGGTGACGGTGCCGGTGCAGGTCAGGGTGTCGTTCTTCTGGTTGATGGCGCGGAACTGCACGGCCAGCTCGCGCACCTCCACCTCGTCGCCCGCCCAGTCGCGCAGCATGTTGATCAGGTAGGCGAAGCGCAGGTTGCCCATGCCGAACGCGCCCTGCTCGTTGGCGCCGCGCCGTCCCGCGTCGTCGTCCATGTGGATGTAGACGAACTCGTCGTTGACCGCCGCGTAGCGGTTCCAGTGCATGAAGTCCGTCGTGCGCGACCAGCCCGGGACGCTGTCGCCGACCTCGACATCCTCGAAGTACACGTGGTAGGCCACGCCGTTCCTCCCAAGCGGTGCGCTGCAAGTTCGCGGCGATGATAGCAGCGAGGGGCCCCGGCGGAGGCGGCCGGTCCGCGCGCCTATACTGCGCGCGCGAGCGCCCTCGATGGCGCCGGGGAGGCCTCATGACACTGATCCACGCCGTCGCGCACCCCGGGACGCCCGATGATGGGGACGGCGACGGGCTCTTCCCGACGCTGATCGCGCTGCACGGCTACGGGGCGAACGCGCAGGACTTGCTGGGCCTCAGCCCCTACCTCGCCGGCGGGCGGCTGCTGATGATCTGCCCGCAGGCGCCGTTGCCGATCCAGCCGGGCTTCTACGGCTTCAACTGGCATGCCTTCAGCGGCCCCGAGGGCCGCGGCTCCCCCGAGGTGGTCGAGGCCGCCAACGCGATGGTCAGCGAGTTCGTCGACTTCGCGCTCGAGGCCTACCCCGTGGACCGCGATCGGGTCGCGCTGCTCGGCTTCAGCCAGGGCGGCGGGATGGCCTACCGTCTCGGCTTCAGCGAGCCGGAGCGCTTCGTCGGCCTCGCGGCGCTGAGCACGAGCCTGCCAGACGATGTCTTCGCCGATGGCGAGACGCCGGGGGAGGCGGTGCACGCGCTGCCGCTGCTGATCCAGCACGGCGCATCCGACGCCAGCGTGAGCGTCGACAAGGGCCGGGCCTCCCGCGACCGCCTCGCCGGACTCGGGCTCTTGCCGGACTACCGCGAGTACCCGATGGCGCACGAGGTGGGAGCGCACAGCGCGCGCGACCTCTCGCAGTGGCTGGATCGAGTGCTCGGCCTTGGGGGCGCCGGGGCGTAGCGAGTCGCCCGCGTCATAACGCGATGGCGGCGCGGATCCGGTCGGAAGGGCGCGCAAACCCGCCGCGCGATGTGCTAGCATCCGGGCGCTCGGGCGAGCGATCCGGTTCGGCGGCTCGTTCGTACCATCAACGTCGCAAGCGGAGGTACCGCACGCGAAGGGGGAGGGGCATGGCAGACGACAACAGAGACTGGCTCAAGGGGCTGAACACGCGCCTGAGTCGCCGCACCGTGCTGCGAGGCGGCGTGATCGGCGGGGCGGGTCTGGCCGCAGCTGCTCTGATCGGCTGTGGCGACGACGACGACGACGAGGCGCCGGCGCCCGCGCCGGCCGCCGCGCAGGCCGCCGCCGCCCCCGCGGCGCCCGCCCCGGCGGGCCCGCCCGCGCCCCCCCCCGGCGGCCCCGGCGGGGCCCCGCGCGGGGGAGCTT
>VXMT01000144.1 GCA_009840965.1 Chloroflexota bacterium
CGAGCCTGCCCCAGGCGGCGCTGTCGACGCGGGCGCTCACCGCCGCCGGGCGCGCCCCGAGCAGCGGGACGAAGTCGACGAGGTAGGCGCCGTAGTTCGCGAACGAGCGTCGCGCGAGCCGACGGGCCGTCGTCGCGTCCCCGTCGGCGACGCGCAGCATGGTGGCGACGCAGCGCCGCCGGCCGCTTCGCCACGCGTAGTAGGCGAGCACGCCGCCGCCGCGCGCGAGCGCGTAGGAGAGCGGGCGCGGCAGCGCGCGCGCGAGAGCCGCTGCCAGCCGCACCGCGGCGTAGGCCACCACGGCGGGCGCGCTAGTCCGCTCCGCCGCTATCGGCCCGTACGGCGGCCTCCGCCTCCTCCTGATTCTCCCCCGCGATGAAGTCCTCGAGACGGTCGCGGGCAATGTCGTCGTGCCACTGCTCGGGCGGGGACTTCATGAAGTACGCCGACGGCTCGAGCAGCGGACCCGACAGCCCGCGGTCGAGCGCGAGCTTGGCGCAGCGGATCGCGTCGATCACCACGCCGGCCGAGTTCGGGCTGTCCCAGACCTCGAGCTTGGTCTCCACCGTCAGCGGCACCTCTCCGAAGGTCGTTCCCTCCATGCGGATGTGGCACCACTTGCGATCCTGCAGCCAGGGGACGTGATCGGACGGGCCGACGTGCACGTCGCCGGCCGGCATCTCGAAGTCGATCTGGGAGGTGACGGCGTTGGTCTTGGAGATCTTCTTCGACTCGAGGCGCTCGCGCTCGAGCATGTTGAGGAAGTCGGTGTTGCCGCCGAAGTTGAGCTGGTAGGTGCGGTCGAGGCGGACGCCGCGGTCGGCGAAGAGGCGCGTCATGGTGCGGTGGAGGATGGTGGCGCCGACCTGCGACTTGATGTCGTCGCCGATGACCGGCAGCCCGTGCTCGGAGAAGCGCCTGCCCCAGTTGTCCTGCCGCGCGATGAAGACGGGGATGCAGTTGATGAACGCGCAGCCCGCCTGCAGCACCTGCTCGACGTACCACTTGGTGGCGGACTCGGATCCGACCGGGAGGTAGTTGATCACCACGTCCGTCTCGGTGTCCCGGAGGACGCGGGCGATGTCGGCCGTCGCGCCCGGCGCCTTCTGAATCACGTCCGACAGGTAGCGTCCGAGGCCGTCGTGTGTCATGCCGCGGTCGACGCGCACGCCGGTCGTCGGAACGTCGGCGAATCGGAAGGTGTTGTTCGGCGGCGCGTAGATCGCCTCCGCGAGGTCCGTGCCGACCTTGTTCGCGTCGATGTCAAAGGCGGCGGTGAAGCGGATGTCGCGAATGCGGTAACCGCCGAGCACCGGGTGCATGAGACCCGGGATGGCCTGACCGTCCTCCGCGTCGCGATAGAACTCGACGCCCTGCACCAGCGAGGAGGCGCAGTTGCCCACCCCGATGATGGCGACCCTGATTTCCGTGCCCATGCGGCCTGCTCCCCATCCCGCTCGACCGCCCCTCCGGGCGGTGCTGCCCTCGTCGCGCGGAACGGTAGCGCAGGTCCGGGCATACTACAAATGCATCTAATGTGTTAGAAACATATCAAATAGGTATCTTAACGCCGACCGGAAAGGACGAGCGTGATCGACCGCGCGCACCCGGACGCCGGGTCTCTCCTCGACGTACGCCTGCGCCACCTCGCCTACCTGCGGGAGATTGCTCGCGCGGGCGGCGTCACGCCTGCCGCCGCGAGGCTCGGTGTGAGCCAGCCGGCCCTCTCGCGCGCGCTCGCGAGCCTGGAGCGCCGCGTCGGCGTCCCCCTCGTCGAGCGCGAGGGCCGGGGACGGCGCCTCACCGGAGAGGGCGAGGAGATGCTCGCCTTCGCGGATCGCGTGGCGGCGCAGGTAGAGGACCTCCGGGACCAGCTCGGCGAGCGAGCGCGGGGCGAGCGCGGGACGCTGCGCGTGGGGATGATCGACGCCGCGAGCCTCTACGTGCTCCCCGGCGTCGTGCGCGACTTCCGCGAGAGGTTCCCCGGCGTGGAGCTCAGCCTCACCGTCGACACGAGCAACGTCCTCCTCGATGGCGTGCGCCGCTTCGAGCTCGACCTCGCCTTCGTCGTGGGCCCCGCGGAGGCCGACCTCTGGAGCGTGGAGGTCGCGCGGGAGCCGCTCCACCTCTACGCGCCCCGGTCGTCGCCGGACGATCCGGCCGGCTCGGACTGGGCCCTCTACCCGCGGGGCCAGCGCACGCGCGCCCTGATCGACGCGGGTCTCGCCGCGATCGGCATCGACCCACGGGTCACACTCGAGAGCCACAACCCGGAGGTGCTGCGCCAGATGGTCGCGCTCGGCCTGGGCTGGAGCGTCCTGCCGCTGCCCGTCGCCGAGCGGGAAGGCGGCGCGCTTCGCCGCGGTCGCCTGGTCGCCGAGCGGGTGCTTGTCGGCGTGCGGCGGGCGGACGCGCGAGCCCGCCCCCGCCGGGACGCCTTCCTCGCGCTGGCGATGGATGCCCGCCGGGCCAGACGGGCGGGCGAGGGCGGTCCTCTCGACCGAGGAGGTGCGTCGCTCCCCCGGCCTGCGCCTTCTGGATCTTGAGCATCTTCGCCCCGCAGAGGGGCCAGGTGCCCTGCACGCCGGGACGGCCGTTCTTCAGGGCGATGGAAGTGGAATCGCTCACCTCGCGCCGATCAGCCGCTACTCCTGCTGGAGCGCCTGCTCGGTGTCAACGACGGGGATCGAGCGGCCATCGGGCCCCGCCGCTCGCTCCCCCTCCAGCCCCCCGGACCCGGCCCGCCGCGGCGCCCCCTCCACCCCCGGGTCGGACGACACCCCCCCAAAGGGGTGCCAGGCGGCGGGTATAGCGGGTGCCTGGAGGAGCGCGACCAGACGCCCGTCGGGTCCGTAGCAGCGCGCGCGCCATCCCTGGGGAGCGATGCGATGCGGCCAGCGGCGCCGCGCGCGGATGTCGCCCCCGAACCGCCACTCCGCGACCGCCCCCTCGCCCCCGAGGAGGGCAGGCCACGCGGTGAGCCCGGCGTCGGGGGCGTGTAAAAGGGGCTCCAGGT
>VXMT01000155.1 GCA_009840965.1 Chloroflexota bacterium
GATCGCAATCGCGACGGGCGTCTGTATCTGGAACACGTTGTACGTCTTGCGCGCACCGCGGCTGGCGCCTTCAAGTTCAATGATCCAGAGTTCGTCGAATAGCTCGCGCATCTTGGCGCGCATGCCCGCAAAGGCCGGTCCGCTCAGGTATGAGGACGCCGTGATGAAGGTCACGATACCTGCGTCGGCAGTCGAGTCGAAGACCTTCCACAGCGCCCACCGCCAGAAATAGACGTAGTCGTTATAAAGGTTGTGGACGTGGACGCCGTCCCCAGCCTCGATTACGGGCGCGAGAAAGTCCTCGAGAATGGGCGGGTCGGCGTCCAGCCCCGCGTCCCCATGCCTCACCCAGCCGCCCTTGCGCCGTTCGCCTCCAGCGTCCGGTCCGCGCTGTTCGCGGTCGTATGGCGGATTGCCGAGGCAGACGAAGATGCGGGTCTGGCTCTTGACCGCGCGGGCGCGCTCCCGCTCCCGCGTGAGGGGTCCGGTGAGTACGGAATAGGGGACGTTGGGTGGAACGTTCGGCGACTCGAGCGTGTCGGCGAGATAGACGAGCGGGTTCGAGTCCGCGACGCCCAGTTCGCGGAGGCGCTGCGTGAGGCGCAGCTGCGCGACCGCGTACGGCCCGACCAGGATCTCGAAGGCATGGAGTCGCCCCGCGAGATCGCGCAACCGTTCGGGAACAGCGCCGGATCCGAGGCGTTCGCGCGCCTCGTCGGCAGCGTGTTGCAGCACGGCGAGTGGGTAGGTGCCCGTACCGCAGGCCGGGTCGAGTACCGCCACGCCGTCGGCGGCGAACCCCGTTGACTTGCCGAATCGGTCGCGCAGCAGCTCCGCGACGAGTCGCACCTGCGCACGCACGACCTCGACGGGTGTGAAGTAGACGCCGCGGTTCTTGCGGAGCGCAGCGTCGTAGGCACCAAGGAAGTCCTCGTAGAAATACAGCCACGGGTTCCGGTCCACCTCTTGCGACGGGTTGAAGGCTCCCTGCCGTCCGCGACGCGCGAGCAACACACGGGCATCAACCGCCTCGATGGCCCGTTGCAATAGATCGATCGGCATCGAGAGTTCCTCGCGCGCTGGCCTGTTCTCAAGCAGGTCGAGCGCTGTGGCCAGCAGGTCGTGCTGGCTCTCACGTAGCGCATCGACTGCGAACGCCTGGCGCAGGTTCTCCGCGCCCTCGAACTGGGCCAACAGCAGCGCATAGGTCACTGTCTGCGCGTAGGCATCCGCGAACTGGGCCGAGCCAGCATCTGCGAACAGGACGCCGCGCCACTCGTCGGCGATCCGCCGCACGGCGCTGTCCTCGCGGTCGAGCGCCTCGCGGACCTCGTCGCGGAGCAGGCGGGCGAGCGGGGCAAGAAACTCCGCGAGGCCCCGCGCCGTGCGTGGTGTGACCGGCTCGTGCATCAGGAAGTCACGCAGCAACCCAGCGAGCTTTCGGACCGGGGCAGCACGCAGCCCTGATGCACCCTCGTCGCTCACATCGTCCGCGATGCGCACTCGGTCGCCGACGCGTTTGCCGCTGCGATAGAGGCTCCACTCGGAACCGTCGGTGTAGATCAGGTTCGGGAGCGCCTTGAAGCGTTCCCACTGCTCGCGGTCGCGGCCCCGGAAGCGGTCCGCGCGAGCGCCGCGCCCAGGAGCCTTGAGTTCGATGTGACCGCAGAGCAGACCACCGGCAGTGACGCCAAGGTCCGGACGGCCGATTCCGCCCTCAGCCCATACCTCGGTGCGCGACGCAGCCTCGATACCCCATATCCCACCACAGGCCTCCAGCAGGTCGCGGACGGGGGCCTTGAGTTGATCCTCGGGCTGCGCGGGGATGCGCGTCGCGAAGTTCGCCGCGATCGCATCCGCGAACTGGCGTACGGCGTCCTCGAAGCGCTGGTCCTCAGTCATGCGGGCATTCCAGCACGCGAGAGGTGGGCTGTCACCCCAGCCACCCTCAGCGCAGCCTCCGGGGCCCCCCGGACCCCCTCACCCTCACCCTCTCCCGCAAAGGGGCGAGGGGACAGAGCGCAGCGGGGCGGTCGGCCGCCTAGAACTCGCCGGCTTGCCAGGCCTCGATCGTGGGGCGCAGGCCGTCTTCGCGGATGCGGCGGTTGACGTCGAGGACGGCCGGGGCGAGGTGGCCGACGACGTCGATCTCGAAGCCGACGGCGATCGCCTCGCGGAAGCCCTGGATGTCCTGCGTCTTGTTGATCGCCAGCTTCTCCAGACCCAGCAGGTCCTTCGGCACGCGCGCCAGCTTCAGCGCGTACTCGCGCACGTAGGCGTCGAGCTGGTCCGCCGGCAGCGCCGCGTTGAAGATGCCCAGCTCCGCCGCCTCCGCGCCCGTGATCGTGTCGCCCACCGGGAGGAAGATCTCCTTCGCCTTCTTCGGGCCGAGGTGCCACGCCCAGAACACCGAGTTCCAGCCGGCGCCCAGCGGCAGCTGCGGCGCGCCGATGATCGTGTCCTCGGCGACGTAGGTGATGTCGCAGATCACCGCGAGCTGCGTGCCGCGCCCGAGGCAGTAGCCGTGCACCTTGGCGATCACCGGGATCTTGAGGTCCCAGATCTGCATCCAGCGCCGGTACTGCGCCTCGAGCCGGTTGCGATCCTCGATCGCGGAGAAGTTGCGCGGCTGGCCCGAGGACTCGTCGCGCTTGGTGTCGGCCCCGGCGCAGAAGGCGCGGCCGGCGCCCTGCACGATCGCGCAGCGGACGTCCGGGTCCGCCTCGGCGCGCAGCAGCGCGGCGATCAGCGCCTCGTCCAGCTCCGGGTTGATCGCGTTGAGGCGCTCCGGCCGGTTGAGCGTGACCGTCGCGATGCGGTCCTCCACCTCGTACAGGACGACGTCGGACATTCGTCTCCTCCTTCCGCCCTCACCCCCGCCCTCTCCCTCGGGGAGAGGGGGCCGGAGGGCTCTCACCTCGGCACCGCCCTGTCCCTCGGGAAAGGGGCCGGAGGGCTCTCCCTCACCCCCGCCCTCTCCCTCGGGGAGAGGGCGGGGGTGAGGG
>VXMT01000055.1:0-12209 GCA_009840965.1 Chloroflexota bacterium
CCCCCACCCCCCCCCAATTTTTTTCACAACCCCACGCGCCCCCCCCCACTGTCCTCTTGTCTGGGGGGCTCTGTTAGTTGTAAAATCGACTGCGCTACGACACGGAAGCGGAGGCGGTAGCCGACACTAAGGATGATGGGAAGTTCCGGTGGTGGCCTGAGGAACAAGGGCCTGCGGAACCCGCCGCTACCCACCCCGCCCCAACCGCCGCGCCCAGCCGAGCGCGAGGCTTGTCGCGACGGCCATGACGGCGGCGAGGGTGTTGAAGACGATGTCCTGCACGTCGAAGACGCGGCTCGGGATGACCGCCTGGATGCACTCGTCGACCAGGCCGATGAGCGCGGTCGCGAGGATGGCGAGGACGGCGGGGAGCGGGACGCGGCGGCCGTGGCCGGCGCGCTCCGTGAGCGCCTCGAGGATGAGCACGGCCACCACGCCGTACTCGATGAGGTGCGTGCGCTCCTCGAGCGCCATGCGCACGAGCACCATCAGGTAGACGACCGCCACACCGATCGCAACGGCGATCTCGAGGCCGCGCGGGCGCGTCCGCAGCCCCTGCGTCAGCGCCGTCGCGCCGACCAGCAGCATCGCGAGGACGAAGCCCGCAGTGGAGAGGCCGCGGTCGCGCAGCTCCTCGGCGAGCGCGCCCGTGAGGCCGAGCGTCGCGTAGATCGTGACGACGACCACGAGCGTCCACAACCAGAGGCGTCGCTCGCGGGCGGAGGCGAAGGTGGGCATCGGCGCTGCTTCCCGGCCGGTAACCGGCAACCGCGAGGCTGATTGACCGAGTCTGGGCTACGCTGCGCGCATGATCGACCGAGTGGTCCCGGTGCGCGTGCGCGGCGAGCGCGTCCTCGTGCGGGTGCAGCAGCAGACGCGAGACGAGGACGGCGGCGGACGCGCCCTGCTCAAGGGCCCGCCCGAGGCGCTGCGACGCCTCGAGGGCTACACGTTCGCCGAGGAGGGGCGCGCGGTGACGCTCGCCGGGGTGCGGCTCGCTCCCCCGCCCGACGGCGGCGAGGCCTGGCTCGCCTTCGCCGATCTGCACGATGAGCTCGCCGATCCGGCGCACGCCGATAGCCCGTCCGACGGCGGGCCGGTACGATCCGGCTGAGCACTCGATCCACTCCGACGGCCGGAGGCCTTGCATGACCCTGTCCGCCATCACCGGCTACCCGCGCATCGGGCCGCGGCGCGAGCTGAAGCGCGCCGTCGAGGGCTACTGGGACGGCCGGGTGGACCTCGACAGCCTCGACGAGACGGGGCGCGCGCTGCGCCTCGAGGGCTGGCGACGCATGCGCGAGGCGGGCATCGACCTCATCCCCTCCAACACCTTCTCCCACTACGACCACGTGCTCGACGCGATCGCGATGGTCGGCGCGGTCCCGCCCCGCTACGAGGACGGCGGCGAGGGCGAGGTGGACGCCGACACCTACTTCGCGATGGCGCGCGGGGCCCAGCGTGAGAGCCTCGACGTCACGGCGATGGAGATGATCAAGTGGTTCGACACGAACTACCACTACATCGTCCCCGAGCTCGGCGCGCACACGCGCTTCCGGCTCGCCTCGCGCAAGCCGCTCGACGAGTACCTCGAGGCGCGCGAGGCGGGCATCGAAACCGTTCCGGTGCTGCTCGGCCCGCTCTCGCTGCTCCTGCTCGGCAAGGGCGTCGGCAGCGACGGCCACCAGGACCCCGGCTTCGACCGACTCTCCCTGCTCGACGCGCTGCTCGATGTCTACGAGCAGATCGTCGCGCAGCTGCACGAGGCTGGCGCGCAGTGGGTGCAGCTCGACGAGCCGGTGCTGGTGCAGGACCGCACGCCGGAGGACCTCGCGGCCCTCGCGAGGGCGTACGACCGCCTCGCGGACGCGGCGGGCGCCACGAAGCTGCTGGTGCAGACCTACTTCGGCGATGTCGACGAATCGTTCGGCGCGCTCGTCGGGCTGCCCGTCGACGCGATCGGCCTCGACCTCGTGCGCGGGCAGCGCAACCTCGGGCTGCTGCAGCGCCACGGACTGCCGGGCGGCAAGCACGTCGTTGCCGGCGTCGTCGACGGGCGCAACATCTGGATCAACGACCTCGACGCCTCGCTCGCGACGCTGCGCGAAGTCGGCGCGGCCGTCGGCGACGACCGCGTGATCGCGGGCACGTCCTGCTCGCTGCTGCACGTCCCGCTCGAGCTCGATCTGGAAGCGCAGCTCGACCCCGACCTGCGCTCCTGGCTCGCCTTCGCCAACCAGAAGGTCGACGAGGTCGCCACCCTCGCCCGCGCCTTCGAGGATCCGAACGCGGCGGCCGACGAGCTGGCCGCCAACCGCGCCGCCCTCGAGTCGCGCCGCGGCTCGCCGCGCACGCACGACCCCGCCGTGCGCGAGCGCGTCGCGGCCACCTCGGAGGGCGACTACAGCCGCCACGGCAGTGTCGAGGAGCGCCGGGCCGCCCAGCGCGAGCGGCTGCGGCTGCCGGAGTTCCCGACGACGACGATCGGCTCCTTCCCACAGACGCCGGAGATCCGCCGCGCACGACGCCGCCGCAACAGCGGCGAGATCGACGAGGCCGAGTACGAGACGTTCCTCGAGGCGGAGATCGAGAGCGTGATCCGGCTCCAGGAGGAGACCGGCCTCGACCTGCTCGTGCACGGCGAGTCCGAGCGCAACGACATGGTCGAGTACTTCGGCGAGCAGCTGGCCGGGTTCGCCTTCACGCGCTTCGGCTGGGTGCAGTCCTACGGCTCGCGCAACGTGAAGCCGCCGATCATCTACGGCGACGTGGCGCGGCCGGGCCCGATGACCGTGCGCTGGTCCGCCTACGCGCAGTCGGTCACCGACCGCCCGGTGAAGGGCATGCTCACCGGCCCGGTCACGATCCTCAACTGGTCCTTCGTGCGAGACGACCAGCCGCGCAGCGAGACCTGCCGCCAGATCGCGCTCGCCATCCGCGAGGAGGTCGCCGACCTCGAGGCGGCGGGCATCGCGGTGATCCAGGTGGACGAGCCCGCGCTGCGCGAGGGCGTCCCACTGCGGCGCGCGGACTGGCCCGGCTACCTCGGCTGGGCCGTGCCCTGCTTCAGGCTCGCGACGGCGGGAGCGGCGGACGCGACGCAGATCCAGTCGCACATGTGCTACGTCCCGCTCGGCGACGTGCTCGATGCGGTCTCCGACATGGAGGCCGACGTGATGCTGCTCTTCAACGCCCGCTCCGACGCCGAGGGCCTCGACGCCTTCCGCGACCACGGCTACGACAAGGAGGTCGGGCTCGGCGTCTACGACATCCACTCGCCGCGCGTGCCCCCGACCGAGGAGATGGCGAGCAGCCTGCGCGACGCCGCAACGGTGCTCGACCCCGACCTGCTCTGGGTGAACCCCGACTGCGGCCTCAAGACGCGCCGTTACGAGGAGGTCATCCCCGCCCTCCAGCACATGGTCGAGGCCGCGCGCGCGGTGCGGGCGGACACCTCGACCTAGCGTCGCCGCCGCACTCCGGCGCCCCCGTATAGTGCCTCCACCGGGTCAGAGCGCGGAGGTGGGCGATGCGAGATCTCGAGGGTCGCGTGGCGCTCGTCAGCGGCGGGGCCAGCGGCATCGGCCGCGGCATCACGATCGCCCTCGCCGGCGAGGGCATGCGCGTGGTGGTCGCCGACATCGAGCGCGACGCCGCCAAAGCCGTGGCGGCTGAGCTCGCTGCCTCGGGCGCCGAGGCGATCGCCGAGGTCGTCGACGTGAGCGACGTCGCGGCCGTCGAGGCGCTGGCCGCCCGCTGCGACGAGCGCTACGGCGGCGTGGACGTGCTCTGCAACAACGCCGGCGTGGTCGGCCACACGCCGATCGGACCGGAGAGCCTCGATAGCTGGCGCTGGATCCTCGACGTCAACCTCTTCGGCGTCGTGCACGCGATCAACACCTTCGTGCCGCGCATGCTCGCCCGCGTCCGCGAGACGGGCGGCGAGGCGCACATCGTCAACACCTCCTCGCTGGGCGGCGGGTTGCTGGCCGGCGACGGGTGGGAGATCACGGCATACCGCGCCTCGAAGTTCGCGATCGTGGGGATGAGCCGCGACCTCCGCGCCGAGCTGGCCGGGAGTGGCATCGGCGTCACGGTGCTCTGTCCCGGCGGCGTCGAGACCCGCATCTGGCAGGCCGGGCGCAACCGGCCGGCCGAGCGCGGCGGGCCGGAGACATGGGAGCGGCCGAGCCGCCTCGAGGGCGAGCGCGTGATCGGCCCGCTCGAGGTGGGCCGCCGCGTGTTGCACGCGATCCGCGAGAACGCGCTCTACGCGATCACCCACCCGGAGCGGAAGCACCAGGTGGAAGCGGGCGCCCGCGAGTTGCTTGAGGCGTTCGACCGCGCGGCGGAGACGCCCGTCTAGTGCGAGAGATCGAGGGCCGGACAGCGCTGATCATCGGCGGTGGCGGCGGCATCGGCCGCGGCATCGCGCTCGCGCTCGCCGGCGAGGGCATGCGTGTCGTGGTGGCCGACATCGAGGCCGACTCCGCCGAGACGGTGGCCGCGGAGCTCGCCGCCTCGGGCGCCGAGGCGAGCGCGGAGACCGTCGATGTGAGCGACGCGAGAGCCGTGGAGGCGCTGGCGGAGCGCTGTTTCGAGCGCCACGGCGGTGTGGACGTGCTCTGCAACAACGCCGGCGTGGTCGGTCCGACCCGGATCGGGCCGGCGAGCCTCGACAACTGGCGCTGGATCGTCGACGTGAACGTCCTCGGCGTCGTGCACGTGGTTAACGCCTTCGTGCCGCGGATGCTCGCCGGCGTCGGCGAACGGGGCGGCGAGGCGCACATCGTCACCGCCTCGTCCATCGCAGGCCTGATCTCGGGGCTCGGGTGGGAGATCTCGGCTTACCGCGCGTCACAGCTCGCAATCGTCGGGATGACCCGGGACCTACGGAACGAGCTGGCCGGGAGCGGGATCGGGGTCACCGTGCTCTGCCCCGGCGCCGTCGCCACCCGCATGTGGCAGGCAGGCCGCAACCGCCCCGCCGAGCGCGGCGGTCCCGAGGCGTACCAGCGGCCGGGCGCCCTCGACGGCCGCGTGATCGACGCCCTCGAGGTCGGACGCCGCGCCCTGCACGCGATCCGCGAGAACGATCTGTACGCGATGACGCACGCGGAGCGGCGCGATGTCGTCGAGGCGGCCCTGCGTGAGCAGCTCGACGCCTTCGATCGGGCGGCGGAGGCGCCCGTCTGACCTCGTCCGGTTCGCGTCCGCTCTTGTCCTTGCTGGACGATCACGGGCGATGGTACAAGGCTTCGGCACAGACAGACCGGGTCAGAGGGTGGGTGCGTAGACGATGCAGTACCTGAGATTCGCGGCGGCGTTCGTGGTGTACACGGTCATCGACGTGGGTTGGAACGTGTCGCCCCTCGCGCGCGGGATGTACGACAGTCTTTACGAGGCCAGCGGCAACGACGTGCTCCTGGACACCTTCGGCAGGGAGCCGGATACGTGGGGCGGCGGCCAGGCCCTCGCCCTGCTCGCGTTCCTGCTGCTGATCGCACTCGGCAACAGCTACCTGGCGATTGAGCCGGCGGTGAAGGAGCGGAGCCTCCACAGGGCGATGAAGAACGCGTTCGTCCTCGGTTGCGCCGCCTACGCCACGTACATCGTGCCGATCTACCTGATGATGTCGAGCTGGCCCGGGGTCCTGGTGCCGATCGACATTCTCATCGGGGGCCTGCTGAGCCTGATCACGTCGACGGTCGTCACCTACGTAACCCTTCGCCGGAGCAGTTCCTGACGTTCCGCACACCCGGCGCCGCCCCGGACCTGTGCCGCGGCGCGGGGATCGTCTTCACCGCGCCGTATAGTGCCTCCAGACGAGGGCGGCGGGCGCGGAGGTGCGTGATGCAGGACCTGGAGGGGCGTGTCGCCCTCGTGACCGGCGGAGGCAGCGGTATCGGCCGCGGCATCGCGATCGCGCTCGCCGGCGCGGGCATGCGCGTCGTGATCGCCGACATCGAGGCCGGCGCGGCCGACGCGGTCGCGGCGGAGCTGGGCGCCGGAGCGAGCGCCGAGACGGTCGACGTCAGCGACCCCGCATCCGCCGAGGCGCTGGCCGAGCGTTGCGACGAGCGCTACGGCGGCGTCGACGTGCTCTGCAACAACGCCGGCGTGCTCGGGCTAACGTCGCTCGGCCCGGAGAGCCTCGACAACTGGCGCTGGATCATCGACGTGAACCTGCTCGGCGTCGCCTACATGATCAACGCCTTCGTACCGCGCATGCTTGCCCGCGTCGGCGAGAGCGGTGGCGAGGCGCACATCGTCAACACTGCCTCGATGGCCGGGCTGCGGGCAGGTGACGGCTGGGACCTCAGCGCCTACGGCGCCTCCAAGTTCGCCGTGGTCAGCATGAGCCGGAACCTCCGCGGGCAGCTCGCCGGCAGCGGCATCGGCGTCTCCGTGCTCTGCCCTGGTGGCGTCGATACGCGCATCTGGGAGGCCGGGCGCAACCGGCCGGACGCGCACGGCGGCCCCGAGGACATCGAGCCGCCCGAGCGGCTGCTCGCACACCGCGAGATCGACCCGCTGGTCGTCGGACGCCACGTGCTGCGCGGGATCCTCGAAGACGAGCTCTACGTGATCACCCACACCGAGCGGCGCGAGTACATCGCCGCGCACACCCAGGAGCTGCTCGGCGCCTTCGACCGCTCGGACCGCGATCCACTCGACTGAGCCGGGGCAGCGGCGACGGAGGGACGTGATGCAGGAGCTTGAGGGCCGTCTCGCCCTCGTGACCGGCGGAGGCAGCGGCATCGGCCGCGGGATCGCGATCGCGCTCGCCGGGGCGGGCATGCGCGTGGTGCTCGCCGACATCGAGCCCGACGCCGCCGAAGCGGTGGCGGCGGAGATCGCCGCCTCGGGCGGCGAGGCGAGCGCGGAGTGCATCGACGTTACCGACGCGGCCGCCGTCGAGGCGCTCGCCGGGCGCTGCGACGAGCGGTACGGCGGGATCGACGTGCTGTGCAACAACGCGGGCGTCCTCGGCCCGACACCGCTCGGACCGGCGAGCCTCGACAACTGGCGCTGGACGCTGGATGTGAACGTGCTCGGGGTTGTGAACACGATCAACGCCTTCGTGCCGCGCATGCGCGCGCGGGTGAGCTCGAGCAGCGGCGAGGCGCACGTCGTGAACACCGCCTCGATCGGCGGCCTGATCGCGGGCGACAGGTGGCTGATCGGCGCGTACATCGCCTCGAAGTTCGCCGTCGTGGGCATGAGCCTCAACCTGCGCGGCGAGCTGGCCGGAAGCGGCATCGGCGTCTCCGTGCTCTGCCCCGGCGGCGTCGAGACGCGCATCTGGGAGGCCGGGCGCAACCGGCCCGCCGAATACGGTGGGCCCGAGGCGTACGAGTGGCCGGACCGCATCGCACGATCGCGGCCGATCGACCCGCTGCTGGTCGGACGACACGTGCTGCGGGCGATCCGCGAGGACGAGTTCTACGTGATCACCCACACGGAGGGGCGCACCGTCATCGAAGCGGACGCGCGCGACGTGCTCGACGCGTTCGATCGCGCGGACAGCAATCCGCTCGACTGAACCTCAAGGGCCCGCACGGCGGAGGGAGTACGAGATGAACGAGGCGATTCGCGCGCACGTCATCGCCGGCGGCTTCCCGCCGGGCCGGATGGCCGGACACGACCACGACTACGCGCGGCTGCGCATCCTCGAGCAGCTAAGGAGCGCGACCACGTCCACACCACGGTCTCCGGCGACTACACCGACATCGAGAAGTGGCTGCCCGAGTGCCGCCTGCTCGTCACCTACGTGGCCGGGCCCTTCGCCGACGAGCAGGGCAACACCGTGCTCCGCCAGTGGCTCGAGGCGGGAGGCCGCTGGCTGGCGCTGCACGGCAGCAGCGGCGGCAAGGCCGTCCGCCGCCCGGACACGAGCAAGCGCGAGATGGTGAAGATGCCCTACCACGAGACGCTCGGCGGGTTCTTCATTAACCACCCGCCGATCCGCAAGTTCCGCGTCGACCTCGCGGACCCGCAGCACCCGCTCACACGCGGCCTGCCCGAGTCGTTCGTGACGGTCGACGAGCCGTACAGGTCGAGCTGCAGGCGCCGGAGCGCAGCCAGGTGCTGCTCACCTCGGACTGGGGCGAGATCAGCCCGGACGCGCCGACCGGCTTCTACTTCGAGCGCGACACGACCGTGCTGCCGAACGGCGGCGGCACGAAGCGCGCGATCGCCTTCGTGCGCGAATTGAGCGCGGGCGCCGTCGCCTACACCACGCTCGGCCACTGCCACACGCCGACGACGAACACCCAGCGCCGCGTCCACGAGAGCGTCGCGGCCGACGGCCAGCCGCCACTCAACCTGCTCGGCTCGTGGGAGACCGAGGGCTTCCGCACGCTGCTGCGCAACGGCATCGCCTGGGGCCTCGGCGAGGATTAGCATTGGTCCCGCCCCGGTTGCCCGCGAGGAGGCGTGCATGACTGGCGGACCGCGCTGACGGCGGCGACGCGACGCCCCCGCGTCTTCTGGGGCTGGTGGATCTTCGCGGCCTCGATCGTCGGGCAGTTCGTGACGATCGGCTTCGCCGCACAGGTGATCGGCGTCTTCCTCGTACCGATGACCGAGGACCTCGGCTGGTCGCGCTCGGAGTTCGTGCTGGCCTCCTCGCTCGGCTTCGGGATCGGCGCGATCACCGGAATGCTGATCGGACCGCTGATCGACCGCTACGGCGCGCGGCCGATCATGCTCGTCGGGACGACGATCAGCGGAGTCGCGCTGATCGCCGTCTCGCAGGTCGAGGAGCTGTGGCAGTTCATCTTCGTGCGCGGCGCGCTCACGCAAATCGGCCTCTTCATGATCGGCCCGTTCGTGGTCAACACCACGCTCTCGAAGTGGTTCGTGATCAACCGAGGGCGCGTGATCGCGCTCGCCTCGCTCGGCACCTCGATCGGCGGGATCATCCCGCCGCTGGTGCTCACGCCGATCGTCGACGGCGCCGGCTGGGAGGTGGGTTGGGTGGTGATGGGCATCACCACGCTGGTGCTGATGTACCCGTCCTCGCTCGTCATGCGCAGACAGCCGGAGGACTACGGGTTGCTCCCCGACGGCAAGACCGGCGACGAGGAGCCGACAGCGGAGGAGCTTGAGCAACTGGAGCTGCTGCGGCAGGACTTCGACAACTCCTACACGCGCGGCGAGGCGGTGCGCACGCGCTCGATGTGGCTGCTGGTCTTCGGCTTCGCCTTCGCCGTAGCGGCGGTGGCGATCATGTACTCGCACGTGATCCCGTTCATGACCGACGTCGGTTACACGCGCTCGCAGGCGGCCTTCGCCTTCGCCGTGCAGGGCGCGTTCGCGCTGGTCTCGAAGTTCTTCTGGGCCTGGGTCGTGCAGAAGCACTCGCCGCGCATCCTGACCGTGCTGACGATCGCGATGATGGGCGTCTCGACGGCGTTCCTCGTTCCCGCCGCGGACACCTCGTACGGCTCGCTGCTCGTGGTGTTCGCCGTGTTCGGCTTCGGGATTGGCGGTATGTTCCCGCTCTTCGACTTCGTCTGGGCCTGGTACTTCGGGCGGCAGCACATCGGCGCCGTCCGCAGCATGGGATTCCCGGTCAGCGTCATGATCGCCGTGACGGGACCGATCCTGACCGGGATCTACTACGACTCGGTCGGCAACTACCGCGGCGCGTTCTTCACGCTCGCCTTCCTCCTCAGCCTCGGCGCGATGCTGATCCTCGCCTCGCGCAAGCCGCCCGCGAAGGTGGCGCTCGAGCCCGCCGAGGCGCCCGCGGCCGCCGGGTAGCCTCGAGGGCGCCCGCGGCTCCCGCCAATCCCGCTATCGTGACCGCGATGATCGACACCGTGCTGTTCGACCTCGACGGGACGCTGCGCGACTGGCAGTCGGCCATCACGCGCGCGCTCGCCGATCTGCGAGACGAGGCGCCCGAGGCGCTGCCCGCGGAGCTGCGCGACGACCTCGATGCCCGCGTCTGGCGCGCGATCGACGAGCAGCTTGTCGTGCGTCGCGAGGGGCGCGTGATGGAGCGGCGGCACTACTGGATCGACATCGACCCGGTCCCGGTCTGGCGCACGCTGCTCCCCGATCTCCACCAGCGCTCCCTCGACGAGCTGCTGGCCCGCTTCCGCGAGCTCCTCGACGCGGCGCCCTACGCCGATGTCTATCCCGCGCTGGAGCAGCTGCGCGAGGGTTACGCGCTGGGGGTGCTGACCAACGGGCCGAGGCCGGAGTCCGTGCTGCGGCGGATGGGCTTCGCGCACTACTTCGACGCGATCGTCACGGTCTTCGGCGGGACCAAGAAGCCGGCCGGGGTCGCCTTCGAGCAGGCGCTCGAGGCCCTCGGCGCGGAGCCGGTGAGGACGGTCCACGTCGGCGACAGCCTGATCGCGGACGTGCAAGGCGCGCTCAGCGCCGGGCTCACCCCGATCTGGATCGACCGCTTCGACGACCGCAACCCGCTGCCCGAGGGCGCGCATCGCATCGAGGCGTTGACGGAGCTGCCGCCGCTGCTCGTTTCGCTCGCCGAGGGGTAGCGCAGCGAGCCAGCGCACGGGTCGCGGTCGTTAGTGGTAGCCCGCTGCGATCGCGCCGCTCGCCTCGGTGCTGACCGACCGCCCGCCGCGATGCGAGGGCGGCGGGGCGGGGCGCGTCGAGGCGAGGAAGAGCAGCGAGCCGAGGCCCGCGACGAGCGCGAGGCCCACGAAGCCGGTGCGGTAAGAGCCGGTGAGGTCGTAGCTGAGCCCCGCGACGATCGGGCCGAGCACCATCCCGATGATGATGATCAGCGACGAGAACCCCATCACCGTGCCGAAGGCGGCACGCCCGAAGTAGTCGGCTCGGATCGCCTGCGTGAGCGGGCCGCGCACGCCGAACGCGAGGCCGTGGATCACCGTGAAGGCGAGGGCGCCCCACAGCGAAATCCACAGCGTCAGCACCAGCAGCGACGCCATGTGCCCGAGCATCGCCACCGTGAGGATGTAGCGCATCGGGAGCCGGTCGCCGAGGTAGCCGCCGCCCAGCATCCCGATCACGCTCGTCACGGTCATCACCAGCAGCAGGTTCGCCGCCTGGGCCAGCGAGTAGTCGAGGCTCTCCGTGACGTGCGAGACGAAGTGCACCATCACGGCGCCGACGACGAGCAGCGAGGCGGCGTGCCCGACCGCGATCAGCCAGAACGCGCGTGTCCGCAGCGCCTGCTGCAGCGTGAAGTTGACCTCGCCGGGATCGAAGTCGGCCAGCCAGCCGTCACCCGCCTGGTTCCGGCGCGGCGGGTCGCCGTCGACGCCGTAGCCGTACTGGGCGGGCCGGTGGCGCATCAGCCCCGCGAGCGGCAGCCCGACGGCGATCACGATCACCCCCGAGGCGATCGCGGTCTCGCGCCAGCCGATGTGCTCGAGCGACCACGCGACACCCGGCTGCAGGACGCCGCCGAAGGCGAAACCGGCGGTGGAGATCCCGATCGCCAGCGCGCGCCTGCGACTGAACCAGTTCACGACCGCGACCATCGTGCCCATCCCCGCACCGGCGCTCAGGCCGAGCGCAATCACGACGAACGCGATGTAGAACCCGGTGAGGGTGTTGATCTGGCTCAGCAGCAGGAACCCGAAGCCGAAGATCGTGATCCCGACCAGCATGATCCGCCGCGGCCCGAACCGGTCGAGCGCCCAGCCCTGGATGGGGCCGAGCAGGCCGGACTCGACCATCTGGATCGAGAAGGCGATCGAGAGCGAGGTGCGGCTCCACCCGAACTCGGCCTCCAGCACCACGACGTACTGCCCGAAGGCGTGGAACATCAACCCGCCGAGGGTCGCGGAGAGCACGAACCCCGCCGCAACGATGTACCAGCCGAAGAAGATGCGCCCGCCCCGCCTCGGCGGCGGCGGTGCGCCGGACGAGGCGCCACCGGCCTCGTCCGAGGTCAGGGCCGCCCCGTGCTCACGCGTCGTGGTCATCGGGCGGTCCAGTCCGGAGGTGCTGCTCGCCTCCCTCGCCGAAGAAGTGCTCAGAGGCCGGGGCCTTCAGGCCCGCGACGCTACCCCTCGCGGGCCACGCGCTCGCGGTGCGCCTCGCGCAGGGTCTCGAGGGCGCCCTCGAGCAGCTTCGGGATCTTCGCGTCGCCGAAGGTGTAGTAGTCGTGGAGCGGGCGCGCCAGGCCCCAGGGGACCGTTAAGAGTGGGGCGGGGTTCTATACGGCCCCCAACACGCCGCGAGACACTCAAAGC
>VXMT01000055.1:12219-15682 GCA_009840965.1 Chloroflexota bacterium
CCTCGGGCTGTGTTGCGCGGGCGCGCTCTCGCTGCGTCGTTTTCTTCGCGTGGCCGATGGTGTAGTAGTCGTCGCGCGCGCGCGCGAGGCCGAAGGCGACGTTGAAGCGGTGCGCCGTGTCGTAGCGGCCCACGATCAGCGCGATCTCAACGATCTGCTCGTCCGTGTAGTACTCGCGCATCTGCTCGAGCAGCTCGCCGTCGATGCCCTGGGCGTGCGCCGCCACCCAGCGCTCCGTGAAGCGCAGGGCCAGCTTCGTCGCCTCCGGAAGGTCCGAGGACTCGAAGTCGTGGACCTTCGCGACCATCTCCTCGTCCATGCCTTCCTGCTGCGCCGCAGCAGATCGACCGGGGATTCACCACTTGCAGTCGTTGAGATTGGCCGACTTGAGGCGGCAGAGGTCGACCGTCACCGGGTCGATCGAGGTGAACTCCTGCCAGGCTGCGTGGAAGAGCGCGAACGCCATCTGCGTCTCCGGCGCGAGGCTCCGCGGATTGGGGATCGTCCTCGGGCTGGCCTCGGGCTCATGGACCTGCGTCATCGGTTCCTCCATCCGCGCTGCCTGCCGGCCGCGCCAGTTATACCGTGTCTCTCGCTACCGGTCCTACGGCACCCAGATGCGCCGCGCAGCCTCGAGGCCGAGGACCAGCGGGCGGCCGTTCAACTGGATCGTCACGGTGCCCCGGTACGGGGCCACCTCGACCACCTCGAAGCCGGCGCCGGGGCGAATGCCCTCCTCGTCGAAGAAGCGCAGCAGCTCCTCGTCTTCCTCGTAGACCCGGTCGACCGTCGCGGTCTCGCCCGCCTCGAGGTCGGAGAGGCGGCGCGTCGAGAGCGGGTGACCGTGGTTCGAGCCGGGGATCGGGTAGCCGAAGGGAGAGAGCTTCGGATTCCCGAGCTGCTCGACGATCAGCGGCTCGGTGACGTCCGAGATCGCGTGCTCCATCAGGTGCGCTTCCTCGTAGGCGCGCCACCACTCGAGGCCGAGCGTCTCGACGAGCAGGCACTCGGCGAGGCGGTGTCGCCGCACCATCTGCTCCGCCCTCGCGAAACCGCTGTTGCTGAGCGAGATGCGCTTGCGCCCGTCGATCCGCACCAGCTTGTCGCGGCGCAGCCTGGTGAGCATCCCTGCCGCCGAGGCCGGCTTGATGTCCAGACGCTCGGCCACGCGCGCCGCGATCACCTCCTCCTGCTCGTCGTGCGAGAGGCGGTAGATCGTCGTCAGCGCGTCGTCGGCGGCTACGTTGGTGACCTGTTTCGGCATGGCTCCCCGCCGCAATGATACTCCATGTGCGTATCCGCCCTCGCGAGTTCCGAGGCCTGTGCTGATACGCGGTCACGCCCCGCAGACGGTGCATCGAAGGCGGGTTATGATTTTCGCGCATCATTCCCGCCGCCCGGACCCGGAGACGCGGTGACCATCGACGAACGCCCTCGTCTCGACGCCGAGCAGCATGCCGAGCTCGGTCCGCTCGTGCGCATCATCGAGGAAGCCGCGGACACGCAGCCGTGGGCGCTGGTCGGCGCGGCCGCCGTCCAGCTGCAGGGCGTTGCGGTCAGCGCCGCCAACCTCGAGTTCATCACGAGCGATCCCGCGGCCCACACCCTCGCCGAGATGCTCGGCGTCGACGCAATCTGGGAGCGGGGCGCCTTCATGGCCGCCTCGCGGCTGCAGTTCCAGCGCGGCCAGGTGCCGGTATTCGTCCACGCCAACCCGACCTTCCACGGCGCCTACGACACGCTCACGCCGCTGGAGATTCCCTCGCTCTGGGACGCCCGCGCGCAGATCGCATTCGAGGGCGCCACCGTCCTCGCGACGCCGCTCGAGTGGGAGTTGCTGATCGCCGTCGTGCTCGGCAACAGCCCGCGCGGCGAGGCGATCCGCGCGCACATCGAGTCCGCGGGCGAGTGCGACACGCGCCTGCTCACGCGCCTGATGCGCGAGGGTCACGTCGAGCACGAGACCGAGGAGGCCGTCTGGGCGCTGCTCGAGCGTTGATCCGGCCGGCTGCGCTCAACTCCCGCGCAGCAGCGGGGCCGCCTCGCGCCCAAGCCGGTCGTAGCGGCGTAGCAGCGCGGGCAGCGCGCGCCCGTTGCGCGGCGCCTCGCGGTGCATGCGCTCGAACAGCCGCACCAGGCCCTCGAGGTCGCCGAGGTGCACCGTCTCCGCGCGCACGCGGCCGCGCGGTCCGGCGTTGTGGTAGTTGCCCAGCGCGATGCAGGCCGCGCCCGTCTCGTAGCCGTAGAGGTCGTAGGCCGTGGCCTCGGTGACGCCGCCGTCCATCAGTCGCCGCTGCCAGCTGAATCCGTCGCCCTCCTCGGAGGACAGCTCCTGCGCGAGGGCCGTCATCCACTGCGTCAGCGCCGGCGAGAAGATGTGCAGCGCGTCGCCGACGCGGATGATCGGCCCGCCTCCCTGCACCGCCCGCCCGCCCGCGAACGACGAGGTCTCGACGGCCACCACAAGCGCGTCCTCCGGCAGCAGCCGCTCGCGGCCGACCACCGAGGCGCCCCGCAGCCCCACCTCCTCGGCGCGCGTGAAGAGCCCGACCAGGTGCCCCGTGCGCCGTTCGGCCGCCACCCGCTCCAGCGTCGCGAGGACGGCCGCGCAGCCGGCGAGGTCGTCGCAGGCGCGGGCCTGCACCAGGTCGCCGCGGAAGCGGCAGGCGGGCACGTCCCAGAGCGCCAGATCGCCCTCGGCGGCGCTCCCGCCCGCCTCGAGGGTGGCGAACGCGCCGGCCAGCCGCCGGCGCTCGTCGCGGCGCACGGAGGTGATGCGGGCGTACGCGTGCGGCTTGCGTTCGCCCTCGCGGTAGAGGGCCAGGCGCTCGCCCTTCCCGTACTCCGCGGAGAGCCCGCCGCGGAACTCGAGCCGCAGCCGCCTGCGCCGCACGCCCTCGACGACGAAGCCCGGGTGGTCCATGTGCGCGCCGAGGACGAGCGGCGTGCGTCGCCGGCCGCGCCGGTAGCTGACATAGACGTTGCCGTAGGCGTCCTCCTCGTGCGCCAGCCCGCGCTCGATGGCGAAGGCGCGCAGGTAGTCGCGCACGCCGCCCTCGAGGTACGGCGCCGACGGGATCGAGACCACCTCGCGCACCAGCTCGCGCAGCCGCTCCGGCACGTCCACCACGCAACGCCCCTTTCAGCCTCGGCAGCGCCGATGCTACCCGCGCTCGCGCGCTGCCGCCTCCGCCGCGTACGATCGAGCGGTGAGTAGCACGGATCCCGCAGCGCCAGACCCCACGCCACCCCGCCGGCGGAAGCGAAGCCGGCGGCGGCGGCGCATGCTCGATCGTCCGCGCAAGCCACTCGAGATCGAGCTGACCGGCTTCGCGGCCGGCGGCAAGGCCGTGGGGCGCGCGCCCGACGGCCGCGGCGCCGTAGTCGACAACACGATACCCCGTGAGGGCGTCCGCGCGGCGGTGGGGTATAAAAAAATACCGGCCCACCCGACAAGAGGCAA
>VXMT01000055.1:15692-30495 GCA_009840965.1 Chloroflexota bacterium
TCTCGTCGTCTGCGTCATTTTTTTATAACAGACAGAGTTGGCGCTGACCGGCTGCGGGGCGGGGGGAACGGGCGGGGGGCGCGCGCCCGACGGCCGCGTCGCCTTCGTCGACTACGCGATCCCCGGTGAGCGCGTCCTCGCGGAGGTCACGGAGGAGGCCCCGTCCTACATCGAGGCGACGACCGTCGAGGTGCGCGAGCCCTCGGAGCTGCGTGTCGAGCCGCGCTGCCAGTACTTCGGGCGCTGCGGCGGCTGCCAGCTCCAGCACGTCGCCTACGGCGAGCAACTGCGCCTCAAGACCGGCGTCGTGCGCGACCAACTGCGCCGCATCGGCCGCTTCGAGGACGAGGCGATCGACGGAGTGCTGCGAGAGATGATCGGTATGGCCGACCCCTGGGCGTACCGCAACCACATGCGCTTTACCGTGCGGCGCGACGGCGATATCGGCTTCATGGAACACGGCAGCCATCGCTTCCTGCGCATCGATCACTGCGAGATCGCCCTGCCGGCGGCCAATCGCGTGCTGCAGGACGCGCAGGGCCGCACGATGCAGACGAGGGCGCTCACCGTCCGCGTCGGCGAGCACAGCGGCGAGCTGCTGGTCCAGCCGAAGCTGCGCTGGCGTCCGCACCGGCGCGGCCGCACGCGCAGCGGCCAGCCGCACTACCACGAGCTGCTGCGCGGCGCGCGCTATCGCGTCTCCTCGCCCGCCTTCTTCCAGGTCAACTCGCGGCAGGCCGAGCGCCTGATCGAGCTCGTCGTAGCGCGCGCCCGCGCGGTGCAACCCCGCCTGGTCGCTGACGCCTACTCCGGCGTCGGCACGTTCGCCGTCGCCCTCGCGCAGGTCGTGCCCGATGTCGTGACGATCGAGTACTCCGCCGCCGCGGGCGACGACGCCGAGGTCAACCTCGCGCCGTACGACAACGTCCGCCGCATCGTCGGCACCGTCGAGGAGCAGCTTCCCGCCCTCGACCCCCAGCCCGATGTCGTCGTCGTCGACCCGCCACGCGCCGGCCTCGATGCCTCGGTGGTCGACGCGATCATCGATTCGCGGGTGCGGCGGCTCGTCTACGTCTCGTGCGACCCGGCGACGCTGGCGCGCGATCTGCGCCGCTTCGCCGACGGCGGCCTGACCGTGGGCGAGGTGCAGCCGATCGACATGTTCCCGCACACGCAGCACATCGAGTGCATCTCGACCCTCGACCGGACCTCGGACTGAGCGCGTGGAGCAGCCCACGCTGGTCCTGGCCTCCGCTTCCCCCCGCCGCCGCCAACTGCTCGCGGCGCTGGGCCTCGACTTTCGCGTCGAGCCCACGCACGTGGACGAGAGCAGCGAGGAGCCCGACCCGCGCCGCCGCGCCTCGCAGCTTGCGCTGCGCAAGGCGCGCGCCGCCGCGCGGGCCCACCCGCGCGCGACCGTCATCGCCGCAGACACGATCGTCACCCTCGATGGGCGCATGCTGGGTAAGCCGGACGGCGCGGACGAGGCCGTCGCGATGCTCTGCTCGCTGCGCGGACGCCGCCACGAGGTGGTAAGCGCCGTCGCGGTCGCCGCCGAGGGCCGCGAAGCCACCGAGGCGGCGACGACCGCCGTGATGATGCGCGATTACGGCGAGGACGAGATCGAGCGCTTCATCGAGCGCGGCGAGCCGTTCGACAAGGCGGGCGGCTACGCGGTGCAGGACGCCGAGTTTGCGCCGGCCGCGAGCGTCGACGGCTGCCTCTGCGCCGTCGTCGGCCTGCCGCTGTGGACCGTGCGTGGCCTCCTGGCGAGCGTCGCCGGCATCGAAACTGTGCCGCCCGCATTCCAGCGCTGCGCCGCCTGCCCGCTGCGCGCGTAACGCGAGGCGGGCCCGAGCTACACTTGGACGACGAGCAGCTCGCCGACGAAGGTCGAGAGGCGCATCCGAACACGACGCTCGGCGCCCTCGTAGCCCTCGCTGCGTACGTGGATATCGCGCACGACGCCCTCCTCGCGGCGGCCGAGGACGTCGACGCTGCCGACGATCGATTGCGCCGTGATGTCGACGCCGACGGCGCGGGGCACGCGCACCTGGATCGTGCCGAGCCAGCAAAGCAGCGCCAGCTCCGTCTCGCCGGGCGGCAGCTCCGCCTCGCGCAGGTCGAGCTCGATGTCGCCGACGATGGTCGAGATCACCGCGTCGTCCTCGACCGCCCAGCCCTCGACGGAGGAGCGCACGTGGCCGACCGCGAGGCGCAGCTTTCGGGAGAAGCGCCGCACGCGCCAGGCCGCGAGGATGGCGAGCACGCCGAGCGCGACGAAGGCAAGGCCGAAGGCGCTGCCGATGGCCCCGGCGAGGCCGAGCGAGCGAGCGCCGGTGCTGTCCACCAGCAGCACCAACCCGAGCGCGACCATGTAGAACGCGACGGTAATCGGGGCCACGTCGCGGGCGCGGGCGCTCACCGTCCTCGCCTCCGCCAGGCCCGTCGCAGGCGCTCGTAGAGGATCACGGCGCCGACGCCGATCAGGATCAGCGGCCACAGCTCGCGGATGCCGAACTCGGTGATCCCGAGCGACTCCGCGAGAAAGATCAGGCCGATGATGACGAGTACGACCCCAAAGGCCACGCTGCATCCCTTCCGCGTCGAATGCCGCGCCGGCGATCCCGCGCACCAGTCCATGCACCATTGTACGGCGGCCCGGCGACGACCCGGCAGCGGGTCGCTGGCGCACACCCCGAGCGCGTCCGAGAATGGACGGACTGGCAAGCGGATGCCATCGAGAGCTGGGGGTGAGATGAGCGAAGCGATCATCGAGATCACGGACCTCGTCAAGACCTATGACACCGGCGAGGTCCAGGTCCGTGCCCTGCGCGGCGTCTCACTCTCCGTTCAGCCCGCCGAGATGGTCGCAATCATGGGCCCGTCCGGCTGCGGCAAGACCACCCTGCTCAACACCGCCTCCGGCCTCGACGATCCCACCGACGGCACCATCATGATCGAGGGCACCGACCTCGAGAGCCTCGACGACAACACGAAGACCTCGTACCGCGCGCGGCGCATGGGCTTCATCTTCCAGTTCTACAACCTGCTGCCCGTGCTCAGCGCCGTCGAGAACGTCGAGCTACCCCTGCTCGTCTCCGGCACGCCGCCCTCCGAGGCGCGTGAGCGCGCGCTTGCCGGTCTCGAGCAGGTCGGCTTGGCGGACTGGGCGGAGCACCGGCCCGGGCAACTCTCGGGCGGTCAGCGCCAGCGCGTCACGATCGCGCGCGCGCTGGTCAACGATCCGGCAATCGTCTGGGCGGACGAGCCCACCGGCGACCTCGATTCCGTGACCGCGGGCCAGATCATGGACCTGCTCGTCGACCTCAACCGCTCGCAGGGCCAGACCTTCGTGCTCGTCACGCACGGGCGCGAGATCGCCGAGCGCTGCCACCGCATCGTCCACATGCGGGACGGGGAGATCGAGAGCGAGGAGCAGCTGGTTGGATAGCCTCTTCGGAATCCCGCTGACCAGCATCCTCGTCGCGCTACTGCTGGCGCTCGGCGCGATCTTCGCGATCCTCGGCGTGATCGCCTGGCGGCAGCCGCTGCTCGTGCGCATGGGGCTGCGCAACATCGGCCGGCGCAAGCAGCAGACCGCGCTGATCGTGATCGGCCTGATGCTCTCGACGCTGATCATCAGCGCCGCCTTCGCCACCGGCGACACCGTCGGCTACTCGATCACCAACGAGATCTACGACTCCTTCGGGGAGGCCGACGTCATCGTCACCTTCGACGGCGACTCCGCCGCCGAGCGCGGCGAACGCTTCCTCACCGACGACTTCCTCGAGGCGCTCAGCACCGAGTTCGCCGACGACCCCGAGATCGACGGGGTGACGGGTGTGCTCAACGAGGTGCTCCCGGTGCTCAATCCGGAGGCGCGCCTCGTCGAGGCCGACGCCACCCTGATCGGCGTCGACCCGCAGAGCGTCGACGCGTTCGAAGGCCTCAGGAGCCTCGACGGCGACCTCATCGCGGGCTCCAGCCTCGGCGGATTCCGCGTCTACCTCTCGGAGGAGCTCGCCGAGGCGATCGACGCCGGCCCGGGCGACGGCGTGGAGGTCTACTACGACGGGGAGCCCACGACCTTCGAGGTGATCGGCATCGTGCAGAACACCTCGATCACCGAGTCCCAGGGCCGGGGCGGACTCGTGGCCAGCCTCGACGTCGTGCGCGAGGTAACCGGCCTGGAGGGCAAGCTCTCGGTCATCATCGTCTCCATCACCGGGGGCGTGCGCGACACGCTGGACCGCAACGACGCGGTCGCGGACCGGGTCGAGGACTTCATCGCGGCGAACCCGGAGAGCCAGGCGGAGATCTTCTTCACGAAGAAGGAAGCGGTCGAGCTTGCCGAGCTGATCGGGTCGATCTTCGTGACCTTCTTCCTGATCTTCGGGTTGTTCGCGATCGCCTCCGGGATCCTGTTGATCTTCATGATCTTCGTCATGCTGGCGGCCGAGCGGCGCTCGGAGATGGGCATGGCGCGCGCCGTCGGGATGCAGCGCCTGCACCTCACCGAGTCGTTCCTCGCCGAGGGCATGGCCTACAACCTCGGCTCGGCCGCGGTGGGCGCGCTGCTCGGGCTGGGGGTCGCCTTCCTGCTGGTGCTCTCGCTGGCGCAGATCTTCAGCGACGCGCTGGGGTTCGGCATCACGTTCAACTTCAACTGGCAGGGCTTCCTCGTCGCGTACAGCCTGGGCGTGGTGCTCACGTTCGCGACCGTAGCGTTCTCCTCGTTCCGCATCGCCAACCTCAACATCGTGCGCGCGATCCGCGACCTGCCGGAGCCGCAGCCGCTGCGAGGCGCGGACCGCTCGATCGGCGGCCTGTTCAAGTCCGCGCTGGGCGCGCTCTGGATGATCGGCTGGATCGTGGTCCTGGTGGTCTCGGGTTACTTCACGATCCTCCTCACCGTGCTCTCGATCGTCGGGGTCTTCGGCAACCTGCCGCTGATCCTGGAGGCGATCTTTGGCGGCGCCGCGCTGATGGCCGTGGGCGCCCTCATGTTCTTCGGGGCGCGCACGGTGCGCCGGGGGCAGTTCCTCGGCATGGAGGGCTGGCGCAACTGGCTGATCTGGGCGCTCTGGGTCGCCGTCTTCAACGTCGTGGCGGCCTGCGTCTGGTTGCTGCAGCTCTCGCGCGAGTGGGCCGGACGCCACCGCAACGCGGGCGGCTGGGCAGTGATCATGCTGCTCATCGGCGTCACGTTCGTCTGGCTCTCGGGCTGGGGCATCGACGCCCTGAGCGCGTTCCAGGGCCAGGCCTTCTCCTACACGGGAGGCTTCACGCTCGCCGTCCTCGCCGTGGCGATGCTCCTCGTATACTTCGGGGTCAACGAGCGTCTCTCCTTCACGGGCGCGGGGCTCGGGCTGGTCTGGTACTGGATCCTCCCGCTCCCCTTCTCGCTCTTCCTCGAACTCGAGAGCGTGGTTGGCGGCGACCTCGACCCCATCGACGGCATCCTGCGCCTGCTCGGCCTCCCGCGACCCGGGCACATCGAGGGCAATATCGAGATGTTCTTCGTGTCGGGGATCGCGATCACGGCGGCGGCGGTGCTCGTCATCATCCTCAACGCCGAACTAGCCCTCGCTCCCGTGCGCTGGCTCGGCGGATTGCTCGGCGGCATCGCACCGGCGATCAAGACGGCGATCGCCTACCCGGTGGCCTCGAAGTTCCGCACCGGCATGACGCTCGCGATGTTCGGGCTCGTCGTCTTCAGCCTCGTGGTGATGGCCACGCTCAACTCGAACTTCACGCAGGCGTTCCTCAGCGACGAGGCTTCGGGCGGCTTCGACGTCGCCGTCGACGTCAACCCGAACAACCGAGTCCCCGACCTGCGCCAGGCGCTGCGCTCCGCCGGCTACGAGCCCGATGCCACCATCGGCGGCGCCGGGCGCCTCGTCTCCGCCTTCCCCGAGGTGCGGCGCAGTGACGACCCCGACGGCGACGACGGATATGCGACCTACCACCTTGCCGGCATGAACGACGAGTTCATCGATCTGCAGCGCTTCCCGATCGAGCACCGTGCTGTCGGGTACGAGAGCGACGAGGCGATCTGGGACGCGCTCCGCACCGACCCGACCGTCGCCGTGGTCGACGCCTCGCGCCTCGTGGAGCCCACCGACTTCGGCGGCGACCCGAACGAGCCGGGCAACTTCTTCCTCGGCGTGACCGATCACGACGTCCGACACACGCCGTGGGATCCGATCCCGCTCACGTTCCGCGAGCCCGCGAGCGGCCAGACCATCGAGCTGCGGATCATCGGCGTCCTGGAGCCCCAGGTCACCGCGGTGATCCCCTCGTTCTTCGCCATCTTCACGCGCGCCGCCACCGTCCAGGAGGGCTTCGAGGGCGGCGAGTTCGAGAGCTACTTCGTCGTGACCGCCGAGGCTACGGACGAGGCGGCGATCGAAACCGCCCGCGACATCGAGTCCACGCTGCTCGAGCTCGGCGTGCAGGCGAACTCGATCGACAAGCTGATCGACGACCAGGCGTCCACCTCGCGCTCGTTCCAGTACCTCTTCGAGGGCTTCATGGGGCTCGGCCTGATCGTCGGCATCGCGGCGCTCGGGGTGATCGCGTTCCGCACGGTGGTGGAGCGGCGACAGCAGATCGGGATGCTGCGGGCGATCGGCTACAGCCGGAGGCTGGTGGCGCTCTCCTACTTCCTCGAATCCTCATTCATCGCGCTGGCGGGCATCGCGATCGGCATCACGCTCGGCCTGGCGATCTCGTACAACCTGCTGGCGAGTCCGGAGTTCACCGGCGGCACGGAGATCGACTTCCAGGTGCCGTGGGCGCGGCTGGCCGTGGTGCTCGTCGTGGCCTACGGGGCGAGCGCGCTGATGACGCTGCTCCCGGCCCGCGCCGCCTCCCGCGTCGCCGTCGCCGAGGCGCTCCGCTACGAGTAGGCGCCGCGAGCGCGCGAGCGCTCTTCAGGTCCGGAAACGCGAAGCGTGAGAGGCGCTAGACCGCCGTTTGCGCGCGCAGGCCCTCCAGGTGGCGGCGCACCACGGTCATCGGGCCGCCCTCGGTGAGCGCGAACTTGGGGGCGACCTTCCAGAACTTCGGCAGGTACTGTCGCCACTGATCGAGGATGAGCCGCGCCCGCGGCGAGCCGGTCATCTCGAGGTGCCGGCGAATCAGCATCTCCAGCAGCTCGATCGCATCGGGCGTGGTCACCTGCTCCAGTCCGACGAGCTCCTGGTTCACGCGCGTGCGGAAGTCGCCTTCCTCGTCCAGCACGTAGGCGATGCCATCCGACATCCCGGCGCCGAAGTTGCGCCCCGTGCGGCCGAGGATCGCGATCACGCCGTCGGTCATGTACTCGCAGCCGTGATCGCCCACGCCCTCGACTACGGCGCGCGCGCCGGAGTTGCGCACGGCGAAGCGCTCGCCGGCGGCCCCGGCGACGAAGAGGTGCCCGCCGGTCGCCCCGTAGAGCACGGTGTTGCCGACCAGGACCGCGCCGTTCTCAGAGCGGAGGAACCCGGCGCCGTCGGGCGGGCGGACGATGATCTCGCCGCCGTTCATGCCCTTCGCCACATAGTCGTTCGCCTCGCCGATGAGGTGGACCCGCATCCCCGAGGAGAGGAACGCGCCGAAGGACTGCCCCGCCGAACCGCGGAACTCGAGCTCGATCGAGCCTTCGGGCAGCCCGGTGTTGCCGTAGCGCACCGCGATCTCGCCGGAGAGGCGGGCGCCCACGGTGCGGTCCGTGTTACGAATCTCGTAGGAGCGGCGCTCCGGCAGGCCGCCCGCGATAGCGCCGCGCACGTCCTCGATGATCCGGTCGTCGAGCAGCGGCTCGCCGCGGTCGTTGCGGTCCTGGATGGAGTGCCGCGGCTCGGTTCCGCCCGGGTCGGCGGGCAGCAGGACGTTCGAGAGGTCGATCCCGTCGCCGCGCTTCCCGCCCTCGGGCGGCAGCTGCTTCAGCAGCTCGGCGCGCCCGATGATCTCGTCGAGCCGCTCGTAGCCGAGTTCGGCGAGGATCGCGCGCACCTCCTCGGCCACATGCGTGAGGTACTTGATCACCATCTCCGGCGTCCCGAAGTACTTCGCGCGCAGATCCTCGCGCTGCGTCGCCACGCCGACGGGGCAGGTGTTGATGTGGCACTGCCGCGCCATCTTGCAGCCGACGGCGATCATCGCGGAGGTGCCGAACCCGAACTCCTCGGCGCCCAGCATCGCCGCGACGACGACGTCGCGGCCGGTGTGCATCCCGCCGTCCGTGCGCAGCCGCACGCGCCCGCGCAGGTCGTTGGCGACGAGCACCTGCTGCGTCTCCGCCAGCCCCAGCTCCCAGGGCGCGCCCGCGTACTTGATCGAGGACCACGGCGAGGCGCCAGTGCCGCCGTCGTGGCCGCTGATCTGGATGATGTCGGCGTAACCCTTGGCCACCCCGGCGGCGATCGTGCCGACGCCCTCCGCGGCGACGAGCTTGACGCAGACCCGCGCCCGCGGGTTTACCGCCTTGAGGTCGAAGATCAGCTGCGCGAGGTCCTCGATCGAGTAGATGTCGTGGTGCGGGGGCGGCGAGATCAGCGGCGTCCCCTCCATGACGTGACGCATCGAGGCGATGTAGTTCGAGACCTTGTGGCCGGGCAGCTGTCCGCCCTCGCCCGGCTTCGAGCCCTGCGCGATCTTGATCTCCAGCTCGTCGGCGGCGGCGAGGTAGGCTGGGGTCACGCCGAAGCGGCCCGACGCCACCTGCTTCACCTTCGAGTTCGCGTCGCGCAGGTCGCCATCCGGGCTGTAGCGCCGAGGGTCCTCGCCACCCTCGCCGGTGTTGGAGCGGCCGCCGAGGACGTTCATCGCGCGCGCGATGTCCTCGTGGGCCTCGCGGCTGAGCGCGCCCAGCGACATGGCGCCGGTGTTGAAGCGACGCGTCACGTTGCCCACCGGCTCGACCCGCGAGACGTCGACGGGGTCGCGGTCGGACTGGAAGCCGAGGGCGTCGCGCAGCGCGGTGCGCGGCCGCGAGTGCACCAGCTCGCTGTACTCGCGGTATTCCTCGGCGCCGCCGCCGTCCTGCACCACCTTGTGCAGCGCGCGCCAGACCTTCGGCTCGAAGGCGTGATAGTCGCCGTCGCGGCGGTACTTGTACCAGCCGCCGTGCGGCATCTCCGCCTCCGGGAAGGCGCGGGCGTGGCGGTCGAGAATGTCGCGGCCGATGTCCTCGTAGCTGACGCCGGCGATTCGCGAGGTGGTGCCGGGGAAGGAGCGCTCGATGACCTCGTCGGAGATGCCGAGCGCCTCGAAGATCTGCGCGCCGTGGTAGGAGGAGACGGCGGAGATGCCCATCTTGGACATCACCTTGAGGATGCCCGCGTCCACCGCCTGGTGGTACTGGCGCATCACCTCGTCCAACTCGACCTCGCCGAACTCCCCGGCGCTCGTGAGGTCGCGCAGCGTGTCGAACGCGAGGTAGGGATTCACGGCGCTGGCGCCGAAGCCGATCAGGCAGGCGAAGTGGTGCACGTCGCGTGCGTCGCCCGCCTCGGCGACCAGGCTGGTCTTCATGCGGCGGCCCGTGCGGATCAGGTGGTGATGCACGGTGGAGACCGCGAGCAGCATCGGGATCGGCGCCCACTGCCCGTCGCAGAGGCGGTCGCTGATCACGATCACGTCGTGGCCCTCGTCCACCGCCATCTCCGCCGCGGCGCAGAGGTCGTCGAGGGCGGCGCGCAGCGCGCCCGGGCCCTCGGCGGCGGGGAAGCGCGCGTGCAGCGTGGTCAGCGCGAACGTCCCGATCGGCGTGTTGCGCAGCGCCGCCATCTCCTCGTCCACCACCAGCGGGCTCGTCAGGTGCACGAGCCGCGCCGCCTCCGGCGTCGTCTCGAGCAGTGAGTGGCGGCGACCCAGCAGCGTATCGAGGGACATCACGATCTCTTCCCGGATCGAGTCGATCGCGGGGTTCGTGACCTGGGCGAACTTCTGCTTGAAGTAGGTGTAGAGCAGGCGGCTCGGGTCGAAGAGCGTGGACAGCGGGGTGTCCTCGCCCATGGAGCCGACCGGCTCCTTGCCCTCGCGCACCATCGGCTTGAGGACGTACTCGATCTCCTCGCGGGTGTAGCCGTGCAGCGTCTGGCGCGGGCGGATCTCCTCGTCGGGCAGCTCGCGGTGCTGGCCGTTGGCCGTGTCCAGGTAGCGGCTGAGGCTGTGCAGGTTGCGGCGCACCCAGTCGCCGTAGGGGCGGCGCGAGGAGATCTCGCGCTTGATCTCGTCGTTGTGCAGGAACTGCCGACGCGCCGTGTCGACGGCGATCATCTCGCCCGGCCCGAGGCGGCCCGACTCCACGATCTCCTCGAACGGCAGCTCGACGAGGCCGACCTCGGAGCCCATCACGACGACGCCGTCGCGCGTCACCTGGTAGCGGGCGGGGCGCAGGCCGTTGCGGTCCATGATCGCGGCGGCGACGGTGCCGTTGGTGAAGGCGACGGCGGCGGGGCCGTCCCACGGCTCCTGCAGGCAGGCGTGGTACTCGTAGAACGCCCGCAACTGGGGGTCCATGTTGGGCATGTTCTCCCAGGCCTCGGGGATCAGCATCATCATCGCATGCAGGATGTCGCGGCCCGAGGCGGTGAGCAGCTCAAGCGCCTCATCGAGCGAGGCCGTGTCCGAGCCAATCGGCCAGATCACGGGCAGCAGATCGTCGATCTGATCGCCCCACACGGCCGAGGTCAGCTCCGGCTCGCGCGCGCTCATCCAGTTGCGGTTGCCGAGCAGCGTGTTGATCTCGCCGTTGTGCGCGACCAGCCGGAAGGGCTGCGCCAGCTTCCAGTTGGGCAGCGTGTTCGTCGCGAAGCGCTGGTGGAACAGCGCCACCGAGGCGACCGTGCGCTCGTCCGAGAGGTCCGGATAGAACGCCGCCAGCTGCGGCGCCACCATCAGCCCCTTGTAGACCACCAGCTTCGAGGACATCGAGACCACGTAGCAGTCGATCGAGCGCTCGCGGAAGGCCTGCTCGGCCTGGCGCCTCGCCAGGTAGAGCGCACGCTCGCAGTCCGCCCCGCCGAGCTCGGGAGGCCGGCGCAGCAGCAGCTGCTCGATGCCCGGCAGCGACTCGAGCGCGAGCCCGCCCAGCACCGAGGGGTCGTGAGGCGTCTCGCGCCAGCCGATCACCTGCACGCCGCAGCCCTCGGCGGCCTGCTCGATGATGGCGCGCGCCTCGGTCTTGTCCGCCTCGTCCTGCGGGAGGAAGACCATCGCCACAGCCAGCTCGTCGCGGCGGTTGAGGGTGTGGCCGAGCCGCTCCGCGTCCTCGCGCAGCAGCTCGAAGGGGATCTGGATCGTGACGCCGGCGCCGTCGCCGGAGGCGGCGTCGGCGGAGACCGCGCCGCGGTGGGTCAGGTTGACGACGGCCTCGACGGCAAGCTCGACGATCTTGTGCGTGCGCTCGCCGTCGATACGCGCGACGAAGCCGGTGCCGCAGGCGTCGTGATCCATCGACGGGTCGTACAACCCGCGCGAGGGAACGTTCGCCCCTGTCGCTGCACGCGACTCGATGCCACTCACGGCACACGCCCTCCGGGAAGGCTCAACTCACCCCCACCGCGGGGGAGGAGTCTCCGAGGAATGGTCAATCATAGCCCACACCCGCGGCAGCCCGTTGCGAGGACGGCCGATTCCGGATGCCGGACTTTGTGACACCCTATTCTGCGCAAAATTTCACAAACTTTCAAGTGGCCCCGCCGGCGGCGCCCGCGTGACCCGCGAGGCTAGCCCAGCTCCGGTGTCGGCCGCTCGTCCCAGACCACCTCCCGCTCGACGAGCGCCTCGATGGCCGCGCCGTCGAGGCCGAGCAGCCCCGCAAGCAGGTCCCGCGAATCCTGGCCCATGTCCGGCGACGTGCCCTGGATGCCGCCCGGCGTGCGCGAGAGCTTGATCGGCGTGTCGACGAGCGGGAGCGTGCCCAGCGTGTGGTGCCCCACCGGCCTCAGCATCTCGCGCGCCTCCACCTGAGGCTGCGCCGCGGCCTCGGCGATGTTGTTGAGCGGCCCGCAGGGGATCTCGTAGGGCGTGAGCCGCTCGACCCACTCGGCCGTGGTGCGCTCGCGGAAGGCTTCGTTGAGCAGCGGCTCCAGTTCGGCGTGGTTGGCCGAGCGTGCATGGGCTTCGGCGAACCGCGGGTCGTCGATCAGCTCGACGGCGTCGAGCTCGGAGCAGAGCAGCGCCCACTGGTTCGGCACGCCCCAGGCGAGCGCGACGACGATGTGCCCATCGGCGGTCGGGAACGCCTGAAACGGCACCGCCCACGAGTGGCGCGTGCCCAGCGGCTGCGGGAGCTGGCCCGTGAGGTGGTAGCGCAGAAAGGCGTTCTCCTGCACCGCCAGCTGACAGTCCAGCATGGAGATGTCGACGAGCTGGCCGCGCCCGGACGTCTCGCGCTCCCGCAGCGCCGCGAGGATGCCGACCGCCCCGAACAGCCCTCCGGCGATGTCGGCCAGCGAGAGCCCGGGCTTGAGCGGCGGGCCGTCCGGCTCGCCGGTCACGGACATCACCCCGCCGGCCCCCTGGATCACCACGTCGAGGGCCGGCCGGTCGCGCATCGGGCCGGTCTGGCCGTAGCCGGAGATCGCGGCGTAGATCAGTCCCGGATGCGCCTCGGCGAGCCGCTCGTAGCCGAGGCCGAGTCGTTCGAGGGTGCCCGGCCGGAAGTTCTCGACGAGCACGTCGAACTGCGGCACAAGCTGCAGGAACAGCTCGCGCCCCTCCTCCTGCTTGAGGTCGATCGCGATGCTGCGCTTGCCGCGGTTGACGCTGAAGAAGTAGCCGGACTCGCCGTCGAGCAGCGGGCCGGTGGTGCGGGCGACGTCGCCGAAGGGCGGGCGCTCGCACTTCACGACCTCGGCGCCGAGGTCGCAGAGGATCATCGTGCAATAGGGCCCGGCGAGGACCCAGCTCAGATCGAGCACGCGCAGGCCGCTCAGCGGGCCGCCGCTCATCGGGGCTCCCTCCGTCGTCACGCTCGCTCGTCCTCGCGCCGCACGAGGCTGAGCCCGCCCCGCAGGGCGACGTACACGCCCGCGAGCAGCAACGCGCAGCCGAGCGCTTCGAGCAGTGTAGGCGTCTCATCGAGGAGCGTCGCGCCGATCGCCGTCGCGCCCACCGGCTCGCCGAGCACCGCCACCGCGACGACCGCCGCGGGCAGCGAGCCGAGCGCCCAGGTCAGCGAGCCGTGCCCGATCAGCTGGGGTACGAGCGCGAGCAGCACGATGAAGATGTAGGCCTCGGCGCCCCAGCCGAGCAGCGACTCGCCGTTGGCGGCCAGCGCCGCCAGCAGGGCGAGCGCGGCGATCGCGTTGACGAGCGCGGCGTAGCTGACGTTCGACAGCTTCGCCCGCACGCGCCGCCCCGCGATCAGGTAGATCGAGGCGAAGACGGCGCCCAGCGCCGCGAAGGCGTCGCCGCGCAGCGAGACGCCGTCGCCCAGGTCCGAGCCCGCCAGCAGCAGCGCCCCGAGGCCCGCGATCGCGATGGCGAGGAAGAGCGCGCTCGTTGGCCGCTCGCGCAGCCACAGCCAGGCGCCGAGCCCGACGATCAGCGGCTGCGTCGCGACGATCGCCGTGCTCGCGGCGATCGAGGTGTCCTGCAGCGAGGCGACCCAGAAGCCGAAGTGCGCAGCGAGCGCGAGCCCGGCGAGCATCAGCAGGCCCACGTCGCGGCGGGCGAGCAGGCTCAGCTCCTCGCGGCGTCGCAGCCCGGAGAGCGCGAGCAGCGGGAGCGCCGCGAACGTCATCCGCAGCGAGGCCACGACGAGCGGCGGGGAGTCCGCCAGCCGGATCAGCGGGGCGGCCCAGGACAGCGCCGCGACCCCCACGAGCAGCACGATCCACTCGTGTGACGCCACCCGCTCCAGCCACGCCCTGTCCATGCGGCGACGCTAGCAGGTACGGCGGCTAGCGGGCGCGCCTACGAGCGCGCGCCGCCCTCGTCCTCGCGGGGTCCGAGGCGCAGCCCGCCGCGCAGCGCGACGAACACGCCTGCGAGGAGCAGCGCCGCGCCAAGCGCCTCGGGCAGCGTGGGCGGCTCATCGAGGAGGGTCGCGCCGATCACGGTCGCGCCCACCGGCTCGCCCAGCGCCGCCACCGCGACCACGGCGGCCGGCAGGTAGCCGAGGGCCCAGGTGAACGCGCCATGCCCGATCAGCTGAGGCAGCAGCGCGAGCAGGGCGATCAGCACGTAGGCCTCGGCGCCCCAGCCGAGCAGCGACTCGCCGCTCGCCGCCAGCGCGAGCAGCAGCACGATCGCGGCGCTCGCGTTGGCCAGCGCGAAGTAGCTGACGTTCGACAGCCTCGCCCGGATGCGCCGTCCCGCCACGAGGTAGATCGAGGCGCAAACCGCGCCCAGCGCCGCGAAGGCGTCGCCGCGCAGCGAGACCCCGTCACCAAGGTCGGCCCCCGCGAGGACGAGCGCCCCGCCCGCCGCGATGGCGATGCCGATCAGCAGCGCGCGCGTCGGCTGCTCGCCGAGGGCGACCCAGGCGCCGAACCCGACGATCAGCGGTTGCGTCGCGATGATCGCGGTGGCGGCGGCAATCGAGGTGTCCTGCACCGACGCGGTCCAGAACCCGACGTAGCCGGCGAGCGCGAGCCCGGCTAGCGCCAGCAGCGCCGCATCGCGGCCACCGAGCAGGCGCAGCTCCTCGCGGCGTCGCAGCGCGGAGACGGCGAGCAGCGGCAGCGCCGCCAGCACCAGCCGCAACGAGGCGATCACGAGCGGCGGCGCGTCCGCCAGCCGGACGAGCGGCGCGGCCCACGCGAACCCCACCACCCCCACGAGCAGCACGATCCACTCG
>VXMT01000106.1 GCA_009840965.1 Chloroflexota bacterium
TGCAGCGGAGATCAGCCTGCCAGAGGACGTTCGCAACACGGTCTCGGTTGGTACACCGAGGGAGTCCCGATGCCCCGATTGCCGAACCTGACCTCGCGCGACGAGCTGTCGGCCGAGCTGGCGGAGACCTACGACCGCGTGGCGGAGCTGAGGGGCGGGCAGGTCTCCGGTCCCTTCGGCATCCTGATCCACTCGCCGGAGCTGGCCCTGCGCGCGGCGCAGTTGAGCCGCTACGTCCGCTGGGAGTCCGATCTCACCCCCGCCCAGCGCGAGACCGCGATCATCACCGCCGCGCGCGAGCTCGACGCCGGCCTGATGTGGAACGCGCACGTGCGCCTCGCCCGCGAGGGCGGGGTCAGCGAGGCCGCGATCGAGGCGATCGGACATCGTGCCGACCTCGATGCGCTCGACGAGGGTGAGGCGGCGATCGTGCGCTACGTGCGCGAGCTGTTCGCCACCAACCGCGTCGGCGACGAGTCGTTCGAGGCGCTGCACGCGCTCCTCGGCGACCAGGGCATCGTCGACCTGACCGGCCTCGTCGGCTACTACGCCTTCGTCGGCTTCACCCTCAACGCCTTCGAGGTCCCGCCGCCCGCCGACGCGGAGCCGCTGCCGTAGATCCAGAGAAGCCTCAGACGAAGGGAGAGCTCCAGAATGGGTGTTGCTCTGAACAAGGACTCGATCGACCTGGGGATCATCGTGCGCGACGGTCCGGCCGCGCTTGCGTTCTACCGCGACTTCCTCGGGCTTGAGCACATCGCCGACACGCCGGTCGGCGACGGTGGGACCATGCATCGCTTGATGGCGGGAAGCAGCCTGATCAAGGTGATCGAGTTCGAGCAGCCACCGGAGTCGCGTCCCGCGCCCGGCGGCCTCGACGGCGGCAGCGGGTATCGCTACTGGACGATGACCGTCTCGAACCTCGACGAGATGGCGGCTGCGGCGACGGCCCGTGGGTATCCCGTTCCCGTCGCGCCGAGGGAGATCCGTCCGGGCGTCCGGATCACGATGATCGAAGACCCGGACGGGAACTGGATCGAGCTGCTCGAGGATCTCAACAGGTAGCGCGATCGACCAGCGGCCGCCGCCGCCCGACGGCGCGGTGCCGTGCCATCGGCGGCGGCTATGGTGATGTTTGGAAGCTGAGGCCGATGGCTTCGAGGAAGTCTGACACTCCCATCACCTGAATGCCGTAGCGACGTGCAGTCCGTGCCTTCCCCGACTGAGTAGCAGGGTCAGCCGCCACAACAAGGTCGCAGCCCCTCTGCGTGACCGACCCAACGGGCTGCAGCCCCGCTTGCGCTGCGCAATCCTCCAGGAAGTGCCTTGGCACTGAGGAGCCGCCGACAACGGCTTCGCCGGTGAAGCAGACATGCATGCCGTCCCGCAGTGAACTCGTGGGCGGAAGCTGGGTCACCTCGGGCATTGCAACGTCGGTGATCTCGAGAGCAGCCATGACCTGGCCGATCAGCTGCTGTTCCGCTTCCGTGACGATGCCGTCGCGTTCGGCGGCGGCGATGATCGAGGCGAGATAGGAGCGGTGCGCCTCCTCGCGGCGCTCCTCGGAGATGCCCAGCCGTGAGGCGAAGTCCTTGATCGCGGCGTGCTCCTCGTCGTCGATGTAGTGGTCGTCGAGCACCCAGTCCAGCGCGTCGAGGTAGAGAAGCAGGGCCTCGTCGGAGTATGGGTAGTGCGCGAGGGACACGATCCGCGCCATCTCGCTGACGCCGGCGTCGTTTGTGTCCCGGCGCAAAGTTCGGGGGTTGGGCGCTTCGGGAAGGTAGCCGACCGTCACAGCGGTGTGGTCGGCGTTGCTGTCAGCAAGAACCTCACGGGCGAGTGCAGCCGTGGCTCGCGCGTCAGCGAGGGCGCGGTGCTGAAGGTCGAGCGCCACCCGATACCTCTTGCATGCGGCGATGAGCTTCTCGCCGGTTGCCCGGTAGGTGCACATGCCCGAACCGACATTGAACGTCACGCCGAGTCGCTCGAACTCGTACTCGAGCATTCGTGCGTCGAACGGGAGGTTGTGCGCGATGAGGACCGAGCCATGGAGCCGGCGCGACAGTGCAGCGGCAATCTCCGAGAACGTCGGCGCCGCCTCGACCATCGATGCCGTGATGCCGTGCAGCCCGGTGGGGCCGACATCACGCTCCGGGTTGATGAGCGTCTCGTACTCGTCGACCCGTTCCCACGTCCGAGGATCGAGCGTGACGGCGGCGACTTCGACGATGCGATCGTGTCTACCGAGGCCTGTCGTCTCGCAGTCGACGACGACGAGCGGTGCGGCTGCGGACGATCTCAGCAGGGTCACTGCCGCGACGCTACCCCGCGCCCGCCTCGATCCGCGCGACGACCTCGGCCATGCGCTCCAGGTGCTGCTCGTCCACCTCGAGGATGGAGCCGCTTTCGAGGAAGACGTCGATCGGCTGGATCAGGGCGGCGCGCGACTCGGGCGGGGTGAGCATCTCTGGCTCGCCGTCGATCACGCCCGCCTCGCGCAGCTCGGCGATCTTCGCGTCGTCGTAGCCGAGCAGCTCGCGCAGCACCTCGTCGGTGTGCTCGCCGATGTGCGGGGCCGGGCCCCGCGCGCCGTAGCCCTCACCGTCGACGTGGGCGGGGAAGTAGCGCTGCACGGGCACCGTCGCGAAGCCGCGCACCGGCTGTGCGTCCCAGAGGCCGCGCGCGAGCAGGTGCTCGTTCTGCATCAGCTCGCGGGCGTTGAGCACCGCGCCCGCGGGCGCGCCCGCCGCCTGCAGCTCCTCCATCGCCGCGAACTTGTCGCGCGAGGCGGTCCACTCACTGATCGCGGCGTCGATCTCGTCGTGCTGCTCGTGGCGCCCGGCCATCGTCGCCAGGCGGTCGTCGTCCAGCCAGGCGTCGTTGCCGGTGGCGCGGGCGAGGGCGGCCCACTCCGCCTCGTCGCGGACGCTGATCGCGATCCAGTCGTCCGCGCCGGCGCAGCGGTAGATGCCGCGCACCCGGCCCTCGC
>VXMT01000028.1 GCA_009840965.1 Chloroflexota bacterium
GTCATGGACGGGGACTTCGTGGCCTTCCTGAACAGCCCCGTGCAGTTCGTCTTCAACAAGAGCGCGATGCACGGCGCGCCGGCGGGGGACGGGCAGTACGTCTGCATCTCCCTGAGCGCCGCGTGGGACTTCGCGGAGCAGCGCGCCGAGCGGCTGGAGCAGATCTTCTCCCGCGAGATGGAGCGGCTCTTCCCGAGGGCGCGCGAAGCGCGGATCCGGCGCTGCCGCGTCGTGAAGCAGCCGCAGGCGACCTTCCGGCCCCGGCCGGGCTCCGCCCAGTGCCGGCTCCCGCAGGCGACGCCGATCCCCAACCTCGTGCTGGCGGGCGAGTGGACCGACACCGGCTGGCCTTCCACGATGGAGGGGGCCGTGCGCAGCGGCACGCGCGCCGCCGAGCGCGTCGACGCCGAACACCCAGTGCCCTGACGGGCGGAGTGGGCCGGTATCCGCAGCCCCGGCGGGGCCCGCGATGCTGGACTCGCGTTTCGGGGCCGTGCGACACTCGATCACGGGTTCGGATGTCGGGGGAGTCATGAAGGTCTATCTCGCCGCACCACGTGGATTCTGTGCGGGCGTCGACCGGGCCATCGAGATCGTCGAGATCGCTCTCCGGCGTTTCGGCGCCCCCGTCTACGTGAAGCACCAGATCGTCCACAACGCGCACGTGGTCCGCACCCTGGAGTCGAAGGGGGCGGTCACGGTCGAGGACGTGCGGGACATCCCGGAGGGGTCGAACGTCGTCTTCTCCGCGCACGGCTCCCCGCCCGAGGACTTCGCCGTCGCCCGCGAGAGAGGCCTGAACGTCATCGACGCGACCTGTCCTCTCGTCGTCAAGGTGCACAACGAGGCGAAGAAGTACCGGGGCGAGGGCCGGGACGTCATTCTGGTCGGGCACCGCGGCCACCAGGAGGTGAAGGGGACGATGGGGCAGGCCCCGATGTTCTTCCTGGACGATCGAGAGGGCGTCGAGCTGCCCCAGTGGGACGCCGACGCGCCGGTCGCCGTCCTCACGCAGACCACGCTCTCGGTCGACGACACGCGCCGCTCGGTCGAGGCGATCCGCCGGCGCTTCGGCAACGCGGTCGTCCGCGACGACATCTGCTATGCGACGACGAACCGCCAGGAGGCCGTGAAGGCGCTCTGCGATCGGGTGGATCTCGTCCTCGTCGTCGGCTCGGAGAGCAGCTCGAACTGCAACAGGCTACGCGAGGTGGCCGAGGCCAGTGGCGCCGCGGCCTACCTGATCGCGGGCCGCGAGGAACTCGACCCGGCCTGGCTGCGCGGCGTCGAGGCAGTCGGCGTCACGTCGGGAGCGTCCACGCCCGATCACCTCGTCCACGAGCTGCTCGACGCGCTTGAGCCCATCGAGGTCGAAATCGTGCAGACCGCCGAGGAGAGCGTGAGCTTCCGCCTGCCGCGAGGGCTCCCCGAGGCGTGATCGTGCGCGGCCGCGCACGCCGCCGTCGCCACCGGCAGCGCGCGGAGCGAGGCCGGGCCGGGGACGAGCAGCCCTAGCTCGTGCTCGCCATCGGCAGGCTCAGCTCATCACGCGACCAGGGGCTGCCCGCAACCGACAGCATCTCGCGGAGCTCGCGCTCGTAGAAGAACTCGGGCTCGCCAAAGGCGGGCTCGAGCTCGTCGAGCCACGTGGCGGTGTCGGTGTAGCGAGCGAAGAACGGGCGCCCGACCCAGTCGGGGTTCCGGCCCTGCAGCATGCGCAGCGCGATCACGCGCTCGCCGGCGACCTCGGTGACTCCGAGCACCTGGACCTTGCCCGGCGTCGCCGACATGCTCGGCCCGCGAACCGTGCGCGAGTTCCCGCCCACCGCCGCGTACGCGTCGCGGAAGATCTGCCAGCACTCCACGAGGGGCAGCTCGAAGTAGCGGCGCGCCCCGGTGTCCCGCTCCACGAAGAGGTAGTACGGGATGCAGCCGAGCTGGGTCTGGAGACGCCACATCCTGGCCAGCGTCGGCGCGTCGTCGTTGATGTGCCGGAGCACCGGCGTCTGCGTGCGGATCTGCGCGCCGGTCTCCCGGACGCGCAGGATCGCCTCCCGGACGATCGGCGTCTCCAGCTCGGCCGGGTGGCTGAAGTGCGCCATGAAGGAGAGCTGCCGGCCGGACTCCACCACCTCACGGAAGAGCGCGAGCAGGTCGTCCGCGTCGTCGTCCGAGACGAAGCGGTGCGGCCAGTAGGCCAGAGCCTTCGAGCCGATGCGGATGGTCGAGATGTTCGGCGCCGCACCGGGCTCGAGCAGCGGCGTGACGTAGCGACGGAGCACCCGCGTCTTCATGATCAGGGGGTCGCCGCCCGTGAAGAGGATGTCGGAGACGTCGGGGTGGGCCTGAACGTAGTCCTTGAGGAGGGACGCCTCGCGCATCGCGAACTTCATCCCCTCGAGGCCGACGAACTGCGGCCAGCGGAAGCAGAAGGTGCAGTAGGCGTGGCAGGTCTGCCCCTGGCTCGGGAAGAAGAGCACCGTCTCGCGGTACTTGTGCTGCATCCCGGGGAGCCGCTTCCCGTCGAGCGACGGCGCGTTGTGATCGAGCTGGCCCGCGGGATGCGGGTTCAGGGTGAGCCGGATCTCGTTCGCCGCCGCCCCGACCTCGTCGTTGGGGGCGTCGCGGTGAAGCAGCTCCGCGATCCGGGCGTAGGCCTCCGGGGTGAGCATTTCGCGCTTCGGGAACGTCAGCCGGTACATCGGGTCGTCGGGGACCCGGCTCCAGTCGATGAGGTGGTCGACGACGTAGCGATTCGACTTGAACGGGAGAACGCTGCCGACGACCTTGATTTCCTCGCGCAGCTCCTCGGGAAGGCTCGCGAGCTGCGGCACCTGCTCGAAGTTGCTCAGGTTGATCGTCTCGTACGGCTCCTCCACGAGCTGCTCGAGCGACAGGGGGCCGCTCCCGCGGTGCGCCGCGCGGTCGGAGGGTCGGGAACTGGCGTGGTGGATCGTCATCGGTCGTG
>VXMT01000256.1 GCA_009840965.1 Chloroflexota bacterium
CCCCCACCCCCTAAAAACCCCCGAACCCGCGGCGCCTCGGCAATTGGTTTAAATCACCCGGGGTTGTGGGTGGGGGGCACGCGGCCGGCCGCGGGAGGGCGCCCTGCGCGAAGCCCCCACAGCCCCGGACAGCAACGCCCCTCGCCTGTACCGTGTGAGCCGCGAGCGAGGACCAGCCAACCATGCCGCACCTCGAACTCGACGACGGCTTCCGGCTCTACTACGAGCGCCACGGCGACGGCCCGCCCGTCGTCCTCGCGCACGGCGCGGGCGGGAACGCCATGTCCTGGTGGCGGCAGGTCCCCGCCTTCAGCGAGCGCTACACCGTCGTCACCTTCGACCACCGCGCCTTCGGCCGCTCCCCGGACATCGAGGGCGGTCCCGGCCGCGCCGCCTTCGGCGACGACATCACCGCGCTCGTCGAGCGGCTGGACCTCGGGCCGGTGCACTTCGTCGCGCACTCGATGGGCGCGCGCACGGCGATCGGGCTGATGCGGCACAGGCCGGACGGCTTCCGCTCGCTCACCATCTCCGGCTCCAACGCTGGCTGCGTCGACGACCGGCTGCGCGAGCGCAAGGCGGAGCTACAGGCCTCGGGCGCGCTCGCCGGCAGCCTGCTGCAGCGCGCGCTCGCCGAGGACTACCGCGAGCGCGAGCCGACGCTCGAGTGGCTCTACCGCCGCATCCGGGGCGTCAACCCGCCGCGCCCTCGGGACTTCCTGGCGCCGCCCCCGGAAATGCGCAACTACCGGGGCTCGACACGCGAGCGGCTGCTCGACAGCGGCGCGCCGCTGCTCTGGATCGTCGGGGCGCAGGACCGCGTCGTCCCCGCCGAGCTGGTCCGCATCTCGCACGAGCTGACCCCCGGCTCCCGCTACGCCGAGATTCCCGACGCCGGCCACTCCGCCTACTTCGAGCGCCCCGAGGAGTGGAACGCCGCCGTGCTGGGGTTCATCGACGGTGTGGAGGCGTAGCGGCGGGACCGCCGGTACGCTTGAAGAGCCGCGAGGGCAGTTCGGGCACAGACCAAGGTGGTTCCGCCAGTGACGATCCTCCAGACCTTCGAGGACAGACACCCCGGCTCGCGGGCGCTGGCGGAACGGGCGGCGTCCGTCTTCCCCTCGGGCGTGACGCACGACATCCGCGCCTTCGAGCCCTTCCCGATCTATGTCGCGAGCGCGCAGGGGCCGCGCAAGACCGACGTCGACGGCAACGAGTACGTCGACTACATCGGCGGGCACGGGGCGCTGCTGCTCGGCCACAACCACCCCGAGGTGATGGCGGCGATCCGCGCGGCGCTGGAGGACGGCACGCACTTCGGCTCCTCGCAGGCGCGCGAGCTGGAGTGGGGCGAGCTGGTGCTGCGCATGGCGCCTTGCGCCGAGCGCGTGCGCTTCACCTCCTCCGGCACCGAGGCGACGATGATGGCGCTGCGCCTCGCGCGCGCCTTCACCGGCCGCAACCGCGTGATCAAGCTCGCCGAGCACTTCCACGGCTGGCACGACCTCGCCGTCGGGCAGCTGCGCGAGAGCGAGACGCGCGCCAGCGCCGCGGGGGTGCCGCCCGGCTTCTACGACGACCTCACGATCGTCCCGTCCGGGGACGTCGGCGCGCTCGAGCAGGCGCTCGCCGCGCGCGACGTGGCGGCCGTGATCCTCGAGCCGACCGGGGCGCACTGGGGGCAGCACCCGCTCGCGCCGGAGTACCTGCGGGCGGCGCGCGAGCTGACCGAGCAGGCCGGGACGCTGCTGATCATGGACGAGGTGATCACCGGCTTCCGCATGGCCCCGGGCGGCGCGCAGGAACGCCTCGGCGTCACCGCCGACCTCGCGAGCTACGCGAAGATCCTCGCGGGCGGCCTGCCCGGCGGCTGCGTGGCCGGACGCGAGGACGTGCTCTCCATGCTCGAGTTCCGCGCGGGCGACGAGGTCTGGAACCGCCGCCTGCGCGTGCCGCACCAGGGCACCTACAACGCGCAGCCGCCCGCCGCCGCCGCCGGCATCGCCGCGCTGCGCATCATCGAGGCGGGCGGCCAGACGGAGCGCGCCGACGCGACCACGGCGGCGCTGGTGCGCGGCCTCAACGCGCTGTTCGCCGACCGCGCCGTGCCCGGCTCGGCCTTCGCGGTCTCCTCGATGTGGCATCTCAACCTCGGCTACGAGGGGCCGCGGCCCTCCGACGTGGAGTGGGACGCGGCCGAGGAGGCTCGAGGCGTGGACGCGGCGCTGGCAATCCCGCTGCGGCAGGCACTGCTCAACCACGGCGTGGACCTGATGGGCGCCGGCGGGATGGTCTCGGCCACGCACGGCGAGGCCGAAGTCGAACACACGCTCGGCGCATTCGATGCGGCGATCAACGATCTCCGCGCCGAGGGATTGCTCGGCTCCAGCGGCTGATTCGCGAGCGCTTTCCGTGCCCCGGGGCGGGCGCGTTGCCCCAAGGCGCGGAGCGCCCGATAATCTCTATTGTGCAAGTTTGAACAATCGCCGTCCCGGGGGAGCGGAAAGCGCTTCCGGCAACACGGCGAGGGACGGAAGGAGCGGGATCGGCGATGCGAAAGTCAGGGAGCCCGGAGCACCGCGCGAAGCTCGGCCAGCAGCTTCGGACGCTGCGCCACAAGGCCGGCCGTTCGCAGACGGACGTCTCCAGAGGCGCCGGTATCACCCAGGCATCACTCTCGAACTACGAAACCGGCAAGCGTGAAGTCCCGCTCTCGACTGCCCTGAGCATCGCCGCCGAGCTGGACGTGCCGTTCAGCTCCATCGTCGAGACCAACGACGTGATCGTCGTCCGCGACTCCCGCCTCGGGCGCGCCGTGGAGGCGCTGGTCGACTCGCCCGACCTGATCGAGGCCGTGGCGAACGGCGGCGTCGAGTCGAACGGCCACGGCTAGCAACCAACCACCGTCCGAGACCTTTGCGAAACTCCCACAAGCCCGATCCGGCCCCCTCTCCCTGGGGAGAG
>VXMT01000072.1 GCA_009840965.1 Chloroflexota bacterium
TGGGTCAGATGTTCGGCATGAAGGGCGGGGGCACCGGCGGCGGGCGGGCGACCGTCGAGCCGTCGGCCGACATCAACCTGCACTTCACCGGCGACTTCCACGCGATCCAGTCCGCCCACAACTTCCTCGCCTCGATGGCCGACAACGTGGCGCGCGCCCGCACGATCGACGGCTTCACTCCCGAGGGCATCACCTGGCGGCGTGTGACGGACGCCGAGGACCGCGCGCTGCGGCGCATCGTGACCGGTGTCGGCGGGCGCGCCGACGGGCCGCTGCGCGACACCGGCTTCGACATCTCGGCGGCCTCGGAGATCATGGCGATCGTCGCGCTCGCCTCGGACTACGACGACCTGCGGCAGCGCCTCTCCGAGATCGTCGTCGGCTGGGCGGACGGCGAGCGGCCCGTGCGGGCAGGCGAGCTGGAGTGCGTCGGCGCGATGATGGTGCTGCTCAAGGATGCGCTGAAGCCGAACCTAGTGCAGACCGCCGAGGGGCAGCCGGCGATCGTGCACACCGGGCCGTTCGGCAACATCGCGCACGGCTGCTCCTCGATCGTCGCCGACCACCTCGCGCTGGCTACGAGCGAGCTGACGGTCACCGAGGCGGGCTTCGGGGCCGACCTCGGCTTCGAGAAGTTCATGGACATCAAGATCCGCCAGGGCGGGCCGGAGCCCTCGGCGGCGGTCGTTGTCGCGACGATCCGCGGGCTGCGCTGGCACGGCGGCGCGGACCGCGACGCCCTCGACGAGCCCGACGCGCAGGCCGTCGAGGAGGGCGCCGCGAACCTGCGCAATGCGATCGGCGTCGTCCGTAACTACGGCCTGCCCGCCGTCGTCGCGATCAACCGTTACCCGGCCGACACCGCCGAGGAGATCGAGATCGCGAGGCGCGTCGCCCTCGAGGCGGGCGCGCTGGCCGCCGTCGAGGCGAAGGGCTTCGCCGAGGGCGGCGCGGGCATGACCGAGCTGGCCGAGGCCGTCGTCTCGGCGGTCGAGCAGCCCTCGCAGGTGCGGCTGCTCTACGAGGACGGGGCGAGCGTGTTCGAGAAGGTCGAGACGCTGGCGCGCGAGATCTACCACGCCGACGGCGTGAGCTGGGGTCCGCTGACCCGCACGACGAGCCGGCGCTTCGAGCGCAACGGCTGGGACTTCCCGATCTGCGTGGCGAAGACGCACCTCTCGCTCTCGGCGTTCCAGGACCGGCGCGGGGTGCCCGTCGGGCACACCTTCCCGATCACCGAGATGCGGGTGGCGGCGGGCGCGCGCCAGATCATCGCGCTCGCGGGCACGATCATCACGCTGCCGGGCCTGCCCGCGCGGCCGAACGCGCTCGGCTTCGACCTCGGCCCCGACGGCGAGGTGCGCGGCCTGGTCTGAGCCGCTACGAGGAGAGGCGCGCCGGGCGAGCGGGGGAGCGAACGCCCGGGGATGACCGCACCGGCCAGCCCTGTAGAGTTGCGGGCATGGTGGTTGGGACGGATCGAGGCGTCGCGCGGCCCGGGCGGGCGCGATGACGACGCTGGCGTCGCGCATCGAGGCGGCGCGCGACATCGCGACGGGGCGCACGAGGATCTTCTACGGCTGGTGGATCGTCGCGGCCGGCTTCGGGACGCACACGATCAACGGCGCGCTGCTTTTCCACGCCTTCGGCACCTACGTCGTGCTGCTGGGGGACGAGTTCGGCTGGAGCCGGGCGGCCCTCGCGGGCGCCTTCGCGATGCAGCGCGTCGAGAGCGGGCTGCTCGGCCCGGCGCAGGGCTGGATGATCGACAACTGGGGGCCGCGGCGCGTGATGATCGCCGGGATGCTGATCTTCGGCGCCGGCTTCATGCTGCTCAGCCGCATCGACACGATCGAGGGCTTCTACCTCGCCTACCTCGTGATCGCGGTGGGTGCGAGCCTCGGCACGCACCTCGGGGTGACGGTGGCGGTGGTGCACTGGTTCTATCGGCGCCGGTCCTGGGCGCTGGCGCTGCTGATGACGGGCACCGCCGCGGGCGGGCTGCTGCAGCCGGTCGTCGTTCCGGCGCTCGAGGAGTTCGGCTGGCGCAGCGGCGCCTTCGTCTCCGGCCTGCTGGTCATCGCGATCGGCGTCCCGCTCGCCGCCGCCGTGCGCCACCGCCCCGAGGACCACGGCTACCAGATGGACGGCGGCCCGGGCGAAGGCGAAGCGGCGTACGAAGCTCCGCCCGAGGAGGTCAACTTCACCACGCAGCAGGCGCTGCGCACCCGCGCGTTCTGGTTCCTCGCCCTCGGGCACGGGATGGCGGCGCTCGTGATCGGCGTGATCTTCGTGCACTTCCAGTTCTACGCGAACGCCTCGCTGGGCTTCACGCTGAGTGCGGGCGCGTTCGTGATCCTCGTGATGACCGTGTCGACGGTGGTCGGGCAGCTCGGCGGCGGCTACCTCGCCGACCGGACCAACAAGCGGCTGATGATCGTCTGCGCCCTGCTCGCGCAGGCGGTCAGTCTCGTGGTGCTGGCGCTGGCCAACGCCTACTGGATGTTGATCGTCTTCGGGATCCTCGCCGGCGTCGGCTGGGGCGCGCGCGTGCCGGCGATGCAGGCGCTGCGCGCCGACTACTTCGGAGGCAAGGCCTTCGGCAGGATCATGGGCTTCTCGTCGCTCGTCATCATGTTCGGGATGATCTTCGGGCCGGTCTTCGCCGGGGTGGTCTACGACGTGACGGGCAGCTACCGCGGCGCCTTCGTGGTGCTGGCCGGCGCCGCCGTGGTGGGCGCGCTCTTCTTCTGGCTCGCCGTCAAGCCCTCGCTGCCCGTCGCCCGGGGCGGCGCCGCGGGCGCTTCGCCCTCGTAGAGACTTTCGCGAAACCACTTCCTCAGGGCAGCGAGCGCATCCCTTCCGGTCCCCTCTCCCCGAGGGAGAGCCAGTGCTTGTGGGGGGATTCCCCCCACACCCCCCGCGGGTGAGGGA
>VXMT01000079.1 GCA_009840965.1 Chloroflexota bacterium
CCCGTCCGAACGGACTCGGCCCCGCACCATCCGCTCGCGTGAAGGCCCGCCGGGGGGGGGCGGACCGCGTCAATGATCGCCGCGAGGCGCCGCGCGCCCGCCCCCGGCGACCACGAGGAAGCATCGGGGCCCCCGCCTGCCCCGAGGCGTCGCCGCGTCTTCTGGGGCTGGTGGATCGTCGCCGGCGCCGTCGTCGCGCACTTCGCCGCGATAGGTGCGGGCGGCGGCATCGCAGGCGTCTTCCTGCGGCCGATGACCGAGGACCTCGGCTGGAGCGCCGCCGAGTACACCCTCGGCGGGTCGGCCGCGCTGCTGGTGGCCGGTCTCGCCGGCTTCGTCATCGGACCGCTGGTCGACCGCTACGGTGCGCGGCCGCTGATGCTCTGCGGCGTCTGTGCTTACGCGGCCTCGTTCCTCGGCATGTCGCGCATCGACGCGCTCTGGCAGTTCATCGCGCTCTCGATGGTCGCGGGCGGCGCCGGCTTCTCGATGATCGGGCCGCTCGTCGTCAACGCGACGCTCTCGAAGTGGTTCGTCGTGCGGCGCGGCTGGGCGATCGCGCTGGGCTCCTCGGGCGTCTCGCTCGCGGGCTTGATCATGCCCGTCACCATGACGCGCGTCGTCGACTCGATCGGCTGGCGCGACGCCTACGTCTTCCTCGCGGTGTTCATGTTCCTGATCGTCGTGCCCGTGGCGCTGATCATGCGCCGCCGCCCCGAGGACTACGGGCAGTTGCCCGACGGCATCGATCCGGGCGCCCGCGAGGGCTTCGAGGCCGCGGCCACAGAGGCGCAGGCGTACGACGCCGCCAACTCCTACACGCGCCGCGAGGCGTTGCGCACGCCCGCGACCTGGCTGCTCATCCTCGGCTACGGCCTCAACACGATGGCGCTGACCGCGGTGCTGGTGCACGCGATCCCGTTCATGACCGACCACGGCTTCACGCGCGCCGAGGCCGCGCTCGCGATCGCGGTCAACGGAGGTGCGAACCTCAGCTCGAAGTTCGCGTGGGGCTTCTTCCTGCAGCGCGTCCACGTCCGCAACCTCGCGGCGACGGCGCTCTCGATCTCCGCCACGGGCGTGACGCTCATGCTGATCTCGGCGCAGCTCGGCGCGCTGCCTGCGATGTTCGTGGCGTTTTTCTTCTGGGGCTTCGGGTTCGGGGGCACGGTGCCGCTCAGCGAGTTCATCTGGGCGAAGTACTTCGGCCGCGTGCACATCGGCGCGGTGCGCGGCGTGGGCGTGCCCTTCACCATCGTGCTCGGCGCGGTGGGCCCGATCCTCGCCGGGATCTACTTCGACGCGGTCGGGTCGTACGAGGGCGTCTTCGCGGCCTTCGTTGCGGCGTATCTCTGCGGCGCCCTCGCGATCCTCGCCTCGCGCGAGCCGCCGCCGAAGCAGCTGCCCGCGGTCGCCGCGGGCCGGCCCGGCGCGAGCGGCTAGACTCAGTGCCGAACCAGCATCGCTCCACTGGAGGAGACCCATGACCGACTCGACCGCCGAGGCCACGCCCAGCCCGCTCGCCCCAACGCTCGCCGAGGTGACCGCCAACCTGATCCGCGACCTCAACACCTCGATCGAGGAACTCACCAGCGAGGAACTGAACGCGCGCCCGATCGAGAGCGGCTCCTCGATCGGCTTCCACGCCTGGCACGTGCTGCGCACGATCGACAACATCGTGAACTTCGTCTTCTACCGCGACCGCCCGTTCTGGGTGACCGAGGGCTTGCACGAGCAGCTGGACCTGCCGCGCATCGACCAGGGCACCGGCATGACCGACGAGGAAGCGAACGCGCTGCACTTCCGCAGCGCGGCCGACCTCGTGAGCTACGGGACGGGCGTGCTCGAGGTGGTGCAGCCGAAGATCGAGGGCATGGACGAGGAGTTCCTGCTCGGCACGACGCAGACACGGATCGCGGGCAGGACGGCCGAGCGGCAGCGCATGTTCTCGCTGAGCCAGGTGGTGATCGCGCACGGACGCGAGCACTACGGACAGATCCAGGTCCTGCGCCAGCTGCTCGGCAGGCCCTCGCTCGGCTCGTAGCCCCCAGCCGCTCCGCCCGCGCGGGTCGCCCCGTGCGTTAGCCGCCCGTCAGTTGCTCGAGCGGTACCCAGTGCTGCCAGCTGCCGAGGCGCAGCTCCGGCCCGTACTTGCCGTCGCCGAGCAGCGCCTGCCCGTTGACGTTCGATGCCTCCTCGCGGCAGAGCCAGACGGCGGTGTCCGCGATCAGCTCGGGCGGGTTCACGCGGCCCCCGGAGAACGCCAGGATGCGCGCGTCATGCTCCGGGTCGTTCTGCGCGTGGCGTCCGCGCATCGGCGTGTCGACCAGGCCGGGGCAGACGGCGTTGACGCGCACGCCGTGCTCGCCGTACTCGATCGCCGCGCTGCGGGTGAGGCCGATCACGCCGTGCTTGGCGGCCGCGTAGTGCGCGATGTTCGCCGAGGCGAAGACGCCCGCGCCCGACGCGGTGTTGACGATCGCCCCACCACCCGCCTCCACCATCAGCGGCAGTTCCTCGCGCAGGCAGTAGAAGACCGAGGTCAGATTGACCGCGATCATGCGGTCCCAGCGCTCGTCGCTCAGCTCCGGCAGCCTCGCGGGCGCGTCGTTGATCCCGGCGTTGTTGTGCGCGTAGTCGAGCCGCCCGTGCGCCTCGGCGATGCCGCGCAGCATCGCGGCGACGGCCAGGGGGTCCGTCAGCTCCACCGTGACGGCGCTGGCGCTGCCGCTCTCCGCCTCCACGAGGCGCACGGTCTCCTCGGCGCCCTCGCCGTTGATGTCGGCGACGACCACGTGCGCGCCCTCGCGCGCGAAGGCCACCGCCGAGGCTCGGCCCGAGGCCCCGCCGCCCCCCCGATGTAGGGCCCCCGTGACCGGGCAACGCCCCGCCGCCCTGAGGCTACGCCCGAGCCGG
>VXMT01000050.1 GCA_009840965.1 Chloroflexota bacterium
TGGTCTCGGGGCCGCGGATATGTTTATAAGCCTCTGGGGGGGGAGCGGGGGAGCGGCTTCTTCCACCTCGGCGGTCCCACTGCAGGCGCCGGCCAGCAGCGCGACGGCGGCGAGGGCGGGACGGGCGACTGCGAGCAGGCGCCTGGGCATGGGACTGATCCCTTAGCTGGCTCGAGCGATGCTGCCAATCAGGGTAGCGCGGGCGCCGCTCCCGCCTCTGTGCGGGCCCCGTCGCCGGGCCCCGAACTTCTTGACACCCTTAGCACGCAAGTGGTAGGCATACCACGCGCGCGTGTAAAGCGGGCGCTCGCTAACCACGTCACGAGGGGGGAGCGAGTAGGTCTAGAGAGTCCAGCAAGCCGCCGAATTCGAGTCACCGCGCGCATGCGTCTCGTGAGGTGACCGATCGGTCGCTCAAGAGGGGTGCATGCACATGAACAACGAGACTACGAACTCCACGGGCTACCTCGGCCTCATCTCGCGACGTCGCCTGCTCAAGACCTCCGCCGTCGGCGGGCTCGGGCTCGGCTTGGCGGCGATCATCGGCTGTGGCGACGACGACGATGACGACGACGCAGCGCCTGCCGCCGCCACGACCGCGCCGGCTGCGGCCACGCCTACTGCTACGGCTGCCGCGGCGGAGGCGACGGCGACGGCTGCTGCAGCCACCCCTACCCCGACGCCTGCACTGCAGGCCGCCACGCCGACGGCGACTGCCACGCCGGAGGTCGCGACGAAGCACGGCGGCTTCCTGCAGTTCATCCAGCCTGCGGGCTACCAGGGCACGAACATCGACCCCTACTACACCGACACCTCGGTCGGCATCAACACGATCATGGGCAAGATGTTCTACGAGTCACTCCTCAACACGGACTTCACCAACGAGGAGTGGCGCAGCCCGTACAGCATCGTCCCCTGGCTCGCGGAGAGCTGGGAGCAGCAGGACGACGTCACCTACACGATGGCGATCCGCGAGGGCGTGAAGTTCCACAACGGAGCGACGCTCAGCGCGGATGACGTGGGGTTCACCTACGAGCGCGCGACCGCCGAAGACGCGATCCGGAACAACTGGAAGCGCTTCATCGCGGGCTTCGAGGTCGTCGACGCATCGACGATCAAGCTCGTCTCGCCGGGTCCCAACGCGGAATTCCTCGAGGCGGTCAACTCGTACATCTCGCAGGTCGCGATCATGCCGAGGAGCGCCGAGGCCGCGGGCCTCGACTTCTCGAGCGAGTCGGCCGGCACGGGACCGTTCCGCGTCAAGGACTGGCAGGCCGACTCGACCACGACCGTCACTCGCTTCGAGGACTACTGGGGCGGCGGGCACCCCGGCGGCGAGGCGGGCAGGCCCTACCTCGACGGGCTGCGCATCTCGCCGGGGGACGACGCGACGCAGTCGGCCTCGTTCATCGCCGGCGAGCTCGACATCCTCAGCCGCAACGACCGCATCCAGGCAAAGCCGATTCTGGACGCCGTGCCCGAGGCGAACACGAGCGGGTTCCCCTCGGACTTCACCTACGGCATCAGCTTCAACCAGCACCGGCCGCCGTTCGGCGACATCCGGGTCCGGCAGGCGGTGCACCTGGCGATCAGCCGCCAGGACGTGGACGCCGCCGCGAACTTCGGGGACGGCGTGATCAGCGGGCCGATGACGATCGAGCGGACCGGGTACACGTACTCGAACGCGGAGCTGCTCGAGCAGCCGGGCTATCGCGCGGCGAAGGAAGAGGACCGTGCCGAGGCGGTCAAGCTGATGGCCGCCGCCGGGTTCGCGGACGGGCTCGAGGCAGACCTCGTCTACAACACCCGGCTGGCGGTTGCGCCGGTCTACGGTGAAGCGGTCCAGCCGCAGCTCAAGGAAGTGCTGGGGTTGGACCTGACGCTGGTCCCGATGGACACGGCCTCGTACGGCCAGGCGCGAGGCGCTCAGCCCGCCGATATCGACGGCCTGTTCGTCCACCTCGCGGGCGGCGTCGCGCGGCCGAGCACCGCGGTTGCGCAGTACCACTCCGGCCACTCCAGCGCGAAGTCCGTGGGCTGGAACGACCCCACGGTGGACTCGCTGATCGACGCGGCGAAGGTGGAGTTCGACCTGGAGGCGCGGGGCGCGATCTTCCAGCAGCTCGAGCAGGCCATGATCGAGGCCGTGCTCTGGGCATCAATCTCCGCGCCGTCGCTGATCCGGATGTGGCAGCCCTGGGTCCATGACTGGCGCGACAACCGCGCGCAGCGGCAGTCGATCATGAACCCGAGCTGGATCTGGATGGATGTCGCGGAGGCGCCGGAGAACCGGCTGTCCTGACCATCCAGTCAAGCGACCGACACAGCGGGGCGAGCACCTGAGCCTGCTCGCCCCGCTGTGGCATCGAGTCCACTCAGGGAGGGTGACCGAGACGGTTCGAGGGAGCCGCGGCCTGGTCGTCCCGGAGCCGTGCCGGCAGCGCCCTTCGCGCCGGCGGCGCTTGCGACGTGCCGCATCCTCGATGGAGAGCGGGCGGTAGGCGAATGACCCAGTACGTGGCGCGCCGGCTCCTGGCGATGATCCCTACCCTCATCGGCCTCTCGATGATCCTCTTCCTGCTCGTCCGGCTCATGCCCGGCGACGCCGCGCTGCTCCAGGCCTACACGGGCGACGACCTCGTGCTGGAGGGCGAGACCGATCCCGAGGTCATCGACGAGTTGCGCCGCGAACTCGGCATCCACGAGCCGATCTACGTCCAGTACGCAGTCTGGGTGGCGGACATGGCGAGGCTGGACTTCGGGACCTCCTACTGGACGCGCAAGACGGTCATCAGCGAGATGCGCCGGCGCCTGCCGGTGACGATCGAGTTGCTGATCATGAGTGTGGCCGTGGCGGTTGCCACGGGCCTCGTCGTGGGCGTCGTCTCCGCGGTGTACCAGGATTCGCCGATCGACTACGCGGGCAGGCTGGTCGGGATTCTCGGGCTCTCGCTGCCGAACTTCTGGATCGCCCTGCTGGTGATCCTGTTACCCGCGCTGTGGTGGAACTACCTGGCTCCACCGGGCTACACGCCGATCTTCGACAATCCCCTCGAGAACCTCGAGAAGTTCGCGCTACCGAGCCTCACCCTGGGCTGGTCGCTCTCCGCCTCGATCATGCGGATGTCGAGGTCGGAGGTGCTGGAGGTGCTGCGCCAGGACTACGTGCGCACGGCCCGCTCCAAGGGCCTGGGTGAGCGCACGGTGATCTACCGGCACGTGCTGCGAAACAGCCTGATCCCGGTCGTGACCGTGATCGGCCTGCAGATCGGAGCCCTGATCGGAGGGTCGGTCGTGATCGAGAACGTGTTCGGGCTGCCGGGCGTCGGCCAGTTCATCCTGACGGCGATCAATCAGCGCGACTACCCGGTCATCCAGTCCGCGGTGCTGTTCGCCGCGCTCGGGTTCCTGTTCACCAATCTGGTCGTGGATCTCAGCTACGGGGTGCTGGATCCGCGGATCCGCTACGAGTAGCTCCGGGGCCACGCAAGGGAGAGTGTGATGGCCACAGCACCGCGAGGGCTCCGTGCTTCGGAGAGCATGCTGTCTCGTGCCGACTCCTCGGTACGGAAGACGGGGCGCCTTGCGCGGCGGAAGCCACTCGGCGCGGTCGCGGTGTTCCTCCTGCTGATTCTCGTGTTCATGGCGATCTTCGCCGACGTAGTCTCGCCCTACGGCCCGCTCGAGCAAGACACGAGCGCCATCCTCGCGGCGCCGACTGACAGCCACCTGATGGGCACCGACAACCTGGGCCGGGATATCTGGAGCAGGATCATCCACGGCTCCCGGATCTCGCTCGCGGTCGGGATCGGCGCAGTCACGCTCGGTACCTTCATCGGGATGTGCGTCGGCCTCGCAAGCGGCTACGCCGGCCGCACGTTCGACCTCGTGACGCAGCGGGTGATGGACGCCTGGCTGGCGTTCCCCGGCCTAATCTTCGTGCTCACGGTGATCGCGGCGCTCGGACCGGGACTGAGGCAGACGATCCTCGCGATCGGTATCGGCTTCATTCCGGCCACGAGCCGGATCGTGAGGTCGTCGGTCCTCTCCCTCAAGGAGCGCGACTATGTGGAGGCGGCCCGCACCATTGGAGCGGGAAACGTGCGGATCGCCTTCCGGCACATCCTCCCGAACCTGATGCCGATCGTGATCATCCTGACGAGCATCAGCATGGCGGCGGCGGTCCTGGCGGAGGCGACGCTGAGCTTCCTCGGCGTCGGCGTGCCACCCCCCGCGCCCGCCTGGGGCAGCATGCTGAGCGGGACCGCGAGGGTCTACTTCCTGTCGGCGCCGTGGTTCGCGATCTGGCCGGGCGTCTTCATCAGCATCACCGTGCTGAGCTGGAACCTCGCGGGCGACGCGCTCCGCGACATCCTGGACCCGCGCCTCCGCGGCGAGTAGGGCGAGCGCGGTCCGCGCTTCCTCGATCCGGGCAGCGACGCTCGCCGCCCCGGCTACGCTTCGCTGCCGAACTCCTCGATCAGCTCGCCGAGGGCGTCCGGACGCTCGAAGTCCAGGAAGTGGCCGCCGTCCTCGATCACGTGGAGCGCGGCGTTCGGCGCCGCCTCGGCGAACTGCTCCCCGCAGTCGAGCGGCATGATCGCATCGTTCGCGCCCCACACGACGAGCAGCGGAGTCTGCACGCCGGTCAGCAGCACCGGCAGGGCGTCGTTGAACATCCACGGCTTCCAGGTCACGCGCATCGTCATCTCGCGACCGCCGTAGAGCAGCATGCGGGTCTCGCGCGGCGGATCGTCTCCGAAGTGACGGTCGAACTCGGCCTCGTCGTGGAACCCGCTACGCACGTACTCGACGTAGTCGACTACCAACTGATCGACGATCGCGCCCTCGCGCGGGCGGATGCCGGCCGCGCCCACCAGCACCAGCCGGGCGAGGCGGCTCTGGCTCATCGTCGCGAGCTCGGCCGCCACCCAGCCGCCGAAGCCGCAGCCCACGAGCGTCACGCCGCTGAGCTCCATCGCGTCCATCCAGAGCTCGACGAGAATCGCGATGTCGCGCACGTCGCGCGCCCAGTCCGGTCGGTCGGAGTCGCCCCAGCCCGGCAGGTCCGGGACATGGACGGCGTAGCGCTCGGCGAGGCGCTCGTGCAGCGGGAGCCAGCCGTGGCTGCTGATCGAGTGGTGCAGGACCACGAGGGGTGCGCCCGAGCCCTTCTGCAGGAAGGAGACGTTCCCGCCGGACACCTCGACCGAGGCGGCGCGCGGCTGAGTGAGTTGAGCGGGAGTGTCGGTTGTCATCTGCCCTGCCTTTCCCGATCCCGGGGGTTCCGGCTCACCGGGCGTTGCTCAGGCCTCCGGAGCGCACCACCCGCGCCGCCGGTGAGCGCCGCGCCGTGCCTCGCGGAAACTTGACGACCCGGCGAAGCGTATGGTAAGTGAGCGCTTGCCCAGTCTATCACCGGCGTGGTGGGCGCAGCCCGCGAGACTTCCCGGCACGGCCTCCTCAGGGGATGTGACTATGTCAAAGATGTCAAGACAGACGGCGATCGTCGGAGCCGCCCGGACCACCGGCTTCAACGTCGAAGAGCACACCGTCGCCGAGCTCCTGGCCCAGGCCGCCAAGATGGCGATCGAGGACGCCGGACTCCAGAAGAGCGACATCGACGGCATCATCACTACCCAGGTGGCCGGTTTCGGGTCCGACCCCAGGCTCCAGTACCGCTTCGCGGAGTATCTGGGCTTCGGAACCTACTCGAAGGTCATCGACCTGCCGCACACCGGCGGGATGAGCAGCGGCTACGCCAACAACCAGGCGCGCTGGTACCTGCAGCAGGGCCTCGCCAACTACGTGATGGTGCTCGACGGAGGCAACTGGCGCGAGAGTTACCTGAGCCGCGGCCGGGACATGGGCGCGGCCGTGCGGCCCTACCGCGAATCGATGCGCAGCCCGCACCCCTACGACTGGGAGATGCCCTACGGGACGGGCGGCGCCTACTCGATCTACGCGCCGGTTGGCGCCCGGCACATGTACGAGTTCGGGACGACCAGCGAGCAGCTGGCGGCCATCGCCGTGGCCTGCCGCAAGCACGCCACGATGAACGAGCGGGCCTGCCTGCGCGACCCGATCACGATCGAGGACGTCATGACCTCGCGCTGGATCAGCTGGCCGCACCACCTGCTCGACTGCGCCTACATCGCCCCCGGCTTCGCCACCGCCTACATCGTGACCTCGGCGGAGCGGGCGCACGACAGTCCGAAGCCGCCGGTCTGGATCCTCGGGGCCGGCCACGGCATGTCCTACTACCACGTCGGCAACCTCTGCACCCCGTCCCCCGAGGGCTACGACATCGTCCGCACGGTGGGCAAGATGGCAGGAGACCAGGCCTTCGCCGAGGCCGGCGTCTCCCGCAGCGACATCGACTGCCTGCAGGTCTACGACAGCTTTACGACCACGGCCCTGCTCGCGATCGAGGACTTCGGCTTCTGCGAAAAGGGCGAGGGCGGCCCGTTCGTCGAGAACGGACGCATCGAGCTGGGCGGCGAGCTGCCCCTCAACACGCACGGCGGGCTGCTCTCCGAGGGTCAGCCCGGCAACGGGACGCTGTTCGTCATGTACGAGGGCATCTCGCAGGCGCGTGGCGAGGCGGGCGAGCGGCAGGCGGCGGAGAAGCCGATGGTCTGCATCGGCGGCGCCTCCGGCGTCGCTTCCAACTTCGGCTGCACGATCCTGCAGGGGGAGTGACGTGGCCGAGTACAACAGACCGGTACCGGGCGTCACCCCCGACTCGAAGGAGTACTGGGAGGGCTGCCGCCGGCACGAGTTGCTGATCCAGCGCTGCATCGAGTGCGGGCACCATCGCTTCTATCCTGGCCCGATGTGCCAGGCGTTCGATTGCCTCTCGATGAACTTCGAGTGGGTGAAGGCCAGCGGCAAGGGCACGGTCTACACCCTGACGGTCGTCGCGCGTGCGCCCAACGAGATGTGGGCGGAGCTCGCGCCCTACGCCCTCGTCCTGATCGAGCTCGACGAGGGGCCCGTGATATTCAGCCGGGCCGTCGACATCCCCGCCTTCGACGTGAAGATCGGGATGCGGATGGAGGTGGTCTTCGAGGACCTGACCGATGAGGTGACGTTGCCCTTCTTCCGGCCCATCACGGAGCCGGAAGCCTGATGGTGAGGAGCACGGCATGATCGAGACCCTTTCCAGAGAGGCCGCCATCGTCGGTATCGGCCACACCGAGATGCGCAACCCCGAGGGCCGCTCCGGGATGAGCCTCTACCTGGAGGCGATCAAGCGGGCGATGGAGGAGGCCCAGCTGACCAAGAGCGACATCGACGGCTTCCTCGTCTACCCGCCCAACGGCAGCATGCGCTTCCACACCGAGCTGACGGAGCAGATGGGGAGCGCCAACTTCGGGAAGAGCCTCTGCGACTTCCCGCTGGTCGGCGGCCTGATGGTCGGCCTGGCCATCAACAAGGCGCGCTCGGCGGTCTACCACGATCAGTGCAAGAACGTCGTCGTGGTCGGCGGCGGAACGTGGCGCTCCACCTCGCACCGCACACCGATCGGCCTCTCCGGCGTCGACCTGTCCGAGTCCATCTACCACAGCCGCGAGCCGATCTCGATGGAGTACGAGTTCCCCTACGGCCTGCACCTGCCGGCGCTGGCCGCGCTGGTGACGCAGCGGCACATGCACGAGTTCGGCACCACCAGCGAGCAGCTGGCGGCGATCGCCGTGGCCGCTCGCAAGCATGCGGCGCTCAACGAGCGGGCCCTGCTGCGCGACCCGATCACCGTCGACGATGTGCTCGGCTCGAGGATGATCGCCGAGCCGCTCCACCTGCTCGACTGCTCGTACATCGCGGACGGCGCCTCTGCCTTCATCGTCACCTCGGCGGAACGCGCACGCGACGCCGTCCAGGAGCCGGTCTGGATCCTCGGATCCGGCCAGGCACAATCCTTCCAGCACATGGGTCACCTCTGCCGCGGGTCCGACAGCGACTTCGACCTCGTGCGCACGGTGGGCAGGATCGCCGCCGAGCAGGCCTTCACGCAGGCCGGACTCAGCCCCGAGGACGTAGACGTCGCCGAGTTGAACGACTCCTTCACGACCACCGTACTGCTCCAGCTCGAGGACTACGGCTTCTGCGAGAAGGGCGAGGCCGGCGACTTCGTCGCGGACGGCCGCCTCGAGCTCGGAGGCGCACTCCCGCTCAACACGCACGGCGGCCTGCTGTCCGAGGGTGACAACGGCCTCGGGAACTCGATCCCCGCGCTCATCGAGGCGGTCACGCAGCTCCGCGGTGACGCCGGCGACCGCCAGGTCGAGGGCGCCGAGGTCGCGATGGTGAGCGGCGTCTCCGAGAGCCTGTCCAGCTACAGCGTCGCACTACTCGGGAGGAACTGACGGTGGCAGACTCCGCGAAGCCGCTTCCCCAATTCACGCCGGGCTCCGAGCCGTACTGGGACGCCCTCAGCAACCATGAGCTGCGCCTCCAGCGCTGCGATGTCTGCGCGGCGTTCCGCTTCTATCCGAGCCCCATGTGCCACTCGCCCGATTGCATGTCTCTGGGCTACGACTGGGTCGAGGTGAGCGGCAGAGGCGAGGTCTTCACTCACACCGTCGTGCACCGCCCGGTCAGCGAGGCCTGGGTGGACGACACCCCCTACGTGATCGCGATGATCAAGCTCGACGAGGGCCCCGTCATGATGAGCAACGTCGTCGACTGCGATCCCGGCGACGTCCACATCGGCCTGCCCGTGGAGGTGGTCTTCCGGGACCTCGCGGAGGGCGTTTCGCTACCCTGTTTCCGCCCGGCGAGCTGATGAGGGCTCGCGGCCGGCGGGGAGCCCCCGAGCGGGCTCCCGCGTTCACGGACTCCTGCCGCGCTACTGCCGGGACGCGCCAATGACGAGCGACGAAGGGAGCCGAAGGATGGCCCCGGGTCCCCTGCATGGTGTGCGCGTGCTCGAGTTCTCGCAGATCATCGCCGGGCCGCTGGCGGGCACGTTGCTGGGCGACCTCGGCGCCGACGTCGTCAAGGTCGAGCCTCCCGGAGGAGCGGGGCGGGCCCCGGCGGGAGCGCCGCCCGCGATGAGCAAGATGTTCCAGTTCCTCAACCGGGGGAAGCGCAGCCTTGTCGTGAACCTCGGCGATCCGCAGGGCCGCGAGCTGATCCACCGCATCGCGCCCACGTTCGATGTCGTTATCATCAACTTCCGCCCGGAGGTGATCCGCCGCCTCCAGATCGACTACGAGACCCTCGTGCGGTTCCGCCCGGACCTGATCTACGCCCAGATCTCGGGCTTCGGGAGCCACGGCCCGCGCGTGGACGAGCCGCTGATCGACATGGTGGCGCAGGCCTACTCCGGCTACATGGCGGAGATCGGCGTGATCGACGAGTTCGGCGGGCCGATGGGCACGCACGGCGGGACGATCGACGCCGCCACGGCGCTCTCGACGGTCGTCGGCGTCACCTCCGCGCTGTACCACCGAGACAGGTCGGGCGAAGGCCAGTTCATCGACGTCGCCCTGCTGCGCTCGGCGATGGTGCTGATCGGCGCGCTGCTCTCGCAGGGCGCGGACGGCGACTCGGCCGTTGCCGACCCCCGCGTCGAAGAGGCGCACGAGGGCTACGCCCGGGGCGACGACTACGCCTCGGTGCTGCGCGCCTACAAGGCGACGCGCCCCGCGCCCGGACGCCCGAGCGACGAGCGGAAGGCGCCGTCCTCGGTGCAGCCGCCTGCCGACGACCCAACCCCCGACAACCGGGTCGTGGTCGCGCACTCCTCGATCCGCGGTCCGTTCCTCGCCGGCTACATGGCGAAGGACGGGCCGATCTTCATCGGCGCCTACACGCCGGTGATGCGCGCGCTCGCGCGCGAGGCCCTCGGCATCCCGGACGACGGCAGCGACGAGCCGGGCGCCGACCCCTTCGCCCCGGACGTGCGCGCGCGCGTCGCCCGGACCCGGCAGTTGCTCGTCGAGAAGGTGCGCAACCGCACGGTCGCCGAGATCGTGCGGGAGCTGCTCGACGCTGGCGTGCCGGTCGGGCCGGTCTACCTCCCCGGCGAGGTGGCCGACGACCCGCAGGCCGCCGAGCTGATGGTGGAGGTCGAGGACGACCTGAACGGCCCGCAGCGGCAGCTCGGCGGGATCTTCGAGATGTCGAAGTCCGCGGTCCGGCCGGCCGGCCCCGCCCCGCCCCTCGGTGGACACACGGACGAGGTCCTGCGCGAGGCGGGACTCTCCGGGGACGAGATCGCCGCGCTGCGCGAGGCGGGCGCCGTCAACTGACGCCGCCAGGGCCCTACTGCACCCCCTCGATCGAGTCGGGATAGGAGAACGGGCCGATCGGGCCGGGGGTCAGCGTGATCTTCGGAAGCACGTGCTCCGCCATCAGCTCCATCTGGTGCAGCAGGTTCCCGACCTGGTCGAGGTCGCGGTAGCGGTAGGCGCCGGGGCGGATCCCGATGTGGTCGACGCCGACCTCGGCGCAGTCGCGGATTGTCTGTACGAGATCGTCGACGTGGACGACCGGGTAGGTTGACCTGAAGCTGAGCTCGCCTTCCCTGGCCAGCCCGCGAGCCACCTCGCTGTCTTCGTCGTCCCGGCGGTCGCTGATCTGGCACTGGATCGTGATCGCGACGTAAGGCTTGCCCGTGCGGCCGTAGCGGTCCCAGTACGTCTGCAGCTCCTCGAGGTCCCGCGCCAGCCGCTGCGTGCCGGTCAGTTCCTCGGCGTCCCAGGGGAAGATCGGCTTCCCCGCGAAGTACGAGGGCTGCTCGCCGATCGGCCCCGCGCGGGTCGAGGGGGTGTTGAGCGCGCCGACTCCGGGCAGATAGCCCTGGCAGTATTCCCCGATGCGCCGGAACGGCCGCGGGCCGCGTCCGCCGTAGATGATGGGCGGGTGGGGCTCCTGCGTGGGCCGCACCATGATGGTCATGTCGTCGAAGCTGGCGTACGTGCCGTGGAAGCTGGCGACGCGGTTCTTCCAGAGCGTGATCATGCACTTCAGGTACTCGTCGGTCATCGCCGTGCGCTCGTCGAACGGCTGACGCATCGCCTCGGACGCCTCGATGATGTGGCCGCTGCCGGCGCCGATCATCAAGCGGCCGTGCGTGAGGTGGTCGATGGTCGCGAGTACCTGCGCCTGCTGGATCGGCGGGCGCCAGGGGATGACCGCGACGGCCTGGCTGAAGTAGGGGTGGTAGTCGATCGCGTCGCAGGCGCCCGCGAAGTACGCGCACGCCGTCCACACGTCCATCGTCCCGGTGCCGTAGCCGACGGCCTGCGTGGGGGTGAGGATGATGTGGTCCACGAGCCAGAGCGACTCGAGGTTCGTATCCCTGGCCTTCTCCAGGACGCGGAAGGCCGGATCGCCCCGGAACCAGCGGGCGTACTGGGGGATTGCGAGGCCGATCTTCATCGTGACGCCTCCGTTCTCGAGCCGGGTGTCGCAGTCCTCACAACGCCAGACTAGCGAATCGGAACCCCACGGGTGGCGGCTCGAACGCGGTCCCCGAGGGGTAGAGAGCGGGCCGGTCAGTGGTGCAGGTCTGGCGCCAAGTGAGCGATCGCTCACTTGTCGCTAACGTAGCAACGACCGTATGATCCCGTCAATCTCAGAGGTCTCCCTGCAATGAGGGGAACGCGCAGTGGTTGTACCCGCAAAGGTGGCGGATGAGGCTCTTCTGGCCGGTCGGCGGCAGCAAATCGTCTCGACGGCGACCGGCGTCATGCTCGAAAAGGGGTTCCACCGCACGTCGATCCGCGACATCGCCGCGGCCGCCGACATCACGATGGGCACCCTCTACCTCTACATCTCCCGCAAGGAGGACGTGCTCTACCTGATCGCCTCCGCGATCATGGAGGATCTCTCCGACGGCCTGCTCGCGGTCGAGCCGCGTGAGACGCCGCTGGACACCCTGCACGCGGCGGCCGAGCACTTCTTCAACGCCGTCGCGGGACTGCGGCGCGAGGTCGCGCTCCTCTACCGCGAGTCGGCCTCGATGCTGCCCGAGCACCTCGAGGTCCTGAAGCAGAGCGAGCTGCGCGAGCGCGACTTCCTCGCGGAGATCATCCGGCAGGGCATGGAGCAGGGGCAGTTCCGGCCGGTGAATCCGGAGCTGGTCGCCCACAACATCATCGTGCTCGCGCACATGTGGGCGCTCAAGGGGTGGGCACTCAAGGACGACTTCGATGTGCCCTCGTACTTCAACGCGCAGTTCGAGCTGATCCTCGCCGACGTGCTTCCCAAGCGCCGCGAGAAGTCGGGCGTGTCCTAGCAGGCTGCCGACCTGCGGATCATGCACTGAGGCCGGCGATCGCCGGCCTCAACTCTTGTCAGCTTGCTTTGACGAGCTCCCACTGGACGATGGTGTACCCGTCTTCTTCGTGGTCCTCGAAGACCGCGCTGACCTCCGCGCCGATGCGCACCTCCTGGTGCGGGTCCCCGAGCAGGTTGCCCACCATGCGGATGTTGCCGGCCTCGGGCAGCTCGACGAGGACGACGAGGTACGGGACGCCCTCGTTGAGCGCGGGGTGGACGGGGTGCCAGACACGCTCCCATGCGAAGACCGTGCCCCGGCCCGGAACCTCCTTCCAGTCCAGATCGAAGGACTGGCAGGCCCCGCAGATCCACTCCGGCTCCCACTGGAAGCGATCGCAGGCCCCGCAGTGCTGGACCATCAGCTCGTGCCGGCGCGTCGCCTCCCAGTACGGGGCGTCCATGCCGTCGGGAGTGGGCGCGGGCTGCGGAACCCCGTCCGGGAGGTAGTAGGCGCCGTGCCGCTGCTCGGTCATGGGTGCCTCCCCGTGCGCAACGATCAGCCGTGCAGGATCAGGTCGCTGACGGGCGCCGTGACGGGCCCCCCGGCGACCAGCGCGATCTCGGCGCCCTCCACCTGGCAGGTCGAGGTGCCCCGCACCTGCCGGACCGCCTCGTTCACGAGCTCGAGTCCGTGCATGTAGCACTCGGCGAGGTTCCCGCCGCTGGTGTTGAGCGGGAGCCCGCCGTCCGGCCAGGTGAGGTTGGCCTCGGTGCAGAACTCCTGGACCTCGTCGGGCTCGCAGAGCCCGTGCTCGACCATGCTCAGCATCGTCCCGCCGGTGAAGTTCTCGTAGACCTGCGCGACATCGACGTCCCGAGGGCCGATCCCGGCCATCTCGTAGAGCCGTCGCGCGACGGGCTTGAAGTTCGCGCTCGGGTAGTCGGGCGCGTTGTGCGTCGGCAGCGAGAAGCGGGCGTCCGAGCCCTGCGCCGCGCCCATGACCCAGGCGGGCTTCTGCTGCAGATCCCGCGCCCGCTCGGCCGTAGTGAGGATGACGGCGGCGGCGCCGTCGTTCTCCTGGCAGCAGTCGAAGAGGTGGAACGGCTCGACGATCCAGCGTGACTGGTCGTAGTCCTCGCGCGTCAGCGGCCGCCCGTACATCACGGCCCGGGGGTTGCGCTGCGCGTGCGCGTACGAGGCGAGCGAGATCGCGGCGAGCGCGTCCTGGGTGACGCCGTGCTCATGCATGAAGCGCTGCGTGCGCAGCGCGATCTGCTGCGCGGGCGTCATCAGGCCGTAGGGATTGACGTAGGCCGCCGCGCCCGTGACGGCGCCGGTGGCGTGCGATTGCCCGAAGCGGCCGAACTGCCCCTGCGCGAGCGCCCGGTACGCGACAACGTACTTCGCGTACCCCGCGACGAGCGCCGCGGCGGCGTTGCCGACCGCCCCGCAGACGCCGCCTCCGCCCCCGCCCCAGAACATGTTGGTGAAGGCCATGTCGCGGACGCCGAGCGCGTTCCCGATGCGGACGGGGTCGTTGCGATCGTTGCTGTAGGAGGCGAAGCCATCGATCTCCTGGACGTCGATGCCGGCGTCGTCCGCCGCCTTGAGGATCGCCTCGCAGGCGAGGACGAACTCGGGGACCGGCGAGGTGCCTCGCTTGTAGTAGGTGGTCTCGCCGATTCCGACGATGGCGACCTGGTCCTTGACGGTGTACGCGGAGTCGGCTGGCGAGGTGCTCACTGGCTCGTCCTTCGTGCGGTCGGAGGCGTGCAGCCCGGTCCTGTGCGGGCGCACGCTCAGCGCGCGAGCGTTCTATCACGATCGGTCGCCGCGCGGCAACGGCGCAGGCACGCCCGAGGTCGCTCGGTGAGCCCTCCGCCGCGCGGGTCCGCTGCCCATCCGCTTCGCTTGACAGGCCGGCCTCGCGGCGTGTACGAACACGAGTAAGCGAGTGCTCGCTCGTCCGCAGGCGGGTCGAGCGATTCGCGTGCGCGCAGCGCCCGCGTCCGGGCGCCCCCGCTCGCCGCCACATCGGGTGACGCGAACGAGGGGCTGGCGCAGCGCACCGGCAGGAAGTCCCCGCAGGCTGAAGAGGCGGGAGGATCGAAGATGACCGCAGCACCCCCGATAGGTCCCATGACCGGCGTCAAGGTCGTCGACCTGACGACGAATATCGCCGGACCGCTGTCCGCGCGCATGCTCGCAGAGATGGGCGCGGACGTGATCCACATCGAACCCCCCTGGGGCGATGACGGGCGCAATTCCACCACGCCCTTCCTCGGCCGCGAAGGCACGCTCTACTCGACCTGCAACCGCAGCAAGCGAGGCGTCGTCATCGACGTGAAGACCGCGGGCGGCCAGGCCGTGCTGAAGCGGTTGCTGCAGGACACCGACATCTTCATCGAGGCGACCGTCCCGGGTTCGCTCGAAGCGCTCGGGCTGGGTTACGAGGAACTGAAGAAGGTCAACCCGCGGCTGGTGCAGGTCACGGTCAGCGGCTGGGGCACGCAGGGCCCGCTGGCCAACGAGCCCGGCTACGCCGTGCTCGCCGCAGCCTACAGCGGCATCGTCCGCCCGCCGCAGCGTGAGGACGAAATCCCGGAGCTGAAGGGTGGCGGTCCCGATCCCACCGCGGCGCTGCTCGCGACCATCTGCGCGATGTCGGGTCTGCGGAAGCGCGACCTCACCGGCGAAGGCTCCCTGGTGACCACGTCGATCTTCCACGCGGCGATGCACCTCGTGGGGGCGTTCCGCGTGATCGCCGAGGACGACGACACGCCGCCGGAGGCCCCGCGAGGCGACGGCCTCGCCGGGCTGGGTGGGCTTGGCGTCTTCGAGACCGCCGACGGTGGCTGGCTCTACCTCAGCGCCTGGAACGACAAGCAGTTCAAGACGCTCTGCGAGCTCGCGGACCTCGCGTACCTGGGCGAGAGCCCCGAGTACGCCACGCGGCTGCAGCGCTCCATCCACGGCTCCGAGGTCAACGAGCTGCTCGGCCACTGGATCTCCACGATGCGACTCGACGACATCGTCGAGTTGCTCGCCCGCCATAAGGTTCCGGCGTCACCGATGCGCATGAGCGTCGAGGAGCTCTTCGACGATCCGCAGGTCGTGGGGAACGAGATGTACAAGGCGGTCGAGCACCCCACGAAGGGCCGGCTCTGGCAGCTGCGGGGCATGCTGGAGGTCGACGGCGACCACGGGCGCATGGACCCCGCACCGCTCTTCGGCGAGCACACGGACGAGGTGCTGACGGAGCTCGGTTACAGCGGAGAGGAAGTCTCGGCGTTGCGCGAGGCCGGAGCGGTCGCCTGAGCAGCCGCCTGCCGAGCCTGCCCTGAGGAAGGGAGTTCGGGATGTTCATCGGCAAGTTCGTGGAGCGGACGTACCAGGATCCCGTCGAGGATCTGAGGTCGCGCCGGCGCAATACGACGGACATGGACCTGAGCAACTCGCTGTTCCAGAGCGAGGTCGCCTCGAGTCTCTACCATCGCTACTTCGACGAGCACTGCTACGCCGAAGAGATGGGCTACGACGCGATCATGCTGAACGAGCACCACAACGCGCCGTTCTGCATGGGCGCCCAGCCGAACATCGAGGCGGGCATCCTGGCGCGCATCACGGAGCGGGTGAAGATCGTGATGCTCGGCAACATCCTCCCGCTCTGGGACGACCCGCTGCTGCTTGCGGAGCAGCTTGCCGAGATCGACCTGATCTCGCGCGGCCGCCTCGTCAACGGCTGGGTGCGCGGCACCGGGCGCGAGAGCGTGGCGCACACGGCGCAGCCGCCCTACAACTTCGAGCGGCTCGAGGAGGCGCACGCGCTGATCGAGAAGGCCTGGACGACCCCGGGGCCGTTCCGCTGGGAGGGCCAGCACTTCCACTACCGCGCGGTGAATCCCTGGGTGCTTCCCTATCAGAAGCCGATGCCCGCGCAGATGGCCTGCGGCTTGATCAGCAAGAACTCCATGGAGTGGGCGGCGCGGCGGCGCTACCCCTACATCATGCTCGCGACCGAGATCAACGCGACGAAGGCGGCGTTCGAGTACTACAGCGAAGTCGCCCGCGAAGAGGGCTACGAGGCCGACTCGCAGCACTTCGGCTACCTGATCAAGGTCCACGTCGACGAGACCGACGAGCTGGCCTACGACGTAGGGAAGAACTTCGTGCTCGGCGCCAACAACCCCTTCAACGAGGGCAACGAGGGCCAGGTGCGGGGCTTCCTGCAGAACCTGCCCGGCATGATCGACCGGGCGCGGCTGCTCCCGACCGTGGGAGCGGACACGCGCAGCGGCCCGGGCGGCGTCTCCTCGGGCCGCCAGGTGATCACGCCGGAGAACGACACGGCGGCGGCGCGCCGGGCGCAGCGCGCGAGCCGCAGCTACGACGAGCTGGTCGGGGCCAAGGCGATCGTCGTCGGCTCGCCGGAGACCGTGATCGCGCGCGTCAAGGAGGTCATGGACTTCCTGCGGATCGGCTCGATCTTCTTCTGGGACGGCGAGGGCGCCATGACCCACAAGGAGAGCATGCGCAGCATCCGCCTGATGGGCGAGGAGGTCATCCCCGCCCTCAAGGAGTACGCGAAGGAGATCGGGATCGCCAACCCCTTCGAGGTGGACCCCGGCTGGCGGCAGCCCGTCGAGGCGCTGCAGGCGAGCGCGTAGGAGCAGGTCGCCGCTGCAGCGTCCCGGCGCGGGCGCGTGCGAGACGCGATCACAGGCTGACGGGCGAAGGGCTCTGAGGTGAGTCGCGTCTCGCGGATCCTGATCGAGAAGGACGTGCCGATTCCGCTGCGCGACGGCACGCGCACGGTCGGCGACCTCTACCGGCCCGCCGAGGGCGGCCCCGTCCCGGCGCTGGTGACGCGCAATCCCTACGACAAGGAAATCGAGCTGCGGGCGGTGGGCACGCTGCCCTCTCCCGCGAAGCTCGTCGAGCGCGGCTACGCCGTCGTGAGCACGGACACGCGGGGCCGCTTCGGGTCCGAGGGGACGTTCACTCCCTTCCAGGACGAGGGCGCGGACGGCTACGACACCATCGAGTGGACCGCCGCCCAGCCCTGGTGCGACGGGAACGTGGGGATCTACGGACCCTCCTACCTCGGCGTCACCACGATGCTCGCGGCGCGCGAGCGCCCTCCCTCGCTGCGCTGCGCCATCCCGCTGATCACCCCGGACGACTACTACCGTGACTGGGTCTACCAGGGCGGGGCGTTCAAGCTGGGCTTCGCCCTCGGCTGGGCGCTCGGCGTGGCCATGGCCGGCGCGCGGCGCGCGGGCGGCGAGGCCGCCGAGCGCCTCGCGGCCGCTGCGGCGAGCCTGGACCTGCGGCGCCACCATCGCCCCCTCGCGTCCGCGCCGGGGCTCTCGCAGCCGGGCGTCGCGCCGTGGTGGTCCGAGTGGCTCGAGCACGACCGCCACGACGAGTACTGGCGGGGCTTCAGCCCCGCGCGCGACTACGCCGACTACGACGTTCCGATGCTGCACATCAGCGGCTGGTGGGACCTCTTCGCCCAGGGCACGTTCCGCAACTTCCGGGCGCTGAGCGCCCAGGGGCGGGCGCCGCAGCACCTCTGGGTCGGCCCGTGGTCGCACACGCACTACGACAGGTACTTCGCCGAGTTGGACTCCGGACCGTCGGGCTCGGCAGCCAACGCGGGCGTGGTGGCGGCGTTCAACCGCTTCATCGACCAGCACCTGCGCGGAGGCGAGCCACGGCTCCCGCGCGTCCGCTACTTCCTGCTGGGCGCCAATCGCTGGCGCGATGCGGACGACTGGCCACCGCCCGAGTCCGAGCCGCGCGCGCTCTACCTCCGCAGCAACGGACGCGCGAACAGCGACCGCGGCGACGGGCTCCTCGCCGAGGAGCCGCCCGCGTCCGGGGAGCGCGCCGACCGCTACCTCTACGACCCGGAGCGGCCGGTGCCGACGACGGACCCGGCAGGCCCGCGCGACCAGCGCAGCATCGAGGCGCGCGACGACGTGCTCTGCTACACGACGCCGCCGCTCGAGCAGCCGCTGGTGGTCGCCGGCCCCGTCACGCTCGACCTCTGGGCGAGCACGGATGCGGCGGACACGGACTGGACGGGCAAGCTCGTCGACGTGCACCCGGACGGGCGCGCGGTGCTGCTCTGTGACGGCATCATCCGCGCGCGCTACCGGGACTCGCTCGCGGACCCGCGCCTGCTGCAGCCGGGCCGCCCGACGCGCTACTCGATCGAGCTCGGCGACATCGCCTGCCGCTTCGGCGCCGGCCACCGCGTCCGCCTCGAGGTGTCCAGCTCGAACTTCCCCAGGTTCGACCCCAACCCGAACACGGGGCGTACCGTGGCGACCGAGACCGAGAGCCGGGTCGCCATCCAGGAGGTGCTGCACGACCGCGAGCACCCCTCCGCCCTGCAGCTGCACGTGCTGCCCGCGTGACATCGAGCGCCCGGGGAGCCCCGGCCGGCAGGCTTGCGACGCCCGTGATCGATGGTCGAGACTTGCGCGGGCGGGAACCTCGGGCATGACGCGTCGGCTCATCAGCTTCGACATCGACGGCACGCTCGACATCGGCGATCCGCCCGGCCTGATCCCGCTGGCGGCGGTGCGCCGCGCGCTGACGCTCGGCTTCGTGGTCGGGAGCTGCTCCGACCGCCCGCTCCACTCCCAGCAGGAGCTCTGGAGGAGGCACAGGATCCCGGTGCACTTCGCCGTGCTGAAGCAGCACCTGGAGTCGCTGCGCGAGACGTTCCGCGCCACCCACTACCTGCACATCGGCGACTCGCCCGTCGACCGCTGGACGGCCTCGAGCGCCGGGTTCGACTTCATCCACATCGAGCGGACCGACCTCGAGGACGGAGCAGTCACCCGAGGACACAGCTACCCGGCGGAAGCTCGCGAGCAGGCCGTCCGTGAGGTCTTCGAGCAGGAGCCGCGACGCCCGTCGCAGTGGTCGGCGATCGTCGCGGTCGCCTCGGAGGTCGGGACGACGCCCGAGACCGTGCGCTCATGGGTGCGCCACGCCGAGGTCCTCGCGGGCCTCGCCGAGCTGCGGGAGATGGGGCTGCTCGACTGATCTCCGGTTGCGTGTCGGGGCCGGGACGGCCGCGCGTGCGCTACTCCGACTTGATCAACTGCTTCAGTCGGTACTCCATCGGCCTGGCGCCGAGGTGGGCGACCCGGTAGTGCTCATCGATCTGCTGCAGGAGCTCCTCTTCGGTGGCGGCGCTCAGCTCGGCGTCGCAGGGCAGCCCCGTGTCACCGCAGGTGAACGAGTAGCTCATGTCCGCGCCTTCTGGTCGCCCCAGGAATCCCAGTGCGTCACCTGCTCGACCGGCACGCGGCGTGGAACCCCGAACCGGCCCTGGTTCGGGCTCGCGCCCACCGCCGCCAGCTCCTCCTCGGTCATCGGATAGCCGAGCGGGATCAGGCACATGTCGACGGCGTTCTCCGGCAGGTCGAGCAGCTCTCGCGTCTCCTCGGCATGGTCTTCGATCGCGTGTGCGGAAGTGAACGTTGTGCCGATGCCGAACGCCCGCGCCGCGAGTTGCAGGTTCTGCACGGCCCCGTAGATCGAAGACCCCGACCGCAGGCTGGGTCGTGCGCCGATCGTCACCGGAATGATGAACACGGGCGCGTCCTCGAGATGGTCCGCGAGGTACTCGACACCGAGGTAGCCCTGGTAACCGAGCTGGTTTGTGCTCGCGATTGCGAACCGCTCCTCGCGGCTTCGCTTTTCGACGCGATTCGCGAGGTTCCAGCCATCCCGGTAGAAGTCCGCGAGCCTCTTCTTCTTCTCCGGATCCGTGACGACGACCCAGCCCCAGCGCTGCATGTTGGACCCGTTGGGGCCGCGGATCGCGGCGTCGAGGATCGCCCAGATCACCTCGTCCGGGATCGGGTCCGGCTTCAGGAATCGGATCGAGCGAGTCGAGTGAATCGCCTCGAGAACGTCGAGCGGCTGCCTCTCCACCATGCGAAAGTCCTTGCTGTCTCCGGTCACGGGTCAGCCCGGCGTGCTCACCGGGCTGACCCACGACAGGCCGCGGCGCGTCGGCGCCCCCGTGGGCAATAGCGGGCGGACCGCGGTTCGCTCACGGCCGTGGGCCGCGAGCCGGCCGCAGCCCGCGCCGGGGATCCCGCTTAGTCGCGGTCCTTCTGCTCTCCGAACTTGTCCCAGTGCGTCACCTGGTCGACGGGGATGCGGTTCGGCCTGAAGAAGCGGGCCCGGGCCGGGCTCGCGCCGACCTCGGCCAGTTCGTCGACGTCGAGCGGGTACCCGAGCGGGATGATGCACATCGTGCGGGTGTTGACCGGCAACCCCAGCAGCTCCTTCATCCGCGGCTCGTGCTCCTCGGTGTTCGCAACACTGGTGTAGGTGGTGCCGATGCCGTAGGCGCGAGCGGCGAGCTGCATGTTCTGGACGGCCTGGTAGATCGAGCCGCCCATGAGCGGACTGCCCTGGAACGGCCTGACCACCGGCTCGGCGTCGGGGTCGTCGCCCGGTCGCAGCCCGCTCTGGATCATGAAGGGGACGATCAGCACCGGCGCGTACTCGAAGTGGTCGGCCAGGTGCTCGACGGAGTTGTAGTTCGCGGCGCCGAACTCCACCTTCTTGTTCGCCGTGAACTCCTCGTCGCGAGTTCGCTCGGCGCCATGGCCCACGATGCGGTTCGCGCGAGCCCAGGTGTCCCGGTAGATCTCCGCGATCCCGTCCTTCGTCTCCTGGTCGCGAACGACCATCCAGCCCCAGCGCTGGGTGTTCGTGCCGCTGGGAGCGCGGATCGCGGCGTCGAGGATCGCCCAGATGATCTCGTCGGGGATCGGATCGGTCTTCAGGTAGCGCATCGCCGGGGTCGAGAAGATCGCGTCGATCACATCGAGAGGCTCTCGCTCTGCCATGCTGGGTCCTTTCGGTTCGTATCCCGGGTGAGTGCGTGAACGCACCGTGCCGCTGGCTTGTCCCGCTCCCCCCGGCGCCTCTGGTCCCACTTCCGAACGCGACACAAGCGAGCACTCGCTCGCTCAGGAAGGGGCCTCTTGATACCAAGCCGTGATTCCCCTGTCAACGAACGCCGGAGCAGGACCGCTGGGCGGCTACTCGGCGAGCACGTCGAACTCGAGGTGCGAACGGTGCGATTCGTCGTGGAGCACGTGTTGCGTGGCGATCCTCGCCTGCGACGCGGCGCCCAGCGGCTCGCCGTTGTTCGGGTTCCGGTCGAACCGGGGAAAGTTCGAGCTGGAGATCTCGAGGCGCACTCGATGGCCGGCTGCGAAGCGGTGAGCCACGTGGCCGAGCGTGATCTCGTACCGCTCGGGCCTGCCCGGCTCCAGCAACTCGGGATCCTCCAGCGAGTTGCGGAAGCGCGCACGGATCACCCCGTCGCAGATGCCCACAGCGCGACCGTCCGGGAGCACCTCGACCAGCTTCGCCGTCCAGTCGGTATCCGGGCAGTCCGACACCGCCCAGAGGCTCGCGCGCACGAGGCCGGCGACGGTCACGGGCTGCTCCAGCGGCGGCGTCGTGTAGCACAGCACGTCGTCGCGCTCCTCGATCCGCCGTTGGTCGAGCGGGCCGGCCGGCCCGATCGCCATGTGCACGATCGGGCCGCCGTGGGTCTGGACCGGCCGGTCCGGGTCGTAGACGTAGCGATCCGAGCCGGCCCCGTTCGTCGGTGGCTGATCGAGCAGGGCGCCGTCACCGTGCAGGGTGTTGGCCTTCCCGCCGCTCGCGAGGTAGAGCCGCAGCGGGCGGGCCTCGGCGGGCGGCCACGAGCTGTCCAGCCGCCACTCGTTGGCGCCCATGAGGAAGTAGCGCACCGGGGAGGGGTTCGCGGGCGCGGCCTGCCCGCCGGGCCGCAGGTGCCGCTCGAGGAAGCGGTTCGTCTCGCCGACGATGTCTGCGGCCTCCCGCGCGCCCGTCCGCCCGAACGTCATCTCGCCGAGGGCGGGCCCGGACTCGGTGTGGGCCCAGGGACCGACCACGAGCAGCTGATCCGTTCGGCCGGCGGCGGAGATGCCCTGGTAGTTCCTGACCGCGCCCGTTCCGAAGACATCGAACCAGCCGCCGACGTGCACGATCGGCACCTCGAAGGAGTCGTAGTGGCCGCTCGGACTCAGGCCGGCCCAGTAGCCGTCGCGGCGCTCGTGCTCCAGCCAGGTGCTCCACCACGGCGCGATACTCGCGGCCGAGACGCCCGGGAGGGCCGAGAGCGGCCGCGTCCACAGCGGTTCGAGGCCGGCGGCGATGGTGCGGCGCAGCTCCGCCTGCAGCTCGGGGGTGACCTGGCGGGCGTAGTCGGGCCGCAGGATCAGGCTGGTCGAGGCCAGGGTCATCGTCCAGGTGGCCGCGAACCCGAGTTGGAAGGCCCCGCCGCTGAAGATCCAGCCGTCGTAGTAGTCGTCGCCGGTGCTGGTCGCGATCACGCAGCGCAGCGAGGGCGGTCGTTCGCGCGCCCCGAGGAGGGCCGTTACGCCCCCGTAGGAGCCGCCGTGGAGCGCGACGTTCCCGTCGCACCAGGGCTGCGCCGCCGCCCACTCGACGGTGTCGTAGCCGTCGGGGCCTTCCGTCTCGAACGGGCGGAACTCACCCTCCGAGGAGGCGCGCCCCCGCGTGTCGACGACGAGCACCGCATAGCCGCGCTCCGCCGACTTGAGCGGGGAGAGGCCGCCACCACCCTGGCCCGCGACCTCCTTGTTGTACGGAGTGCGCGAGACCACGGCCGGCACGGGGCCGATCCCGAGCGGACGGTACAGGTCCCCGTAGGTCTTGACGCCGTCGCGCAGCGGGACCGTGACGCTCTTCTCGACGAGCACACGTCGCGGCCGTCGCGGCCGCGCTGTCTCAACGTCGGACATCGTTGCCACTCAGGCGACCGCGCCGCACTCCCGCAGCTCGCTGACTTGCTCGGGGGAGTAGCCGTAGTCCGCGAGCACCTCGTCGGTGTGCTCCCCGAGCAGCGGGGCCGGCCGGTACCGCGGGCCATCCCCGTCGATCTCGTACATCGCCCCGATCATGCTCAGGCGGCCCTTCGTCGGATGATCGAGCGAGGTGATCAGGTCGTTCTCGAGGATGTGCGGATCGTCCTGCAGCTCGTCGAGGGTTTGATTGACCGGAGAGACGGGGATGCGCCTCGCCCGCATCTCCTCGACGATCTCGTCGCGATTCTTGGAGGCGACCCACTGCCCGAAGAGGGCGTTCAGCCTCGCGCCGCTCTCGCCCGACCTCAGGAAGCGGGTGGCGTAGGCCGGATCGGCGCCGACCTCGGGGAAGCCCGCGAGGTCGCACAGCTCGACGAACTGGCGGTCGTTCCAGGCGCAGAGGAAGACGCCCTTGCCGTCGGCCGCCCAGAACGGGCCGAGCCCTCCGAGGCCGCCCATCGGGCCGCGGCCGGTCTCCTCCTTCGGAGGCTCGTCGTGCGCGATCACCATGCCGGCGCCCGCCATGTGAACGGCGCCCTGCAGCACCGAGCTGGTGACCAGCGCCCCCTTGCCCGTTCGTTCCCGCTCGTAGAGCGCGCCCATCGCGGCGAAGGCGCCCAGCAGCGGCGCCGTCGGGTCGCCTCGGAGCCCGCCCAGCGCGCGGAACTCGCCGTTCTCCGCCTTCACGGCGCCCGTGAAGGCCTGCACGAGGACGTCGTACCCCGGCTCGTACGCGAGCGGGCCGCTCTGGCCCCAGCCGGTGATCGAGATCTGGATCAGCCGTGGGTTGAGTGCGTGCAGGGTGTCCCAGCCCAGCCCGAGGTCATCGAGGGTGCCCTTCGTCATGTTCTCGACGAAGAAGTCCGCCTGCTGGAGCAGGCGCTTCATCACCTCGCACCCGCGCTCCGTCTTGAGGTCGATCACGACCCCGCGCTTGTTGCGGTTCCCGACGGAGTGAAACACGCCTTCGCGTCCGAGGTACGCGGTCGTCGAGTTGCGGCCGTCATCCCCGTGCGGCGGCTCGACGTGCACGACGTCGGCGCCCAGCTCGCCGAACAGGCGCGCGGCAACCGGGCCCGCGACGTTCGTCGTCAGATCGATGACCTTGAGGTCAGCCAGGATCTGGCTGGTCGGACTCATCGGACTCTCCTTGAAGCTCGGCTAGCAGGAGTGAGCGCTCGCTCGTTCACCTGCGCCTCCGTGTACCCGACCGTCGGCGCCGATGTCAAGCGAACCGGCCCGGTTCCCGGCCCTGCTGCGCCGCCTACTTGACAGCGAGTGACAAAATCCTAACAGACCGCTGCGCGCGGCGTACGTGGAGAGCGTGATGACATCACCCGGACTGCGGACGGCGGACCCGCCGAAACCCACATCGCTCCGCGAGCAAAAGAAGCTGCGGACTCGCGAAGCGCTGGCGCGCGCGGCGATCCGCCTCTTCTCCGAGCAGGGCTACGACGAAACGACCGTCGAGGAAATCGCCAGCCAGGCCAACGTCTCGGCGCGCACCTTCTTCCGCTACTTCAAGTCCAAGGAAGACGTCATCTTCTTCGACAGCGACGAGCTCACGGAGACGTACCGGGAGTCGCTCGCGACGCGAATCCCCGGCGAGACCCTGGTCGATCGCGTGCGGCGGGCGTCCCGGGACGTCCTGCGCGTCATGGGCTACGAGCACCCGCACTACGACGTGCGCGTCGGCAGGCTTCTGCTGGAGGTCCCGGCGCTCTCGGCCCGCATGGCGGCCCTCGACGCGCAGCGCGAGGACATCCTCGCGCCGGTGATCGCCGAGGAGTACGGGCTGGCGCCGGAGGATCCCCGCGCGCAGCTGGCGGCGGGCGCCGTCGTCGGCTCGATCCGGGCGATGCGCCGGAGATGGCTCTACGCCGGCGGCGTGGACCGGCCAGCCGATCTCCTGGACGAGGCCTTCATGCTGCTACGGCGAGGACTCGACCACCTCAACGACTAGCCGGAGGCAGTCCTCGCGCTACGGCTCGTCGTAGGACACGACGTAGCGCGCGAAGCCGAGCTCCGTGTCGCAGACCGCGAACGTCGTCGCGATGTGGTTGCGGTTCTCCATCACGTGCCAGGGGTCGTCGTCGGACGCTGCCGGGAACTCGACCTCCCCCTGCCCGCGCCACGTCTGCTTGTAGGTGTAGTCGGGATCGATCTGGTCGAGCTCGAGGACGGGGGGCTCGTCCTCCTCGCGGGCGGCGCGCACGATCCGCGGGTTCATCATCGGGTCGTAGCGCATCTCGCCGGCGGTGACCTCCTCGAGCTCAGTCACGCGCACGCTCGCGAGGACCTGGCCGCCCCGACCGATCGATGCGCTGACGCCGTCGCCGTTGCGCTCGAGGGTCACCTCGCCGAGCTTGGCCGGGAACGCCCAGAACTCGCGGAACGCCGCGCAGGCCGCCTCGGTGCTGACGATGGTCAGCAGCGGGAACGCGCGCGCGGTGGTGCGCCAGCGGCAGACCACCATCTGCGTCGCGTGGCTGAACGGGCCCACGGGGCTCGAGGGACAGTGCGAGACCATGATGTGGCCGTACGGCGGGTAGGAGCGGGAGAGCGCGGGCGGCAGGGACTGCTCCGCGAGATCCTTGTCGATCTCGTAGCTCATCAGCAGGATCTCGCTGTCCTCGAACTTCCAGGGAGGCGCGGGGTAGAGCGGCGCCATGAACGGCGTCGTGAACGGGATCTTGTCCACGCCGAGCCGACCGAACTCAGGCATTGCGGGATCCTTCCTCTGGCCTCCTCGTGCGGCGCCTACGACGCCGCGGCGGCCTTCTCCGCCTTGCTCCCCGACCGGCCGTTCGTCGCCGCCCGGGCCCGGGGATCGTACGGCTTCGGCTCGTCCTCGCCCTTGTCGAAGGCCGGGATCACTTCCTCGGCGAAGAGCTTGAGCGACGCCAGGATCTTCTCCTGCGGCACGAGCGTACCCACGCTGACGAGGCAGGTGACGAGGTCGACGCCCATCTCCTCCCAGCGCTTCATGTTCTTGATGATCTGGTCGGGCGTGCCGATCGCCAGGTCGTCCCGGCGGAACGTGCCCGCTTGGCTCGCCGAGGCGAGTCCGCCGCCCGCGGGCCGCTTCGCGGCCTCGGCTCGCTGCGAGGCAGCCCCTCGCCGGTCGCGCCTCGCCCGGGCGCCGCCGCCGGGTGTGCGGTAGACGCGTGTCGGGTAGACCTGCCGGATCGCGACGAAGTGCGCGTTGAGCGTGTTGAAGCCCTGCACCAGCTGCTGGCCGTACATCGCCGCCTCGTCCGGATCCTCGGAGCAGTGGAGCCAGTTCAGCGTCCCCACCCGCTCGTTCACGAAGTCGCCGACCGGCTCGCAGTTCCTGACCAGCTCCCGGTAGGTGTTGATCCGCTTCGCCTGCTCCTCGGGCGCCGCGCCGCTGACGCCGAGCATGCCCAAGCCGCGCTCGCCGGCCTGGATGGCCGTCTCCGGACTGCTGACCGCGACCCACATCGGCGGGTGCGGCTTCTGCAGCGGCTTCGGGAGCACGTTGCGGGGCGGCACCTTGAAGTACTTGCCGTCCCAGGAGAAGTACTCCTCTTTCCACATCTTCGGGATCGCCTCGACGGCCTCGGCCCACATGTCCTTGGTGTCGTCGGGGTCGCAGAGGAAGCCGCCCAGCTCGTTCCACGTCTGGGAGCGGCCGGTGCCGAACTCGAGGCGCCCGTTGCTGATCAGGTCGATCGCGGCGGCCGTCTCGGCGGTGCGGACGGGGTGGTTGAACGGCGGGAGCAGCAGGCGGATGCCGAAGCCGATGCGAATGTTCTTCGTCTGCGCCGCGCAGGCCGTGAGGAATACGTCCGAGGCGGAGCAGTGCGAGTACTCCTCGAGGAAGTGATGCTCGACGGCCCAGACGGAGTCGAACCCCAGCTCGTCGGCGAGCCGCACCTGCTCGAGCGAGGTCTGGTAGACCTCGAGCTCGCTCTCGGGAGTCCATGGTTTCGGAACCGCCAGCTCGTAGAAGATGCCGAACCTCATGTGAACCCCCCGTACCAGGTCGCCGCGATTCCAGCCGGGCGGGCGTCCACGCGCGAGGAGTGAGCGCTCGCTCTTGCTGCTGTCACGGCCTGTGTACGCGAAAGTGGCATTGACTGTCAAGACCTGACGGCGCACGCACGGACGTACATCCCAGGCGACGGATGGCCCGATCGATGGGCGGAACCTACGAGGTGCTTCGCGCGGCCGCGGCGGGCGCGGGGTCGAAGGCGTGCAGGGCGGGCAGGGCGCCCTCGGCGAAGAGCTGGAGGCTGCGCTCGGCGACCGCGTAGGGCATCGTGCCGTACTTGAAGACGATCACGAACTCGCGGGCGCCGGTCATGCGCTGGATGAAGCTCAGCCTTTCGGCGCACTGCTCGGGCGTGCCCCAGACCTGCGTGAGGGCGCTCTCGCGGGCGAGCTGCTCGGGCGTCGAGCCGAGCCGCCGCTCCGCGGCCTGCGCGTAGTGCTCGTAGCCGGTGGCCTCCAGGAAGTGGGTCGGCTCGTCCCACTCGTAGTGGCGGTTCGTGCCGTCCTTCATCTCCCCGAAGTAGCGCAACAGGTCGCTCCAGGCCTCGTCCTCGGTCGCCGCGCAGACCGCGTTGACCACGACGGTGGGCTGGCCGGGCGGGAAGCCGTGCTGCGCGCGGACCGCGTTGTAGCGCCCCACCTCGTCGCCGTAGTCCTCCCAAGGCTTGTGGTTGAGCAGGAGCAGGCCGAGCCCCTCGCGTCCGGCGATCTCGAGCGTCTCCGCGCTGTTGCCCGCGACCATGAAGCGCTCGGTCAGGTCGGCGCTGCGCGGGCGCGGCCGCAGCGAGGTCTCGGCGATCGAGTAGTGCTCGCCCTCGTAGGAGAAGCGCTCCTCCGTGAGCGCCCCGCGCAGGATCTCGAGGCCTTCGAGGAAGCGCGCGCGGGACTCGCCCATCGGGATCCGCCGCGGGTCGAACTCGCGCCGCGCGGCGCCCCGCCCGAGGCCGACGAAGAGGCGGCGGCCCTGCAACAGGTTGTCCACCATCGCGATCTCCTCGGCGACGCGCAGCGGGTCGTGCCAGGGCAGCACGATCACCATCGTGCCGATGTCGACGCGGCGCGTCCGTCCGGCGAGGTTGGCGAGGAAGAGCAGCGGGCTGGGCGTGAGGTTGAGCGGCGAGAAGTGGTGCTCGACCGCCCAGATCGAGTCGTAGCCGAGCGGCTCGATCTGCTCCGCGAGGGCGAGTTCGTCGTCGTAGGTGGCGGGGTCCGTGGCGAAGGGGCCGACCCCGTCGCTTCGGCCCTCGAAGCGATCCCAGTCGCCGTGGTTCTGCGTGAAGAGTGAGACGCCGACTCGCACGCGGGTACTCCCGGGGCTACAAGGCCTGCCGAACGGGATCGAGCGCGCTCAGGAGACCGGGCCTTCCGTCAGCTCGAACAGCATGGTGATCGGGGGAGGATCGCGCTGGATCGTCTCCGTCGGCCTGATCCTGCCGTCGACGCGCGCGGCGTGCACATCCTCGAAGAGGGCGGCCGGGTCGTCCGTCTCCACCTCGTAGATCGCAAGGTAGCGGCGTCCGAGCGCGTCATCCGAGGGCAGGAACTGGTGCTCCGCGCGGGTGAAGCGGCGGGCGGACAGCACCGAGTCGAACTGCAGGAAGTCCGGGACGTGGATCTCCGAGTACCACTCGTTGAACTCCTCATCCACGTCGTCGCTGACCGAATTCGAGAGCACCACGAACACGTACTTCGCCATGCGTCCCTCCCGGAATCGCGCGTATGATACGCGACCCGCCGGGCGCCCGTGAGCGAGGGCGCCGGGCCCGGAAGGCCGCCTCCGGGGGTCAGGACAGCGCATGCAGCTTGGCGTCGTGCTCCCCGAACGTGAGATCGGCAGCGATCCCGGGGCGGTTCGCGACTACGCGCGGGCCGCCGAGGAGCTCGGCTACGACTTCCTCGTGACCGCTGACCACGTGCTCGGCGCCGATCGCGAGCGCTACCCGGACCTGCTCGGGCCCTACGGCCACGGCGCGCCGATCCACGAGCCGCTGGTGCTCTTCGGGTTCCTCGCGGCGGTGACCACGCGGCTGCGGCTGATCACGAACGTCCTGATCCTGCCGCAGCGGCAGACGGTGCTGGTGGCCAAGCAGGCGGCGGAGATCGACCTGCTCTCCGGCGGCCGGCTGACCCTCGGCGTCGGGAACGGCTGGAACCACGTCGAGTACGAGGCGCTCGGTCAGGACTTCCGCACGCGAGGACGCCGCATCGAGGAGCAGGTGCGGCTCCTGCGCCGGCTCTGGGAGCAGCCGCTGGTTGCGTTCGAGGGGCGCTTCGACCGGGTGCGCGATGCGGGGATCAACCCCCGCCCGGAGCGGCCCATCCCGATCTGGATGGGCGGCATGGCGGGGCGCGTCCTCGAGCGCATCGGACGCCTCGCGGACGGCTGGTCGCCGCGGCTGCTCTCCGACGATCTCGATCAGGCCCTGCCCGACATGGAGCGCCGGCGCGAGCGGATCGCCGTCGCGGCGCGGGCCGCCCGGCGCGCGGCGGCCGCGGCCGACCAGCAGCTGCGCCTCCACGCGCCGAGCCGCGACGACCAAAAGGTTCACGGCCGGCGGTAACCGGGGGGCGGGTCGGC
>VXMT01000150.1 GCA_009840965.1 Chloroflexota bacterium
ACCTACGCCGAGCTGATGCCGCTCTTCGAGGCGGACGAGGAGACCCGGGGGATCGCCATCTACAGCGAGCCGGGCGGTCGCGCGGAGGCGGCGCTCGCCGAGTACATGGAGGCCTCCTCCTCGCGCCTGCCGGTCGTGGCCTTCATGGCCGGGCGCTTCATGGACGCGATGCCGGGCATGCGCTTCGGGCACGCCGGGACGATCGTGGAGGGACGCGAGGACACGACCGCGGAGAAGATCGAGCGCATGGAGCGGGCCGGCATCTCCGTCGCCGATCGGATCGAGCAGATCCCCTCGCTCCTTGGCGAGAGGATGGAGGCTCGCTGATGCCGGACGGGCTCTTCATCCGCGTCGACATCGCCGAGTCGGTCCAGAGCGATCCGGATCTCGTCCGGCGCCTGCTGGAGGTCTGCCCCGTCGACATCTTCGACCGGGCGGAGGAGGGCGGCGTGACGACGGTGGAGGCGAACCTCGACGAGTGTACGCTCTGCGACCTCTGCATCCAGGCCGCGGGCGACGACCGCGTCCGGGTGGTGAAGCTCTACCAGGACTAGGGGGCCACGATGGCGACGATGCTGATCTCCGGGCAGATGGCGGAGGGGCTCTCGCTTCAGGTGGGGAGGGAGTTCCAGGCCTCCCTCCAGTACGAGATGATCGCGGCCTACTTCGAGCGGGAGGCGCTGCCCAATCTCGCGACCCGCTACCGCGGGCAGGCAGAGGAGGAGCGGGGCCACGCGCTCAAGCTCATCGCCTTCCTGAGCGACGCGGGGGCCGTCGCGCGCATCCCCGCTATAGAGGCCGGGCAGGCCGAGTTCTCCTCCCCCCTGGAGGCGCTCGAGCTCGCGCTGACGAGCGAGACCGAGGTGACCAGGGAGATCAACGCGCTGATGGATCTCGCCCTCGAGGAGCACGATCACATGTCGCGCGGCCTCCTCCAGTGGTTCGTCGACGAGCAGCTCGAGGAGGTCGCGACCGCGGACGCGCTCGTGATCGTCGCCCGGCGCGCCGGAGACGACCTGCTCTACCTCGAGCAGTACGTCGCGGGGCTTCCCGCGCCCGGCGCCGAGGAGGGCGCCCCGGCGTAGGGGCGGACGCTCGGCAGAGCCCCGGCGCGCTGGCTCACGGCGTGCCGCCCTCCCCGGGCGGCGAGATCGTCGGGCGGCCGTGCATCGCGATCTCCGTGTCCCGCTCCTCGCGGCGCAGCGCCTCGCCCGAGCAGCCCCGCGCCCTGAGCTGACGCTCGAACATCTCGCGCTCGCGGCGCGCGGCGAGGAGTTCCGCGCGGGAGAAGCGACCGCCCATGTCGACGACGACGGCGTGGTAGCGCCGCCACTCGCGGTAGAGGGCTGAGCACTCGTCGTCGTGCTCGTGACCGGGAGCGACCGATGGCTCCTCGGCCATGCTCAGCGCTCGCCGGCGGCATCGATCTGCGCGATGCGCCGGGCGTGGCGACCCCCGTCGAAGGGCGTCGCGAGCCAGGTGTCCACGATGGCGAGAGCGAGCTCCTCGCTCACCATGCGCTCCCCGATCGCGATCACGTTCGCGTCGTTGTGGCGCCGCGCGAGCTCGGCCGACTCGACGCTCCAGCAGAGGGCGCAGCGAACGCCGTGGAGGCGGTTCGCGACTATCGCCTCGCCGTTTCCGGAGCCGCCGAGCACGACCGCGCGATCGCAGTCGCCCCGGACCACCGCTGCGGCCGCCTGACGGATGAAGGGCGGGTAGTCGACGGGGGCCGTCGAGTCCGTGCCCAGGTCGAGGACGTCGTGCCCCGCCGCCTCCAGGTGTCGGCGTATCGCCTCCTTGTAGCGGTAGCCCGCGTGATCGGAGGCGACGGCGATGCGCACCGGCCCGCTAGCCCTCGCGCGCGGCGCGCGCCAGGAGTTGCCGGCCGATCACCTTCAGCTCCAGCACCGGCTTGACGCCCTCGAAGATCGGGAGCACGAGCGCATCCACGACGTAGCGCGAGACGGGGTCCTCCTCGGAGAAGCCCCAGCCGCCGTGCAGGAGCTGGGCCTCGCGCGTCACCTCGCCCGCGATGTCGCAGGCGAGGAGCTTAGCCATCGCGGGCTCGACGGCGCGCGTGTGGAAGCTGCGCGCCGCGACGTAGGTGAGCTGCCGGGCCGCCGCCGTGTGCGTCGCCATCACGCCCACCTTGTGCTGGGTGAGCTGGTACTCGGCGAGCGGCAGGCCGAACTGCGACCTCTGGGTCACGTACTGGCACGCCTTCTCGAGGCCCGCCTGCGCCACGCCGATCGCCCGTCCGCCGGTCTGGAGCCGCCCCGCGGCGAAGCCACCCATCTGGACGAAGAAGCCGTTGCCGACGCCGTCGTCGCCCCCGAGCAGGTTCTGATGCGGCACCCAGACGTCATCGAGCGCGATCGTGAAGGAGTGCATGCCGCGGTAGCCCGGCGTCGGGTTCGCCGTCCCCTCCATGACGCCCCCCTCGGGCTGCTCGTAGCGCCAGTGCTGCCCCTCGAAGGGGGGCTTCGGAACCATGAAGAGCGAGAGGCCGCGGTTCCCGGAGCCCGGATCGGGATCGGTGCGCGCCAGCAGGGCGAGGACGGTGGCGCGCCCGGAGAACGTGCTCCACGCCTTCTGGCCGCTGATGCGCCACCCGCGCTCGCCCGCGTGCTCGGCGGGGACGGCGCGCGTCTGGAGCGAGGCGACGTCGGAGCCCACGTCGGGCTCGGTGACGGCGATCGCCACGAGCTCTTCGCCCGACGCGATGCGCGGCAGCCACCGCTCGCGCTGCTCGTCGGTGCCGCCAGCGAGCAGCGCCTTCGTCAGGATCTCCGGGCGCGTGGAGAGCGATCCGGCCGCCGCGAGCGACGCCATCGAGAGCTCCTCGGTGATGATGATCATCGGCAGATCGCCCATCCCCGGGCCGCCGTACTGCTCGGGGAGGG
>VXMT01000208.1 GCA_009840965.1 Chloroflexota bacterium
TGGTCAAGTGCCAAAGCTGCCGCCGCGCCCTCTCCGGGCAGGACTCCAAGAGCGGCAAGTTCTCCTACTACGTCTGCCAGTCGCTCATGAAGCGCGGCCGCGGGGCCTGCGACGCCCCCCGCCTCAACGCACGGCGCTTCGAGCGCCTCGTCGTCGACCAGCTCCGCGCCCACGTCCTCACCGAGTCCAACATCCGCGACCTGGTGCGCCTCGTCGCCGAGGAGATGGACACCGTGGCGAGCGAGCGCCGCAAGCAACTCGAGACGATCGAGTCCGAGATCGCCGACGTGCGCCGCCGGCTGGATCGCCTCTACCACCTCATGGAGACGACCGAGCTCGACATCAGCGACGTGCTGCCGCGCGTGCGCGAGCACAAGGAGCGCCGCGAGCGGCTGGAGCAGGCGGCCTCCGAGGCGCGGGCGGCGCTCTCGCAGCGGCGCGAGGTGCTGGAGGACGTGGAGACGATCACGGCCTACGCGGAGGACATGCGGGAGTTCCTCGGGATGAGCGGGCTGACCGAGTCGAAGGCCTTCATCCACTCGTTCGTGAAGGAGATTGCCGTCGCCCCGGGCACGGCCACGATCCGCTACGCCATCCCCATGCCGGAGGACAGCCGCCTCCGCGGCGGTAAGGCCGAGGAGGTGGCTCTGGGTGGGCCGGTACTGTCTACCGTCAAGTCTGGTGGGCGATGGAGGGCTCGAACCTCCGACCTCCCGGGTGTAAACCGGACGCTCTTGCCTGCTGAGCTAATCGCCCCGGCGCGCGGGCGCCCGCTCCGAGGATCGCGCCCCGCCCGTGCTGCATTCGATGCTAGGAGCGCGCCGATCGGCGGGTCAACCGCGCTGCGACCGCGACCCGCGCGTTACCGCTCCGGCGGCGGCTCGTCCGGCCCGCGCCGCAGCAGCGTGCCGATGCCGACGATGAACCAGAGGTAGCCGAGGATCAGCAGCAGCTCGAACGCGCCCCGTACGTAGCGGCCCGCCAGCGCCTCCACCAGGTCGCCGCCCAGCCAGAGGTTGACGAGCAGCGCGGCGAAGATCACAAGATGCCGCGGCCAACCCATGGCTTGCCTCCGCACTCCCGGACGAGAGCAGGGTACCGCAGCCCATGTCCGACTTCGACGCCAGCAACGAGGAGCTCGAGCAGCTCAGCCTCCCCGAGATCGAGGAGACGATCGGCGAGATCCAGCGCCGTATCGCCGTCGCGCTGCGCGCGCTCGGCGAGCAGGCCGCCGACGAGCCAGGCCCCGAGGGCCGCGCCCCGCGCCTCGAGGTCGCCGAGTTGGCGGCCCGGCTCGAGCTGGCCGCGCTCGCCCTTGCGGCGCTGGCAGGCGGCGATACGCCGGTCGCCGAGCCCGCGCCGCGCCTCCCGGCGCTGGCGGCTGCGCTGATGTACGCCGCCCCGACGATCCCGGCGCTGCTGCAGCGGCTGGAGCAGGACCGCCGCCTGCTCGCCTCACTCGCCCGGACCGCCGGGGAGCGAGCCGTACCCGACGACGGCCGCGCGGTACGCCGCCTGCTCGTCGAGAGCGGGCTGGGCGCGGCCGCGCGGTGCGTGATGGCGCTCGAAGCCGCCCTCGAGCGCCACGCCGAGGACACAGAGCAGGAGGCCGGGGCGAGCGACGGGCCGTAACGGTCGCGATCGCCTAGAATCGGGCGCGCTCAACACACACGTACGCCGGAGGGAGTCACCCGGATGCAGTCACGCACCGTCATCTTTGCCGAAATGGGCAAGCCACTGCTCGTCGAGCAGGTCGACTACGACGACGAGGTCGCGCCCGGTCACGCCCTCGTGCGCAACTTCGCGAGCGGCGTCTGCCACTCGCAGCTGCACGCCCTGCACGGCCACACCAACCCCACCTTCCCGACCGTGCTCGGCCACGAGTCCACCGGCGAGGTCGTCGCCGTCGGTGACGGCGTGGACCACGTCGCCCCCGGCGACAAGGTGCTGGTCGGCTGGCTGCCGAGGCACCCGCAGCCCGGCACGGGCCGCACCGTCTCCACGGCGCCGGTGCGCTGGAAGGGTGAGGACCTCAACGGCCACGCCGGCATCTACACCTGGTCCGAGCACACCCTCTGCAACGCAGAGTTCGTGCTCAAGGTCCCGGACGAGACGCCAAACGAGGTCACCTCGATCATCGGCTGCGCCGTGATGACCGGCTCGGGCGCGGTCACCAACTCGCTCAACGTGCAGAAGGGCGAGTCCTGCGCGGTCTACGGCGTCGGCGGCGTCGGCCTCTGCGCGATCGCCGCGGCCGCCGTGCGCGAGGCGGACCCGATCATCGCGGTCGACCTCTCCGACGAGAAGCTGGACTTCGCGAAGCAGTTCGGCGCGAACGTGCTGATCAACGCCCGCGAGGTCGACCCCGTCGCGGAGATCATCCGCATCACCGACGGCGGCGCGGACTACGCCATCGACGCGATCGGCGCGCCCGAGACCACGGGGCAGATCATCGACTCGGTGCGGGCCTCGCAGTGGGACGGGCGGCGCGGCGGGGTTGCCGCGATCATCGGCTCCGGCATCGGCCGCCAGGAGATCCCGACACGCTCGATGCTGCAGGGCGAGCGGACTCTGATCGGCACGCTCGGCGGCTCCTGTATCCCGGAGAAGGACTTCCCGGAGTTCCTGCGCTGGTACCACGAGGGCCAGCTGGACCTCGACGCGCTGGTCACGGAGCGCCACCCGATCGAGGGCATCAACGACGCCGTTGGCCGCCTCGAGCGCGGCGAGGTCTTCGGCCGCAGCATCCTGACGTTCTAGGTCTCGTCCGGTCCCCTCTCCCCCGGCGGGAGAGGGTCAGGGTGAGGAGGAGTCCGGCCGCGCGGCGCCGTCCGGTCCCCTCTCCCCGAGGGAGAGGGTTAGGGTGAGGGAGGGTCCGCCCTCCG
>VXMT01000044.1 GCA_009840965.1 Chloroflexota bacterium
GCCGATCTACTGGCGGCGGGCGCGGAGGAGGGCGCCGAGGCGATCCGCGCGGCCGGCGGCACGGCCGGCGCGGCGCAGGTCGACACGCGCCGCGACGAGAGCAACGCCGCGCTGGCGGCGCAGGCCGTCGAGGCCTTCGGCGGGATCGACATCGTGATCCCGGCCGCCGGAGTGGCGCACCCCGGCTACGTCACCAACGACGTGGAGAGCAACGCCCAGCACCTGGCGGCCTTCGCCGAGGATCCGCTGGGCCACAGCTTCATCTACCAGCCGCTGGAGATGTGGGACTACGTCATGGACGTGAACTTCACCGGCGTGCTGCTGACGCTGCGCCACACCCTGCGGCCGATGATCGAGGCCGGCGAGGGCGGCACGGTCGTCACGATCGCCTCGATCCTCGCGAAGCTGCCGGTGGGAGCGTCCTCGGCGGCCTACCAGGTGGCGAAGGCGGGCGTCTGGATGCTGACCAAGTCGATGGCGCCGGAGCTGGCGAAGCACGGCATCCGCATCAACGCGATCGGACCCGGCTACTTCGAGACCTCGATGACGGAGATGCTCCGGCTGGACGAGGCGACGGAGCAGGCGGTGCTGGGAATGGTGCCGCTGGGCCGCATGGGCACGCCGCGCGAGCTGGCCAATACCGCGCTCTTCCTCGCCAGCGAGGAGTCCTCGTACTTCACGGGCCAGCTGCTGATCCCGGACGGCGGCTGGTTCCCGACCGCATAGCGGGCTAGAGCAGCGCCGCAAGGCCGAGCGAGACCGCGCCGAGGATCAGCACGAGCGAGGCGGCGGCCGCCCAGAGCGAGAGCAGCCAGTACCACGGGGCGGCGATCATCCCCGCCCCGCGCTCGCGCAGCGCGAGGCGCAGCGTGCGCGCCAGCAGCCGCCCGTCGCCCGTCCACGCCTCGCCCGGGCCCGCGGCCCCGGCGATCTGCTCGCGCAGCTCGTCGACGAGCGCGGCGGTGCGGTAGAGCGTGCGCGCGAGGTGGACGAGCAGCAGGCCGGGCAGCAGCAGCGCGGCAGCGATGACCGCCGCGAGGGCGAGCTCCACGGGCGTCGCCGGGCCCTCGCGGCCCGCGATCAACCACCAGACGATCACGCCCGCCGCGAGCGAGACGAACGCGAGGATCTCGACGGCACGGAGGCCGCGCCGCGCGAGCCTCACGGGATCGGCTACGCGCCAGCTGTGCATCTCGTCACCACCAGTGCGCCTTCAGGCGAGACGATACGGCCGCCCGCCGGACGCTAGACTGCGGGAACACCCGGAGGGAGGCAACGCCGTGGGCACGTACCGCCTGTACACCGGAGACGACGGCGAGTCTCACATCGAGCCCATCGATCTGTCGGACGCCCCCGAGTGGACGGGCGGTCTGGACACCACGACCATCCGCTTCCGGGAGGACCCCGTGGGGCGGTTCGTGGACTGGCACCCGGCGCCCCGCCGGCAGTTCGTCATCATCCTCTCGGGGCAGCTCGAGATCGGGCTGAGCGACGGCTCGAAGCACCTGTTCGGTCCCGGCGACGCCCGCCTGGTCGAGGACACGACCGGCAAGGGCCACACCACTGCGGTGCACGGCGACGAGCCTTGCGTCACGGCCACCATCCCGCTCGCCAACCAGTAGCCCGCTCCCAACCCCCGGCGCGCCGCGCACGGCTCGATTCCGCCCTCGAATCTACCCAAATCGACGGCCCGATCCCGTCGATTCGAGGCGGCCCGGTTGTCGCTTCGCGGGCGTTGGCGGAAGCTCGCGAGGGCGCCGGAGTGGCGGGGGGACCAGGCATGCGCTATCGCACCATCGCGGGCACGGACATCTCCGTCTCGGAGCTCGGCTTCGGCGTCTGGACCGTGGCCGCCGGCTGGTGGGGCGACTACAGCGACGAGCAGGCCGTGACGCTGCTGCGGCAGGGCCACGAGCGCGGCATCAACTTCTTCGACACCGCCGACACCTACGGCAACGGCCGCGGCGAGACGATCCTCGCGGAGGCGTTCCCCGGCACCGAGCGCGACAAGATCGTGATCGCCACCAAGTTCGGCTACGACTGGGAGTCGCAGATCGGCAAGCGCCGCGAGGGTCACCAGGAGGCCCCGCACTGCTTCGAGCCGGACTTCCTGCAGCGCGCGCTGGACGGCTCGCTGCGCCGGCTCGGCACCGACCGCATCGACCTCTGGCAGCTGCACAACGTGCGCATGGAGCACCTGGAGCGCGACGACGTCTGGAGTTTCCTCGACCGTGCGCGGCGCGAGGGCAAGGTGCGCAGCGTCGGGGCCGCCCTCGGTCCCGCGATCGGCTGGCGCGAGGAGGGGTTGTACGCCCTCGCCGAGCGGCAGGTCGAGGTCGTGCACATGATCTACAACGCGCTCGAGCTGGACCCCGGCCGCGAGCTGATCGCGGCGGCCCGCGCGGCCGGGCGCTCGCTGCTGGTGCGGGTGCCGCACTCCTCGGGGATGCTCGAGGGCAAGTACACGGTGGACACGGTCTTCGACGAGAACGACCACCGCCGCCACCGCCCGCGCGCCTGGCTGATCAACGGCCTCAAGAAGATCGAGCAGCTCGGCTTCCTCACCGAGGCCACCGGCGGCGTGCTCGGGCAGGCGGCGCTGCGCTACATCCTCAAGGACCCGGAAGTCGTCAGCACGCTGCCCAACATCTACGGCCTCGAGCAGATCGAGGAGTTCGCCGCGGCCTCGGACTGCGACGACGTCGGCCCCGAGGTCGCCTCGCGGGTCGAGGCGCTGTACGACTCGAACTACGGGCTGCCCGTGGAGCAGGAGGCCGCCGTCACGGCGGCGGGTCGGGGGTCGCGATGCCGCCCGAGGCTCACGCCGGCTCCCCCCCGGCGGCCGGCTACCACTCGCGGCCGGGGGCGGCGCCGGACGGCG
>VXMT01000005.1 GCA_009840965.1 Chloroflexota bacterium
GACGTGGGCGATCTGGAGGCCGAGGTCGCCGGTGGCGTCGTAGAGGCGGAGGTTGCGCAGCCACGGCTGGTAGACCTCGAAACGCAGCGCCCCCACCTTCTCGATGCGATAGGCCCGCTCCAGCACGCGGTCCCAGATGCGGCGCAGCAGCTCGCGGCGCGCCTCGGGGTCCAGCTCGCCCGACTGGCGGTCCGCCCAGCCATCGATCTGCGGGTCGCTGATGCCCCAGCGGTTGAGCGCGCCGCCCGTCACCAGCGAGTCGTGGAAGTAGGCGTCGGTCGTGAAGCCGGCGGGGGCGTAGCCGTCGGCGGCCGCGCCGTAGTCGTTGCCGCTCCAGGCGCGGTTGAAGGCCGTCATGTCGACCTCGCGCAGCGTCATCGTCACACCGAGGGCGGCGAACTGCTCGGCGACCCGCTCGTTGGCGCGGCGGTTCGTCACGTCGTGGTAGTTGCGGTAGCGCAGCTCGAAGTCGAGCGGCAGCGCGTTGGCGGCCTCGAGCATGCGCTGCGCCTCAGCCGGGTCGTGGCGCAGCCACGGCCCCAGCGCCTCGCCCTCCGGCTCCGCGTCGAAGGCGAAGATCCAGGGTGTGCTCGGCAGCACCTTCGCGAGGCCCTCGTGCAGCTCCCCGGCCAGCGCCTCGCGGTCGATCGCCAGCATCAGCGCCTGGCGCACGCGCTCGTCGGCGAAGCGCTCGTCCGCGAGATCGAGCGCGATGCCCCACTGCGAGGCGAACGCGGGTACGAGGTGCAGCCGTGTCTCAGGCAGCTCCCCGAGCAGCGCGTGCGCCTCGCTCAGCCGCTCCAGCGGGTTGCTGACGTAGCCGAACTCGCCGCTGCGGAAGCCATCGAGGCGTCGCGTCGGGTCCGGCTCCATCACCACCTCGAGGCCGTCGAGGTGGACCGCGCCTTCCCAGTAGTCGGGGTTGCGGCGCAGCCGCAGCCGTTCGCCGGGCGTCGCCTCGTCGAGGATCAGCGGGCCGCTGCCGGCGAGGCCGCGCATCGCCTCGAGCGCGCCGCTCTCGTGCAGCTCGCGCGGGTAGATGCAGAAGGAGCGGCTGCCCAGCGGCAGGTCGAAGTCGGCCTGCGGGCGGCGCAGCGCGATCTGCAGCGTCTGATCGTCGAGCGCCTCGCAGCGGGCCATCGCCGCGAGGTAGCCGCGGTGCGCGCCCTCGCGTGCGTAGCGCTCGATCGCCCAGCGCGCGTCCTCGGCGAGCAGCGCCCGCCCGTCCAGCGGCGGGACGTCCTGCCAGCGCGCCTCGTCGGTGAGGTGGAAGGTGTAGGTCAGCCCGTCCGGCGAGCGCTCCCAGGAGCGCGCCAGCTCCGGCTCGAGCCGGCGCTCGAAGGGGTCGAAGGCGGCCCCGCCGGCGAAGCGCAGCAGCCGGTTGGCGACGAGGTTGGGCAGCATGAGCGTGCCCGCGCTGGTCGAGAACGTCGGGTCGAAGGAGACGAGGTCCTGGTGCCAGCCGATGCGCAGCACGCCGCCCTCGAGCGGCTCGCCGGGCGGCTCGTCGAGCACGTAGGGCAGCGGCAGCTCGGGATCGTTGCGCCAGAGCGGCGCCTCCGCGGGCGGCTCCCCGGCTATTCGAGCACCCCGGCTTCCTCGAGGCGTCGCACCTCCGCCTCGGGCATCCCGAGGTACTCGCCGAGCACCTCGACGTTGTGGGCGCCGAAGACGGGCGAGGGCAGGCGCAGGGTCGGCGGCGCCTCGGCGAGGCTCCAGGCGTTGCCGTTGAGCAGCTCGTCGCCGGGGTAGTCCTCGTCCAGCACGAAGCGGCGGCGCCGCTCGGCGAGGTGCGGGTCCGTGACCGCCTCGTTGGCGTCGAGGACGGGGAAGGCCGGGACGCCCGCCGCCTGGAGGGCTTCCGCCAGCTCGCGCTTGTCGTGCGGGGCGGTCCAGCCGTTGATCTCGCCGTCCAGCTCCGTGCGCGCGGCGATGCGGCCCTCGCGCGTCGCGAAGTCCGCGCGCCCCGGCCAGTCCTCGTGGCCGGCGAGGCGCGCGAGGGCGCGCCACTCCTCGTCCTCGCCGCAGGCGATGGCGATCCACTGGTCCTCGCCGGCGCAGCGGTAGATGCCGTGCGGGGCGTAGTAGCGGTGCGAGTTGCCGACCGGGCCGCTGTCGCGGCCGTTCCAGGTCCAGTCGACCACCGCCTCGGCAAGGCCCGCGAAGCCCGCCTCGCCCTGCGCCAGCTCGATGAACTGGCCACGCCCGCTGCGGGAGCGCGAGGCGAGCGCGGCGAGGATCGCGAGCGTGCCGTAGGCGGAGGCGATCGGGTCCAGCTCGGCCGCCTCCTCCATCACCTGCCGGTCCTCGGGGTAGCCGTTCAGGCTCTTCATCCCGAACAGCGCGGACAGCGACGGCCCGTAGGTGATGAGGTCCGCCCACGGTCCATCGAGGCCTGCCGAGGGCATCGCCAGCATGATCAGCCGCGGGTGCTCGGCCGTCAGCCGGGCGTAGTCGACGCCGAACGAGCGCATCACCCTCGGCGCGTAGTTGTCGACGACCACGTCGACGACGCCGCAGAGCCGCTCGAACAGATCGAGGCCTCCCGCCGCCTTGAGGTCGAGGGCGATCGAGCGGCGGTTGCGCAGGATCCACTCCCAGGCGAGCGCCTCGGAAGGATCGAAGCTGCCCGGCACGCCGGAGCCCCAGGGGCGCTTGGTGGTCTGCACCTTCACCACGTCCGCGCCGTAGTCGGCGAGGTAGCGGCTGACGAGCGGCCCGGCCCAGACCTGGCCGAGGTCGAGCACGCGCAGCCCGGCCAGCGGGCCGTCGGCGGGGTCCGCCGCGCCGGGGAAGTCGGAGGCGCTCGCCGCACGCCAGGCGTCGGCGCGCGCAGGAGGCCGGGGCGGGTCGGGCCAGCCCTCG
>VXMT01000136.1 GCA_009840965.1 Chloroflexota bacterium
CCCCCACGCCCCCGGCCCCCCCCCCGCCCCCGGCGACGGCCGAGCCCGCGGGAGAGGTGGTCGAGGCGAGGATCACGTATTACTATTGCCGGCAGGGCACGATCGGGATCGGTGACGGCGGTGGCTGGTGCGGGGCCATGGCCAATGGTGAGGTCGTCCACGAGGGTGCCGCGGCCTGCTCCCGCGAGAACTTCGGGCAGCGCTTCCGCATCATCGGCGATCCCCTCGACCGTATCTACACCTGCAAGGACACGGGGAGCGCCGTCGACGGCGAGCACCGCGACATCTGGTTCGAGAACAGCGACGACGGCTACAACTGGAGCCAGCAGGTCGGCGACTTCGCGCAGGTCGAGATCCTGCCGGAGTAGCGGGACCTGCCGTCCGCCGCTACGTTCTGCTCATGGAGCCGCCGAGCGAGCCGCTGCAACTCTCGCCTGCCGTGCGCGCCTTCGTCGAGGCGCAGCGCGTCGCCCGCCTCGCGACCATCGACCCGGCGGGGACGCCGCACATAGTCCCGATCTGCTTCGTGCTGCTCGGTGGGCGCTGCTACTCGGTGGTCGACGAGAAACCGAAGCGCAGCGCTCGTCTGCAGCGCCTGCGCAACATCGAGGAGCACGGCGCGGCGACGCTGCTCTGCGACGTCTACAGCGACGACTGGGGGCGCCTCGCCTGGGCGATGCTGCGCTGCCACGCCGAGGTGCTGGGCGAGGGCGACGAGGGGTACGCGCAGGCCCTCGAGGCACTGCGCGAGAAGTACCCGCAGTACCGCACGATGGACCTCGACGGGCGGCCGCTGATCGCGCTCACGCCCGTGCGCGCCGGCAGCTGGGGCGTCGAGGACCGCACGGCGTGAGCGACGGCGACGCGCTGGCCGCGCTCGATGGCGAGATCGTCGGCTGCCGCGCCTGCCCGCGCCTCGTCGAGTGGCGCGAGCGGGTGGCGCGCGAGAAGCGCGCGGCCTTCCGTGACCAGGAATACTGGGGCAGGCCCGTGCCCGGCTTCGGGGATCCCGAGGCGCGTCTCGTCGTCGTCGGGCTCGCGCCCGCGGCGCACGGCGCGAACCGCACGGGGCGCGTCTTCACCGGCGATCGCTCCGGCGACTGGCTCTTCCGCGCGATGCACCGCGCCGGATTCGCCAACCAGCCCCACGCCTCGAGCCGCGACGACGGCCTCGAACTGCTCGACGCCCGAGTCGTCGCGACCGTGCGTTGCGCGCCGCCCGACAACCGGCCGACCACCGAGGAGCGCGACCGCTGCCATCCCTACTTCGAGCGCGAGCTGGCGCTGCTCGATCGCGCGCGCGTCTACCTCGCGCTCGGTGGCTGGGCACTGAACAGGCTCGCCGTCCTCGAGGATCTGCGCCCGCGTCCGCGCTTCGGGCACGGCGCGGAGTTCGCGCTCTCCGGCGGGCGGACGCTGCTCTGCTCGTACCACCCGAGCCAGCAGAACACCTTCACCGGTCGCCTCACGGAGGCGATGTTCGATGCGGTGTTCGCCCGCGCCCGAGCCCTCCTCGAGGAGGCTACGGGCTGAAGCGGATCGGCAGGCGCTGGAAGCCGCGCAGCGTGAAGCCGGGCGTCTGCAGCCGCTCCGCCGGCCCCGCGCGGTCGAGGCTCGCGTAGCGGTCGAGCAGGCCGTCGAGCACGGCCCGCAGCTCCGCCCGGGCGAGCGGCGCGCCGAGGCAGTAGTGGATGCCATGCCCGAAGGCGACGTGCGAGCCGAGCTCGCGGTCGAGCCGGAAGCTGTCCGGGTCCGGGAACTCGCGCTCATCGCGGTTTGCGGACCCGTAGATCACGGCCACGGTCGAGCCCTCGGGGATCGTGACGCCGCGCACCGCGACATCCCGCAGGGCGCGCCGCCAGAGCAGCTGCAATGGGCTGTCGAAGCGCAGGCTCTCCTCGATCGCCGCGTCGACGAGCGTGCGGTCCTCGCGGAGCCGTGTCCAGAGGTCGGGACGGTCCACGAGGATGTTCAGCACGTTGCCTACGAGGGCGGTCGTGGTCTGATTGCCGGACACGAGCACGACCTGGCAGATGTCGAGCAGTTCCTCCTCGGACAGCGGCTCGCCCTCGGGCTCTTCGTGCACGAGCACCGAGATCAGGTCGTCGCGCGGCTGCTCGAGGCGCCGCGCCGCGACCTCGCGGAAGTGGGCGTGCATCTCGCGGACGGCGGCGGAGGTGGACTCGGCCGGGGCGTCGGTGGCGATCACGGCGTCCGACCAGGCCTTGAAGCGCCGGTAGTCCTCGGGAGCAACGCCGAGCACGCGCGCGATCACCATCACCGGGAGCGGGATCGCGAGCGCAGGCACGAGGTCGATCGGCTGTTCCGCGGCCGCGTCGAGCAGCTCGCCGGCGAGCGCGTCGAGCTCCGGCTGCAGCTTCTCGATCTCGCTGCGGGCGAATGGGCGATTCACCAGCCGGCGGATGCGGGTGTGGCCGGGCTGGTCCTGCCCGACCAGCACCCGCGCCGAGCGCCGCGGTCCCAGCCGCGAGTCGGCGCGCCTCGTGTCCTCCGAGGAGAACGTCGCGTGGTCGGCGAGGGCGGCGTAGACGTCCTCGAAGCGGCTGAGCAGCCAGGCGCCGCTGCCGGGGTCGCGGTAGACGGGGTGGTGGTCGCGCAGGATCTGGTACGTCGGGAACGGGTCGCGCTTGAAATCGGGCGTGAACAGCTCGACGGGCTCCATCGGGCCTCCTCGCTGGCGGGCTCATCTTCTCGCCGGCGTGGGGCCTGTCAAGGCGAGCGTCATGGCGGGCTGCTTTGTCGCGGACGCAGAAGTGCAGAAGAGGCGCCCCCCCCCCCCCGCCGCGAGCGCCAGGAAAGAAAAACAAAAAAAAAACAAACACCACAAAACACCAAGAA
>VXMT01000139.1 GCA_009840965.1 Chloroflexota bacterium
CATCACAGGCGCGAGCGCGCTCCGCATCGACGAGGCGGCGCGCGAGTGCCGGGCGGGGGACGCCCTGATCTCCGCCGGCGACACAGTCACCATCGACGGCGCGAGCGGCGAGCTGCTGGAGGGCGCGGTACCCACCATCGAGCCCGCGCTCTCGGACGACTTCGCCACCCTCATGGGCTGGGCCGACCGCGCGCGGCGCCTGCGCGTCCGCACCAATGCCGAGACGCCGGCCGATGCCGAGACCGCGCTCCGCTTCGGGGCGGAGGGGATCGGCCTCTGCCGCACCGAGCACATGTTCTTCGACGACGCGCGCATCGTCGCCGTGCGCGAGATGATCGTGGCGGCGGATGCGGACGGCCGCCGCGCCGCGCTCGCCAAGCTGCTGCCGGCGCAGCGCAGCGACTTCGCGGCGCTCTTCCGCATCATGGCGGGCCTGCCGGTGACGATCCGCCTGCTTGACCCGCCGCTGCACGAGTTCCTTCCGCGCGCCGACGCCGAGATCGCGAGCGTCGCCGAGGCCGCCGGTGTCACGGTGGAGACGCTCCGCGCGCGCATCGCGCAGCTGCACGAGATCAACCCGATGCTGGGGCATCGCGGCTGCCGCCTCGGCATCTCGTACCCGGAGATCTACGAGATGCAGGCGCGCGCCATCTTCGAGGCGGCGGCCGACGCCGGGGGCGAGCGCCCGGTCCAGCTCGAGATCATGGTCCCGCTGGTGGCGACCAGGCGCGAGCTCGACATCCTCAAGGGCGCCATCGAGCGCGTCCACGGCGCGGTGGAGGAGGAAGCCGGCGCCCGCATCGCCTACGCCATCGGCACCATGATCGAGCTGCCTCGCGCGGCGCTCACGGCCGGCGAGATCGCCGAGAGCGCGTCATTCTTCAGCTTCGGCACCAACGACCTGACGCAGACCGCGCTCGGTATCTCGCGCGACGATGCCGCGAGCTTCGTCGGCGACTACGAGCGGGCCGGGATCCTGGCGCGCGATCCCTTCGCGAGCCTCGACCGCGAGGGTGTCGGCGAGCTCGTGCAGATCGCCGCAGAGCGCGGGCGGCGCACCCGCCCCGACCTCAAGCTCGGCATCTGCGGCGAGCATGGCGGCGATCCGGCGTCGATCGACTTCTTCGAGGAGGTCGGCCTCGACTACGTCTCCTGCTCCCCCTACCGTGTGCCCGTGGCGCGGCTCGCGGCTGCCCAGGCCGCCATCGCGCACGCGGAAGGCACCGCCGGAGCGCTTAGGGAGAGTCGGGAGGAATAACCCGCGCGTCGCCGGCCACGAGCGGGGTGCCCGCCTCGGCGGCGGCGGCGATCCTCTCCAGCCGCAGCACCGCGAGCGCGGCGCCGTCGAGCCCGGAGCGAATCTCACCCACCTCGCGCTCGCCCGCGACGATCGGCGTGCCGGCCGGCGGCAGCGGGCCGTCCAGCGCCACCCGCGCAAGGCGGCGGCGCACGAGGCCCCGGTGCTTGGTCCGCGCCGTCAGCTCCTGGCCGACGTAGCAGCCCTTCTCGAAGTCGACGCCGTTCAGCGCCTCGAAGCCGCACTCCATCAGCGTCGCCCGGCCGACCTCCATGTCGCGGCTGCCGTCGGGTGCGCCCAGCGCGATCCGGTGGCGCTCGTAGTCGGCCCGGCTGCCCCGGGCGAAACCCGCCCGCTCCAGGAAGGCGAGGGCCGCATCGGCGGGCAGGACCGCGCGGAGCCCGAGCGCATCGCCGCGCGGGTCGCGCATGAGCGTGCCGCCTGCGCAGGGCGCCGCGCCGCCGTCGCCGGCCGGCAGGTCGAACGCGCTCTCATCGCCATTGCCGCCGAAGAGCGCGATCACCCGGTAGTCCTCGGTCGCGTCGGCAAGCGCCACGTCGGCCCGCAGCCTGTAGGCCATGAGCCTCTGCCCGAGGTCCCCCGTGCGCGCTCCCTCGCAGTCCAGCAGGTAGCCCGCGCCCCGGCGCAGCACGAAAAAATCGTGCAGGAACTTGCCTTGCGGCGTGAGCAGCGCCGCGTAGATGCCGCGCGCATCCGTCACGCGCTCGACGTCGTTGGAGATCAGGCCCTGGAGGAAGGGGCCTGCCTCCGGTCCGTCGACGGATACGACGCCGCGGTCTTCCAGCGGGACGTAGAGCGGTGCGTTCATAGCAATGATTCGTGGCCTCCAGGCGGTCTGCCTGCGCGAGCGGCCACTATAGTCCCCGCCTGCGGCGATCGCGAGACGAGCGCCCGGCACGCGCCGTCGGGCGGAGCGGGCACCCGGCGCCGGAGGGGTATGAAACGTTCAGGCGGTGTGCGAGGTTGGCGCATGACCGGGCTCACCCGCATCCACAGCAACGTGCTCGCCGGCATGCCGCTCGACCGGGCCGCGCATCTGCGGACCGACGCCGCGTGGCTTGCGGCGCGCCTCGACGACCCGTCGACGCGCTTCCTCGCGATCTGGCGGCAGAACGCCGTCGTTCGCCTGGGCCCCGAGCCGCGCGCCGTGATCCACTACCGCGAGACCCTCGACGGCCTGCTCGACGCCCGCGCCGAAGCCTCGCTGCTGGGCGTGCAGGTCGAGGACGGCGAAGCCGGCGCGGCGCACTTCGTCGTCGACTTCTCGCACGTGGAGGCCGAGACCCTGCTCGCCCGCTCGCCCGGCGGGGAGATGATGGACCTGCGCGAGATGGTGCAGATCGTTCCGGGCACGGACGCAGCGCTCGTGGCTTACGCGCGGGGGCTCACCTACTGGCACCGGCGCCATCGCTTCTGCGGCGCCTGCGGCGCGCCGGCGGCGCCGGGGGCGGCCGGGCCCCCGCGGGGCGGCCCCCGCGCGCACTGCCGCGCGGGTGACGTCCCGAGGCCCGACCCGGCGGGGATCACCCACGGCCAC
>VXMT01000022.1:0-10637 GCA_009840965.1 Chloroflexota bacterium
CGCCGGGGCGGGGGGGCGCCGCGGGCGGGGCCGGCGGCGCGGCGGCGGGGGCCGGCGCCGCCGGCGGCGCCGTCGGCGTGGGGGACGGTGCCGGCGAGGGCGTGAGCGGCGGCGGCGCAGGCGTGGTCGCCGCCGCCGTGGCGCTCTCGAGCGTAGCGGTCGCCGTCGGCGTCGCGACGGGTGACGCTGTCGGCGAGGCCTCGCCGACAGCGCCGGGCGGCGACCCGCCGCAGGCGGCGCTCAGGAGTAGCAGCGCGGCGAGCGCCGCGCTGCGGGCTACGCGACGCCCGAACAGCGCCATGCGCTCCCGCTGCTAGAGGTTGTGCTCGGCCACGACGTCTTCGTCGTACACGATGTTGCCCGTGTAGCTGGCCGCGTCCTGCTCGCACATCCACACGGTCGCCTTGCCCATGTCGTCGGCGGTCTCGAAGTCGAGGGTCGGGTTCTCCGGGTCGTTCTCGAAGAAGAGATTGCCGGGCGTCTTGATGCGGCCGTTGGGCGAGAGCACGTTCACGGCGATGTTGTCGCCCTGGAGCGCCATCGCCTGGCGCTGCGAGAAGTGCTCGAGGGCGGACTTCTCCGGCCCGTATAGCAGGTCGCCGACGCGGGCGATCTGCTCGGCGCTGTAGGGCCCGACGCCGGGCATGATCGACCCGCGCGAGGAGACGTTGATGATGTGCCCGCCTCCGGCCTCCTGCATGTGCGGCACGACCGCCCGCATCGCGATGATGGGGCCAACGAGGTTGATCGCGATGCTCAGCTCGATGTGGCGATCGCGTGCGCCGACGATGTCGCCGGGGATGAAGATCGCGGCGTTGTTGACGAGAACGTCGATGCGCCCCCACTCGGCGACCACCTGATCGACCGCCCCGGTGATGCTCTCGGCGTCGCGCAGGTTCATGACGACCGGGAGCGCCGTCCCGCCCTCGGCGGCGATCTCCTCGCTGACCGAGTGGATCGTGCCGGGCAGGCGCGGGTCGGTGACCTCCACCGTGCGGGCGGCGACGGCGACCTTCGCGCCCGCGCGGGCGAGGTACTTCGCGACGTCCGCGCCGATGCCGCGGCTGGCGCCGGCGACGAGTGCGACCTTGTTCTCGAGCGACATATGGGGACTCCCCTCGTGGCCTGGTCACGGGTGTCGTATCGTCATGCCCGCTGTGCGGGCGAGACCTGCGACAGCATATCGGGGTAAGGCCGCCCTGTCCGGCATCCGGCCGCGCCAGGGCGCGAAGGCAGCGAGGAGGTACGCACGATGGCGGGCGAGGGCGGATTGCTGGAAGGGCGCGTCGCGGTGGTCACGGGTGGCTCGCGGGGCATCGGCGAGGCGATCGCGGTGCGCTACGCGATGGAGGGCGCGCGGGTCGCGCTGGCCGCGCGGACGGTCAACGAGGGCGACCACCGGCTGCTCCCCGGCAGCCTGACCGGCGTCACTGCGCGCATCGAGGCCGCTGGCGGGACGGCGCTGCCGGTGCCCTGCAACCTCGCCTCCGCGGAGGATCGCGAGCGCCTGATTGAGACGGCAGAAGAGGAGCTCGGCCCGGTCGACATCCTCGTCAACAACGGCGCAGTCACCTGGTACAACGACACCGACACCTTCGACGCGGAGAAGGAGCGGGTGATGTTCGAGATCCAGGTGCATGCCGCGGTGCACCTCTCGCAGCTCGTCGCGCCCGGCATGAGCGAGCGGGGCTGGGGCGCGATCGTGAACATGTCGTCCGGCGCGGCGCTGCACCCCTCGCTGGACGCGGACATCCACGGCAGCACGATCTACGGCATGTGCAAGTCGGCGCTGGAGCGTTTCAGCACCGGCTTCGCCGCGGAGCAGCGGGCGATCGCCGTGAACGCGATCCAGCCCGGCCTGATCGCCACCCCCGGCGTCGCCTACTTCGGGCTGATCACCGATGCGAACCGCGACCGCGTGACCCCCGTCGAGCACGTCGCGGAGGCCTGCCTGAGACTGGCGATCCGGGAGCCCTCAATGATCAGCGGCCGCATCGTGACGACCCCGCAGATTCTCGAGGAGTTCGACCTGACGCCTGCGGAACTGCCCTAGCGGCGCTCCAGCGGCTCGCTGCTACCCGTCGCCGAACAGCGCGCCGCGCAGCGCGTTCTGCTGGTCGGCGGCCCACTGCTGCGAGATCGGCGACTCGGAGACGCTGTTCGGCGATCCGTGGAAGGCCACCGGGTAGACGTGCAGCTCCGTGCGCACGCCCGCCGCGTTCAGCGCCTGCGCGTAGTCGATGCTCTCGTCCACGAACAGGTCGAGCGCCCCGACGTTGATGTAGGCCGGTGGCAGGCCCTCGAGGTTGGTCGCGCGCGCCGGCGCGGCGTAGACCGGGACGTCCTCGCCGCCGTTGTTGCCGGCGAGGTAGGAGCTCCAGCCGATCGTGTTCTTCTCGCGGTTCCAGAGCCGCGGGTCGGTGATCGCGTGGCTGCTGTTGCTGATATTGCGGTCGTCGATCATCGGATAGACGAGCAGCTGGAAGCAGACATCGATCTCGCCGCGGTCGCGCGCGAGCAGCGCGAGCCCGGCACAGAGGCCGCCACCCGCGCTTCCGCCGCCGATGGCGATCCGCGCCGAGTCGATCCCCAGCTCGCCGGCCGCCCCGGCGAACCACTTGAGGCCGGCGTAGCAGTCCTCGATCGGGGCGGGGTAGGGGTGCTCCGGCGCGAGCCGGTACTCGACCGAGGCGACGAGGATGCCGAGGTCGAGCGCCTGCTGCCCGCAGAACCCGTCGCTGCCGTCGACGCTGCCGACGACCATCCCGCCGCCGTGGATCCAGTAGAAAGCCGGCCCGCCGGGCTCGAGGCCGTCCGGCCGGTAGAGCCGCACGAGCACGTCCGGCGCGCCGTCCGGACCGGGCGCGTAGCGGTCCTCGGTGGTGACGCCGTCGGGCAGGGGCTCGATCTCACGCTGGGCGGAGTGCTCTCGCATCGCCGCGACGGAGCCGGGGATGTCGGTGACGTCGAGCGGGCGTTCGGGCATGCCCTGGTAAACCTCCAGGTGCATCTCGTCCAGCCGGCTCGCTACGTCGATGCCGCGGTCCGCCATGCTTCACCCCCTCGCTCGCGTGCTGCCTCGCGCGGATGGTACCGCGCCGCGCGCCGGTCGTGACGGCCCGCTCAGACGACGAGGCCCGCCGACGTGTGGATCGTCTGCGCGGTGATCTGGCGGCTCTCCGGCAGGCAGAGGAAGACGATCGCGGCCGCCACGTCCGGCGGCTCGGCGGCGCGGCCGACGAGATTCGAGAGGTACCCCTCGCGCGCGTCCGCGTCGATGTCGCGGTCGCCCGTCATGCCGGTGCGGGTGAGGCCCGGCGCGACTGCGTTGACGTTGATCCCGTGCGGCCCCAGCTCGGCGGCCGCGCTGCGCGAAAGCTGCACGATCGCCGCCTTCGAGCTGGCGTAGGCCACGTGCGAGCGCGCGCGGAACGCCGAGCTGGAGCTGACGTTGACGATCCGGCCGCCCTCGCCGCGCTCGATCATGTGCCGCGCGACCTCCTGCATCAGCCGCATCGGGGCCTTGAGGTTCACGACGTGGACGAGGTCCCAGTCCTCCTCGCTCAGGTCGAGCAGCCCGCCGCGCGCGCTCATCCCCGCGCAGTTCACGAGGATGTCGATCCGCCCGAAGGCGTCGAGCACCTGCGCCACGACGCCCGGGATGCCCGACGTATCCCCGAGGTCGTAGGTCAGCGCCAGCGCCCCGCTCGTGAGGGCATCGGCGGCCGCGGCGTTGCGGGCGGCGCCCTCGCCCTCGCGGTCCAGCACCGCCACGCGCGCGCCGCGGCGCGCCAGCTCCTCGACCGTGGCCGCGCCGATGCCGGACGCGCCGCCGGTGACGAGCGCGGTCTTGCCTGCCAGCGTCTGCTCGCGGGTCTCTTCGGTCGTCGTCATCGCCTCGCTCCTCTCGTCGTCGCGGCGAGGGTAGCGCGCGGAGCACCGGGGTGCGTCGCCGTCCGCTAAGGTGGCGACGAACGAACGGAATAGGGGAGGAGGCAGGCGTGCTGCTGGCAGGAAAGAACGCGGTGGTGACGGGATCGACGCGCGGCCTGGGGCGCGCCTACCTCGTGGGGCTCGCCGAGGCCGGCGCGAACGTCGTGGTGAACGGGCGCAACCCGGACCAGTGCGAGGCACTCGCGCGGGAGATCAACGACGGTCCGGGCGGCAACGCCGTGACCTTCCCCGAGAGCATCGCCAGCTGGGACGCGGGCGAGCGCATCGTCGACACCTGCATCGAGGCCTTCGGGAGCATCGACATCCTCGTCAACAACGCGGGGATCGTGCGCGACCGCATGATCTTCAACATGACAGAGGAGGAGTACGACGAGGTGCTGGCGACGAACCTCAAGGGCCACTTCGCCTGCACGCGCTTCGCCTCGCGCCACATGCGGGCGCAGGGCAGCGGCCGCATCATCAACATGACCGCCGACAGCGGCCTGAGCGGCTACACGGGCAACTCCAACTACTCGGCGACGAAGGGCGCGATCGCCACGATCACGCGCGGCTGGGCGCTTGAGCTGATGAAGTACGGCATCACCGTCAACGCGATCTCGCCCTCGGCGGAGACGGAGATGACGGCGACGATCCCCGACAACATCGACGCCATCAAGGGCTCGCGAGGGCTCACGCACGGCGGCCGCGCGGCGACGCGCACCGGCACGACCGACGAATGCGCCCCGATCGTCACCTACCTCTGCAGCGACGAGGCACAGGAGATCACCGGCCAGATCTTTGGCATCGGCGCCGACCGGCTCTCGCTCTACTCGCACCCGGACCCGAAGATCCGCATCTTCCACGAGGGCGGCTGGACGGTGGACCTGATCCGCGAGCGCGTCCCCGCCCTCATGGTCCCGGCCCTCGAGTCGATCGAGTTGCGGGTGTAACGCGCGCTGTGCAGGCGGGGGCTGGCCAGCCATAGAGACTGTACTGCGAACTCTCGAGCTGGCGGTGGCGGACGCGTGCGAGCAGGCTTCACCTCCGGGTCGGAGCCTAAGACCTGTCGCTGCCCTCGGACCAGTCCATCAAGGTGAATTCGCCGCTTCCGCCACACGTGTGCCCAGCCAGAACGTGTTGTGCCCCGATTCAGTGGTAGCCACCTCCACGTCGATCTCAAACAGATCCTGGATCGCCTCTGCTGAGAGGACGGCTCCGGTTGGTCCGGCCGAGTGGATGGCACCCTGCTGCATGAGCACGACCTCATCACAAAACTGTGAAGCGAGGTTCACATCGTGGATGGCCATAATGCTCGTGACACCGAGGCTCGTGATGAGCTGCAACGTCTCAAGCTGATAGCGGAGATCGAGGTGGTTGGTGGGCTCATCGAGAACTAGCACCTGAGCCTGTTGTGCCACCGACCGCGCGATCAGGGCCCGCTGCTTCTCACCACCCGATAGCGTCCCGAACGGCCGCTCGGCGAGTGCGGTCATGCCCACCCGGGCGATCGCATCCGCCACCAGCATCTTGTCGTTGGCCGAGTCACGCTCGAAGCCTCGCTTGTGTGGCGTCCTGCCCATCCCGACCACGGCTGACACGGTGAAGTCGAAGTCGTGAGCAGGCTCCTGAACGACGACTGCCGTTCGTCGCGCAGAGTCGCGTGGAGAGAGCGACCAGACATCGTCGCCCCCCGCAACGACCCGTCCGAGCCGCGGTCGAAGCAGCCGGTAGACGGTCCGCAAGAGCGTCGTCTTGCCGCTCCCGTTGGGACCCACCAATCCCACGAGCGACCCACTTGGGACTTCGAAGCTGACATCTCGGCAAATGAGAGTGCCGCCGAGCTCGACGGTCACACCCTCGATGTGGAGTTCCATCGCTACCCGGCCAGAATGCCTTCACGCTGAATGCTCACGAGGCGAGCGTAGAGCCCCTCCCTCGCAAGCAACTCGTCGTGCGTGCCGCTCTCCCGCACGCGCCCCTCGTCGAGCACCACGATGAGGTCGGCCGAGCGGATGGTGGAGAGGCGGTGGGCAATGACCATCACCGTCCTCCCCGATCGCGCGGCCTCCATCGCCTCGCGGAGCTCCTGCTCGCTGAAAGCGTCGAGCATGGAGGTCGGCTCGTCCATGACGAGGATCGGCGGAGCCTTGAGGAGTGCCCGCGCGATCGCGATCCGCTGGCGCTCGCCTCCCGAGAGACTGGACCCTCGCTCGCCGACGACGGTGTCGTATCCCTCGGGCATACCCTCGATGAACACGTCTGCTCGTGCCTCTGCCGCCGCCCGCCGTACCTCCTCATCAGTCGCCTCTGGCCGTGCGAGCCGGATGTTGTCGCCCACGCTGGTCTGGAAGAGGAACGGGTCCTGCGGGACGTAGCCGATCAGATCGCGCAGGCTCTCGCTGGAAGTCTCGCGAATGTCCATGCCGCCAATCGTGATGCGCCCGGTCTCCACGTCCCAGAACCGCATGAGCAGGTGGGCGCACGTGCTCTTTCCGGCGCCAGAGGGCCCGACCAGTGCGACGGTCCTTCCAGCAGGGATCGTGAACGACACCTCGGCCACCGCCGGCGCGAGTGGCGCATCGTAGGTGAAGGTCACGTTCTCGAACGCCACGTCCCTATCGCCGGGTAGATCGGCGTCACCGGAGTCGTTGATTGCCTGCTCTTCGTTGAGGAGGCCGAAGATGCGGTCGGCCGAACCGAACACCTGCCCCTGGTTGTTGGAGACGATGCTCACGTACCGAACCACGGCGAAGAGCGTGAAGATCGCGAGTGTCACGGCGACCGGGGCGAGGCGCGCGTCGAGCGTGCCGCGCTCAACGGTGATCGCGGAAACCACGAGGACGGCGAGTACCCCGACGGCTGCGAGCCCGTTTGTGACGGCGACTTCGAGACCACCGCGCACTCCGAACCGGATCTGCGATCGGACCAGCGCGCGACCGAAGCGATCGAGACGGTCGAGACGGTCCTCCTCGCGCCCGAACATGACGACTTCGCGAAGACCATGGATAGAGTCAAGCACCTCGGCCTGGAGTTCGCCGGTCCGGTCGCGGACTTCGCGACCCTGGCGGTTGGCGTACCGAATCAGCCAGAACGGCACCGTGGCCATCAGGATCAGAATGGGCAGCGTCACGACGCCGAACATCGGGTGGAGGATTGACATCGCGACAAGGCCGACGGCCGGGATCACGACGGCGATGATCGTTTCGATGCTGGTGTGCGCGTAGAAGACCTCCAGCTTCTCCGCGTCCTGCATCGCGGCCGCCGCGAGGTCGCCGCTGCGACGGCGCATCAGCCCTGCCGGCGCGATGCGCTCGACGCCCCAGTAGATCCAGTGCCGGAAGACGGCGAGCAGCCGGAACGCGAGGTCGTGGCCAAGCCACTGCTCGACGAACGTCAGCACGCCCCTCGTCGCGACGAGCGCCGCGGTGGCCCACACCCATGGCTCGAGTTCGGACCACGAGGCCCCATCAATCGCTGCGCCAACCACGTACGCGGTCATCGCCGCGGTCGCGAGGTTGAGTCCGTGCTGCGTGAGGCCAGCGAGCGTCGCGAGCGCGAACAGCCCCCAGTAGGACCGCAGCGCACGGGTGAGGCCCCGAAGTCCCGTCGGCCAGGATTCGGGCGCGACTTCGCTGGGCGGGTCCCACCGGAATACGCGAGTCATGAATGTCATGCTGACATCAGCTGCGCCTTCGCGAGGGCGGCGAATCGGCCACCCTCATGGAGGAGATCCTCGGGCGCTCCTCGTTCGACCACGCGGCCTTCATCGAGCATCACGACCTCGTCCGCGAAGTCGACCGCCGAGAGCCGATGGGAGATCACCACCGTGGCTCGGCCCTTCATCAGTCGCAAGAGCGAGTCGCGGACGTGACGCTCGTTCTCGCCATCGAGGCTGGATGTCGGCTCATCGAGCACGAGCACGGGCGCGTCCTTCAGGAACGCCCGCGCGATGGCTACGCGCTGTCGCTCACCGCCTGAGAGTCGCACGCCGCGTTCCCCGACCATCGTCTCGTAGCCGTCCGGAAGCCCGGCCACGAACTCATGGACTCCCGCATCCCGCGCCGCCTGGATGAGCTCCTCGTCACTGGCCGACTCGCGGGCGAGCCGAAGGTTGTCCGCCACGGTCCCGTGGAAGAGGTAGACGTCCTGAGAGACGTATGCGAAGTACGTGCGGTACTCGCGAGGTGGAAGGGAGCGTACCTCAGCCTCGTCGATAGTGATGCGACCGGCCGTTGGGTCGAATGCTCTGAGCAGTAGCGAGATGAGCGTCGTCTTGCCTGAGCCGGAGCGTCCGACGATCGCCAGTGTCCGCCCGCCGGCGATCTCCACGTCGATCCCGTCGACCGCATCTCGCGTCGCGCCCGGATAGCGGTAGGAGACACCCTCGAGCCGCACGGTAGGAGCGCTTCCTGCCACGGCGGGGGCTGCGCCAGCTCCATCCCGGGCAGGGGTGTCGTGCAGCACCTCCTCGGCGTCGACGATCGCGAAGATCCCGTTCGCCGCCGAGGTCCCCATGTACCCCTGGTGCCAGTACTGGGCCAGTTCGCTCAGCGGACGGAAGGCCTCGTTGGCGAGGAAGAGGACTACCAGGAGCTCGGCAGCGGAGAGGTCACCCTGTGTGAAGCGGAAGGCGCCGACGAGCCCCGCGGCGGCGAGCCCTCCTGAATGCGTGACGCCGATGACGATGTGCGAAGCGAGCGATACGACCAGCAGGTGACGCGTGGCGAGGTAGAGGCCAACCGCCTCGTCGCGCAGCTGCCGGCCGAACCGGCGGCTGGCATTGAACGCTTTGAGCGTGATCATGCCGAGCAGGCCGTCGACGAACCGTGAGGCAACCGTGGTCCATGAGGCCCAATGGCGCTCGCCGGCCCTGCCCAGAGTCCTCTGCCAGACTCGTGGCCCGAAGGCGATGAACAGCGCGCCGGCGAGCACGACACCCCCGATGTAGAGGTCGATCGTCGCGAGATAGGCGACGACGGTCAGCGGGACGACCAGGGCGACCACGGCCTGAGGCAGGTACTTGCTGACGTACGGGTCGAGGTGCTCGAGGCCGTCCGAGAGCGTGGCCTGAACCTCCCCGCTGTGCAGATTCGTGGTGTACCCGTGGCCGAGGTCCAGCAGCCGCCCGTACATCTCACGCCGCATGCGGAGCTTGATCGTCGCTCCGAGAAGCGCCGCGACGACGCTCTGGGTCCAGAGCAGGATGGACCGGCTGAGGATCAGCCCGAAGACAACAGCGAACACCCAGAGCAGCTCTTCGGCGGCTCCCCCCGTCAGGACTTCCGCGAGCGCGTGGCCCGTGGCGAATCCCTGGCCGACGGCGGCGAGCGAGCCGAGCAGCCCCAGTCCAACCGTAAGGAAGAACAGGAACGGCGCCCGAAGGGCGAGCCGCGCGAGGCGAGGGTGAATCATCATCGCAGCGTCCCCTATGCAGTCCGCCCAACGGTTGGCGAGTGCCACTTGCCATTGCGCCGAAGGGCGATGATAATGCGGCGTCCTATTGAGACATCGTCTCAATCGAGTGTCAAGACTTACTCGAGGAGGCCGCATGCTGAACGCCGCAAGGACGCTGTTACTCACGGTAACCTTGGCCGTCCTCCTGATTACCGGATGCGACGATGACGATGGCGACGGAAACGACGCCGCCGCGCCATCGCCAGCTGCTACCGCCGCGGCGACTACAGCAGCTGGCGAGACGACAGAAGCCACGCCAACGCAGGTCGCAGCCACGCCAACGGCGGTCGCAGCCACGCCAACGGCGGTCGCAGCCACGCCAACGGCGGTCGCAGCTACGCCAACGGCGGTCGCAGCTACGCCAACGGCGGTGGCCGAGCCGCAGGACCGGACGCAGTACCCGGTGACCGTCGACGTGTGCGGTGTCGATGTCACCTTCGACGCGGCGCCGACTCGCGTCATCGTTCAGGAGGCCAACGCCCTCGACATCCTCCTCGCGCTCGGGCTCGGGGATCGGGTCATCGGCTACTTCGGTGACGCTCCCGTGCTCCCGCAGAACGAGGCCGCGTTCGAGGCCAACGACATCGAGCGCTTTGGTGGCTCCTGGCCGATCCCGTCACTCGAAGCCCTGCTCGATGCCAACCCCGACTTCGTCTGGTCGTACGGGTACGACGAATCGGTTGGCAACACGGTCGAGTCGCAGCTCGACGCCGGGCTGGGCCCCTACGCCTTCACGGAGGCATGCACGGGCGACACGCGTGCTCAGGACTTCGAACAGGTCTACGCGTACATCCGCGAGGTCTCCGAGATCTTCGACGTGCAGGACCGGGGTGCCGAGCTCATCGCCGAACTGGAAGGCGTGCTCGCAGCCGCGGCTGACCGTGTGCCCGAGGGCGTGGAGCCTCCGAGCGTGTTCCTGATGGACTTCGGCGAGGGGCCCATCTTCACGGCTGCGAGAGGCGCCGCTCCGACGGCGATGATCGAGGCCGCAGGCGGCCGGAACATCTACGGCGACACTCAGGGCGACGCGGCGAACGTCTGGATCTACGCAACCCTCGAGGACATCGTCGCGAAGGATCCGGAAGCCGTCATCATCGTCGACTACGGCGATCGCGACGCCCGGATTCAACTGCTGGAAGACTCGCCGGTGCTGAGCGGTATGCAGGCAGTGGTTGACCAGCGATACGGCTCCATCATCTACGGCGACGTCATCCCCGGCCTGCGGATGTTCTACGCAGTGGAAACGGTCG
>VXMT01000022.1:10737-29236 GCA_009840965.1 Chloroflexota bacterium
CGCATCGGGTTCGGCTTCCTGCTGACCGTCCTTGCGCTGTCCCTCGGCGCCTCGATCGTTCTCGCTGCCGCCCTTGGGCCGGCCGACATATCGCCTGCAGACTCCTGGCGGATCGTCGTGCACCAGCTCTCAGGCGAGCGGATCTTCGAGCCGACGTGGACCAACGCTGAAGAGCGCATCGTCTGGCACATCCGTGTGCCGCGGGGCGTCCTCGCCATCCTCGTCGGTGCTTCCCTATCGGTGGTTGGGGCCGTGCTGCAGGCGATGGTGCGGAACCCCCTCGCCGACCCGACCCTGCTCGGAGGAACAGCGGGAGCCGGGTTCGGCGCGGTCGCCGTGATCGTGCTGGGGGTCTCCTGGCTCGGGACCTACTCCCTCGCCGCTTCGGCGTTCCTCGGAGCGCTCATCGCCTTCTCCCTCACGTTCGCCCTGGCGGGCGCCCGCGGGAGAATGACGCCGGCGCGACTCGTACTTGCCGGCGTCGCGATCGGCTACGTCCTCACTGCGGCGACGAGCGCCTTGCTCTTCATGAGCGATTCGAACGGGGCGTTTCGTGCAGCGATGTTCTGGCTCGCGGGCGGGCTCGGTGGGGCGAGCTGGGACCGCATCGTGATTCCGGCAGTACCGCTGGCCGTCGGGTCGGTCTACCTGATGTCGCAGGCCCGCGCGCTCAACGCACTGCTGTTCGGTGAAGAGACGGCGACGAGCCTCGGCGTCTCCCCCGAGCGATTTCGACGAGTCCTCTTCGTCGTGGCCGCCCTGCTGACCGGCGCGTCGGTGGCGCTGGCGGGCGGCGTCGGTTTCGTGGGCCTGGTTGTGCCCCACGCCGCCCGGCTCATCCTCGGGCCCGACCACGCACGTCTGCTGCCGACTGCCTGCCTCGGTGGGGGGCTGTTCCTTCTCTGGGCGGATGTCCTCGCGAGAATCATCGTGCAGCCGCAGGAGCTGCCGATCGGAGTGATCACGGCGCTCGTCGGCGCGCCGCTCTTCGGCCTGCTCCTCGCGCGTCACAGCGGGCTGGGGCACTCGCTGTGAACGGGAGGGATGTTCGGGCAACGCCAGCGATCCCGGGAGACGCGCGGCCAGCTCGGCTTCATCGTCGAGGGGATCGAGTGCAAGGCGCAGTATCTGCGCGGACGGTGGCGCGTTCCCACGGAGACGGCAGGTCAGCGAGCAGACCTACAGCCTGCTCAAGCGTTGGTTCGACGACGGGCGCGGCGGACCGAATCTCTGCATCCAGAGCTGCCCGACGGGCTTGGTCCTCGGCCAGCCTCGTGCGGCGGCGCTGTGCCGAGGGGTATCGCCAGGCCGGTGAGGCCTGCGGCCCACACCCAGAAGGTCGCCGCTCGACTCGTGGCGTCTCGCCGCCCCCGCGAACGTCTCAGCGTGGTGAGCTACCCCCGCAGCGGCTGACATTTCACGAATCGCAGCCTGCAACGTTCTGCACCGTCAAGATCCCGCCCCGGTGGCACGTACGGCCTACCGGCTGACTCTCGAGGAACGACACCCTGTCCAGCCCGGTGCTCGCGAAGCTGACATCGGCGCCACCGTGGTGGTGACGGCCGCGCTCTTCGCGATCCGCCTACTGGAGGGCCTTCCGACGACGCCCGGTGAGCTACGCGGCCTGGGTGGGGGCGCTGACGTTCTGCATGGCGGTGTCCGGGACGTTGGCGGTTCTTCCCCACTGACACCACTCCCGGACGGTGGCTCGTCTCCAGTCCGATCACGCTGGAGTCTTGGCCGGCCCACACGGAGTTCCGCATCGCCGCACGGCGTCTCGGCGACGGGCGTACAGAGGCCGCGCTGCAGTACGTACCGGGGGAGCGTGGGGGGAGCGGCGTCCAGCAAGCCGTTGAGGCTGCGGCCGAGGACGCGCGCAGGAGCCTGTCGGAGCGCCGTGCGTTGCTCGACAGCGCGGATGTCATCGCTGCATTCGCACGGAAGATGAGCGAGTTCCTGCGAACCAGCGAGCTCACCGAGTCGAAGGCGTTCATCCGCTCGTTCGTGAAGGAGATCGTGATAGTGCCGGGGACGGCGACAATCCGCTACACGATCCCGACGCCGCCGGACAGCCCGATCGGCGGGCGGGATGCTGCCGAGGTCGAGTTGCCAGAGGCAGTTCGCAGTACAGTCAGTTATGGCTGCCGGGGGAGGAATCGAACCTCCATCAAGGGATCCAAAGTCCCCTGTGCTACCGTTACACCACCCGGCAGCGGCTGGGCGCTTCCTTCGATTGTGCGCGGTTCGGCGAGACTCCGGTAGGGGTCGCTGCTCGTGGCCCCTCGCGCCCTCAGTCCGCCGAGGGCTCCGCTTGGCCGTGGACGTGCACCGTGCGGGTCGGGAACGCGAGGTCCACGCCGGCCCCGCGCAAGCGGCGCAGCAGCTCCACGTTGATCGCCTGCTGGGTGTCCATGTAGACCGCGTACTCCGCCGTCAGCATGTGGTAGACGACCTCGAACTCCAGCGCCGACTCGCCGAAGCCGCGGAAGTGGGCGCGATCGAAGCGCGCCGTCGGCTGCTGCTCGATCGCCTCGGCGATCATGCCGGGAATCGCCTCGATCTGCTCGATCGTGGCGTCATACGTCACGCCCAGCGTGAGGACCACGCGGCGCTCGTCCATCCGGCCGTAGTTGCGGATCCTCGAGTTCAGCAGGTCGCTGTTGCCGATCACGAGCTGCTCGCCGCTGAGGCTGCGCAGGTGCGTCGTCTTCACCCCGATCCGCTCGACGCTCCCCGACATCTCGCCAACGGCCACGAAGTCGCCGACCGTGAACGGCCGGTCGAGCACGATCGCCAGCGAGGCGAAGAGGTCGCCGAGGATGCTCTGCGTGGCGAGCGCGATGGCGATGCCGCCGATTCCGAGCCCGGCGATTAGCGCCGTGACCTCCACGCCGACGTTGTCGAGCGCGAGGATGAGCAGCACCGACCAGAGCGCGAGCGTGCCGATGAAGCGCCCGGCCTCGGTCACCCCGGGTGCGGCGAGGTCCGGGTCGTGCTCGCGCTGCCAGCGGGCCGCGAAGGTGATCGCGGCGCTGCCCCAGAGGCCACCCTGGATCAGCAGCGCAACGATGGTGATGGCGCGCGCGGCCTGATCGAGCTCTCGCGGCGCCTCGATCGCGAGCGAGCCCGCGAAGAGCGCGACGATGAGGATGACGACCTCGTGGGTGCGCCGCTCGATCGCGGCCGCGAAGCCGCGCAGCGGGGTCGCGGCGCCAACCTGCGGCCCGCGCTCCGTGACGCGCACGAGCACCCAGCGCAGCGCGAGCAACCCGATGAAGACGCCGGCGGCGATCAGCGCCGCCGCGATCCAGTCCTCGCCGCTGTTGCGTCCGAAGGCGTCGAAGTCCATGCGCCGATCCTACGGGATGTTCGGCGTGTCGCCAGCGCCAGCGCGGCCCGCCAGCGGCTAGAATGGCCGCGATGGCGTCACTGCCGGCCTTCTCGCTGCGCGACCAGTCCGCCGGCGAGCGGCGCTTCCCGAGCGGCCGCCCGGCGCTGCTCGCCTTCGTCAAGGAAGACTGCCCGACCTGCGGCACCTCGATGCCGCTGATCGAGGGCGCGCACCGCGCGTTCGGCGAGGTCGTCGACGTCTGGGCGGTGGGGCAGGAGGCCGAGGGCAACGCGGCGCTCGTCGACCGCTACGGGCTGACGCTGCCGATGCTCGACGACTCCGAGCTAGGCGTCTCGTTCCGCTACGACCTCGATACCGTGCCGACGGTGCTGCTTGCCGGCGCGGACGGCGAGGAGTTGCGGCGCTTCGTCGGGTTCGGGCGCGACGACTGGCGCTCGCTCTACGCGCAGCTCGGCGAGCTGAGCGGCGCCGCGGCTCCGCCGGTCGCGTGGGACGAGTACCCGGAGAGCGAGCCGGGCTGCGGCGCGCGCAACGTCGAGCCCGGCATCGCCGAGCGCCTCGCCGCGCTCGCCGAGGGCAGCCCGCTGCTCGCGCGGCGCATCGAGATCGGCTCGGCGGACGACCCCGACGAGTTCATGTTCGACCAGGGCTTCAGCGACGGCTTCCCGGTGGTCTCGCCCACGCCGGAGCGCGTGCTGCGCATGCTGGGGGGCACGCGCCGCGACCCGCAGGAGGTGGTGGCGACCGTGCCGCCCAACATGGCTCCCGCGACCGTCGAGAAGGTGGCGATCAACGCCGTCCTCGCGGGCTGCCGCCCGGAGTACCTGCCCGTCGTGATCGCGAGCCTCGAGGCCGTGTGCACGGACACGTTCAACGCGCACGGTGTCTGGGCGACGACGATGGGCGCCTCGCCGGCGATGATCGTGAACGGGCCGATCCGGGATCGCATCGGGATGAACTCGGGCCTCGGCGCGCTCGGGCAGGGCAACCGCGCGAACGCGACGATCGGGCGGGCGCTGCGGCTGGTGCTGCGCAACGTCGGCGGCGCGAAGCCGGGCGGGACGGAGCGCTCGACGCTGGGGTCGCCCGCCAAGTTCACGTTCACGTTCGCCGAGTGGGAGGAGCGCAGCCCCTGGACCCCGCTGCACGTCGAGCGCGGCTACGAGCCGGAGCAGAGCGTCGTGACGCTCTTCCCCTCCTCGCCGGGACCGCTGATCAGCATGGACCAGACCTCGCGCAGCGCGGAGCCGCTCGCGGGCAGCCTCGCGATGTCGCTGCAGGCGATGATGCACCCGAAGTCCGGGGGCCGCGATACTCTGCTGGTGGTCACGCCGGAGCATGTTGATACGCTGTGGCGCGACGGCTGGACGAAGGAGCGGCTGCGTGAGCGCCTCTGGGCGCTGACGCACCGCCCGCTGCGCGAGCTGATCCAGGACGAACGCAGCGGCGTCGGCCGGACGCTCGAGGAGTTCGGGCCGGACGGCCCGACGGAGGAGCAACTGGACGAGCCGATCCCGAAGTTCGACTCCCCGCAGCGCCTGCACATCGTCGTGGCGGGCAGCGAAGCCGGGAAGATCACCGCGATCTTCCCCGGCTGGGGCAGCGAGGTAGAGAGCCAGGTGATCGAGGACGTCGTCTGAGCGAGTGCGCCCGGCGACGCGCAAGGACAGGGAGGTCGCATGACCACGATTCTGGACCCCACGGACGAGCGTGAGCCCGTCGGAAGGCAGCGCACGAGGCGCCCGGAGCAGATCTCCGGCACCGTCGGCCTGCTCGACATCAGCAAGCCTCGGGGCAACGTCCTGCTGGACCGGCTCGAGGAGCTGATCCACGAGCGGCTGCCGGACGTGGAGGTGCGGCGCTACATGAAGCCGACCTTCACGAAGCCGGCGCCGGACGAGCTGCGGCGCAAGATGGCAGGGGAGGTGGACTTCGTCATCGAAGGACTTGCCGACTGAGGGTCGTGTACGACGTGCAGTGTGCACGACACGGTCTGGTTCGAGATTCAGGGCAAGCCCTCGGTGATGATCGCCTCGACGGAGTTCGTCAACGCCGCCGAGGCGCAGGCGCAGTCGCTCGGCCTCCCCGATCTCTCCCGCGTCTTCGTCCCGCACCCGATCCAGGATGCGAACGACGATGAGATGCGCGCGAAGGCGGACGAGGCCCTCGAGGAACTGATCGCGGCGCTGGTCGATTGAGCGCCGCGACGCGCCCGTGCCGCAGGCGCTTGTAGGCGGGGCCGCGCGTATAGTGTCGCGGGCATAACCCCTCCGCCGGAGGGGCGGAGGAGGGCATCGTGCGGCTCGATCTGTTCTACGAGTTCTGTCAGGGCGCCGGCTATCCGATCCCGCACGGCGCGGATCGCCAGCTGTTCGAGGACATCCTCGAGCAGGCCGAGGTCGCCGACGAGTCGGGCTTCGATGTCTTCTGGTCGGTGGAGCACCACGGCTCCGTCGAGGTCACGCACATGCCCGCGCCGGAGCAGTTCCTGACCGCCGTCGCGATGCGCACGAAGCAGCTGCGCGTGGGCCACTCCGTCGTGCTCACGCACCCGCTCTTCAACCACCCCGTGCGGGTGGCCGAGCGCGCCGCCGTGCTCGACAACCTGAGCGGCGGCCGCCTCGAGATGGGCTTCGGGCGTTCGACGCCGCGCGAGTGGGCGATCTTCCACATCGACGGCGACGAGACCCGGCCGGTCCTCGACGAGATCCTGCACCTGATGCCGAAGATCTGGACGCAGGACAGCTTCCAGTACGACGGCGAGTACTTCCAGATCGCGCCGATCACGATGGTGCCGCGGATGCTGCAGAAGCCGCATCCGCGGATGTGGATTGCCGCCGGCAGCGACGAGTCGCTGCGGATGGCGGGCAATCTCGGAGTCGGCGTGCTCAGCCTGACCCTGCTGCGTCCGTTCTCCGAGTTGGAGAACACCCTCAAGATCTTCCGCGAGGCGCAGCAGGTGCAGAACCCGGTCGCGCCGGACCTCGTCAACAACCAGGCCGGCGCCTTCACCTTCGTCTACTGCGCACCCACGCTCGACGAGGCGATCAACGATGGCGCCTCGGAAGCCGCGGCCTGGTACATGAGCAAGGTCTACGCGCTCTACGGCTCGATCCCCGTGCGCGAGGGCGAGGCCGGCTACCACTTCGCCCGCGACCGCCAGGCGCAGATCGAGGCGATCGAGAAGTCGGGCGACTCCCCGGGCCGCCAGGTGATGCTCAAGCTCCTCGACGAGGTGCCCGTCTCACGCCTCGAGTTCTATGAGGCGATGAACGCCGAGAACCAGATCGTCGTCGGCACGCCGGACGAGGTGATCCGCAAGCTCGAGTCCTACGAGGGCATCGGGCTGGACCGCATGATGTGCATGGTCATGGGCGGCCCGGACCTGCCCCAGGAGAAGATCCTGCAGTCGCTCAGGCTGATGGGCGAGACCGTGATCCCGCACTTCCACGACCGCTCGCCCGACCCGAAGCCTCCGATCGAGTAGGCGCACCCCGGGCAACCGAAGGGAGCGCGCGGCGATGTCCTTCGTACGCGAGCGGATGCGCATGGACGGCCGCGTCGCCGTCGTGACCGGCTCCGGTCAGGGCGTCGGCCGCGCGATCGCCCTCGGCATGGCGGACGCCGGCGCGCGCGTCGTGATCGGCGAGATCAACGAGGAGACCGGCCCGCGCACTGCCGCGGAGATCGAGGAGCTCGGCGGCGAGGCGCTCTGGCTGCCGACCGACGTGCGCAAGGATGAGGACATCACGGCGCTGGTCGCCGCCGCCCAGGAGCACTTCGGGCGCATCGACGCGATGTTCAACAACGCCGGGGGCAACTTCCAGTTGCCCGCGCTCGACATCTCCGCGAACGGCTTCGACGCGATCGTGCGTATGAACCTGAAGTCGATGTTCCTCGGGAGCCAGGCGGCGGCGCGCGCGATGCTGGCCGAGGGCCATCCCGGAAGCATCGTCAGCACGTCCTCGGTGGCGGGGCTGCGTTCGGGCGGCAACCAGGTCGCCGTCTACGCCGCTTCGAAGGCCGGCATCATGGGCATGACGCGCGCCCTCGCGGCCGAGTGGGGCGAGCACGGCATCCGCGTCAACTCGGTCGCCCCCGGCGCCGTGGATACGGCTGGACGGACGCGCCACATGCACGGGGACCCTTGGGAGCGCTCAGCAGGCAACCCGATGGGCCGCATCGCGCAGCCCGAGGACATCGCCGGAGCGGCGGTCTTCCTCGCCTCGGATCTGGCTGGGCACATCACCGGTCAGGTACTGGCGGTGGACGGCGGCGCCAGCATCTCCTGACCCGGCCGCCGGGGACTGCCACTAGGTAGCCGTCGCGTGCTCCGTGCTGCCGTCGAAGTGGACGAACTCGACGATCTCCAGCCCGTAGCCGTCGAGGCCGGAGCGCTTGACGGGGTTGTCGCTGATCAGGCGCATCCTCGTCACCCCGAGGTCGACGAGGATCTGCATCGCGATGCCGTAGTCGGGCAGTCCCAGCGCCTCGGTGGCGGTGACGCCGGCGGCGCCGACGACGGGCTGCGCCGCGCTGCCACCCTTCTGGTGCACGCCCACGCCGCGGCCCTGCTGGTAGAGGTAGACGATCACGCCGCGCCCCTCCTCGCCGACGAGGCGCATCGCGGTCTGGAGCTGCTGGCCACAGTCGCACCCGAGTGAGCGCAGTACGTCGCCGGTCACGCACTGGTCGTGCACGCGCACCAGCACGGGTTCGTCTCCGGCGAGGTCGCCGGTGACGAAGGCGATGTGCTCGCGGGTGTCGATCAGCGTGCGGTAGGCGACCGCGCTGAAGTCGCCATAGCGGCTCGGCAGATCCGCCGAGGCGACCCGCTCGATCAGCGAGTCGGTGCGCAGGCGGTGGGCGATCAGGTCGTTGACGGTGACGATCTTGAAGCCGTGTTCGCGGCCGAAGGCGACGAGATCCGGCATCCGCGCCATCGTCCCGTCGTCGCGCATCATCTCGCAGATCACGGCCGCCGGCGTGCAGCCGGCGAGCCGGGCGAGGTCGACCGAGGCCTCCGTGTGCCCGGCGCGCTCCAGCACGCCGCCCTCGCGGGCGCGCAGTGGGAAGATGTGGCCCGGACGCGTGAGCTGCTCGGGGCTGGTCGAAGGGTCCACGAGCAGGCGGATCGTGTGCGCCTTGTCCTGCGCGGAGGCGCCGGTGGTGACGCCGTCGCGCGCCTCGACGGTGACGGTGAAGCCCTTGGCGAGGGGGGAGGTGTTGCGCCCGGTCATGAGCGGGATCGCCAGCTCGTCGAGGCGTTCGCCGGCCATGGCGACGCAGATCAGGCCGCGCGTCTCGCGCGCCATGAAGGCGATCAGCTCGGCGCTGATGAACTCCGCCGGGACGCAGAGGTCGCCCTCGTTCTCGCGCCCCTCGTCGTCCGCGATGATCACGGGGCGGCCGGTGCGGAACTCCTCGATCGCCTCGGGGACGGAGACGATCTCGCCCTCGTGTTCGTGTCCGTTGGCTTGGGCAGAGGTCATGTCAACGCCTCTCCTTCGGCCGCTGATCCGAGCCTATCACGCCCGCGCTCAGAGTCCCTGCGCGTCGCACAGGTCCTGGTCCCAGAGGATGTGGCCGCTGTACTCCGCTGGCTGCTCGCAGATCCAGGCCGTGGCCTTCGCCATCGCCTCGGCCACCTCGAAGTCCAGCGGGTCGCCGTAGTCCCGGCCGGCGTAGAGGTTGCCGGGCGTCTTGAGGCGGCCCATCGGCGAGAGCACGTTCACGGAGATGCCGGAGCCGTCGTACTGCAGGTCGCGCGCCAGCTGCTCGGTGAAGCGGTTGAGCCCGGCCTTGAAGGCGGAGTAGATGAAGCTCCCGGTCCTCGGGCGCTCGTAGGGCGCGGCCCCGATCGGGCGCGCGGCGTTCGAGGAGACGTTGATGATGTGCCCGCCGCCGCTCGCCCGCATGTGCGGGATCGCCTGACGGGAGAGCACGATCGGCGCGCGCAGGTCGATCTGCCAGATCAGCTCCAGCCGCTCCAGCGGGATCTCCTCGACGCTCCCCTGGAACGTGATGCCCGCGTTGTTGACGAGGATGTCGAGGCGCCCGAACTCGGCGATCGTCGCGTCCACCAGCGCCTGGGTGTCCTCGATGTAGCGCACGTTGGTGCGGACGGCGAGCGCGCGGCCGCCGGCCTCCTCGATCTCGCGCACGACCGAGTGGATCGTGCCGGGCAGGCGCGGGTCCGGCTCCTGCTCGCTGCGAGCGGCGACGGCTACGGCCACGCCGAGCCCGCCGAGGTGGCGCGCGATGTCCGCGCCGATCCCCCGGCTCGCCCCGGTAATGATCGCGACCTTGCCTTCAAGCGCCATCGAGGGCGGAGTCTACCCGGCGCGCGCGTGAAGGTCGCGTGGGACGGCAGTGCGCCTGCCTCGCTATGCTCATCGCGCATAGGGGAGGGCACGATGGCCTACGGCGACACACCACACGACGCGATGCTGAAGGAGGCGTGGGAGCAGTTCTGCGACGAGCTCAAGGCCGCCAGCTCGTACATCTTCGATGATCCGGCGCCGGCGACGGCCCTCGACCGCGCGCGGGGCTTCCAGTACCTCTCGCAGAACATCTCGCTCGGCCTCGAGATCAACGTCGAGCACTCGGATCCGCTCTACCCGGACTTCTTCCGCCCGATGACGCCGGTGCGCAAGTACGGCGGGGACAACCCGGACTGCATCTACCTGCGCGCCCTCATCGACGGCTCGGAGACCTACCGCATCAGCGGCAACCGCGGGGGCGTGCACTACCTCGTCTTCGGGGCGTACCGGCCGGCCGAGCTCACGCCGCCGGGCGAGTCCGCCGAGGTCGGGCGCATCATGGGCAAGGACCTGATGACCAACTGGGACGGCAGCTTCGAGATCATCGTGAGCCCGGACGAGCACCCGGGGAACTGGCTCCCGTCCGTACCCGAGGTGGACCGGCTCACGATCCGCCAGTTCTTCGGCGACTGGGCCGCCGAGGCGCCGATCGACGTGCTGATCGAGCGCGTCGGCGATCACGGGCCCCCCGAGCCGATGTCGCCCGAGCGGATGGCGCGAGGCCTCTCCGGTGCGGCCGGCTGGGTCTCGGAGACGGCGGACTACTGGCGCCACTGGCAGGAGCGCTACCGCGAGCAGCCGAACACCTTCCGCACCTCGGCGACGCAGGGCGCGGTCGGCGCCGCGCCGGGCGGGATCATCTATCACATGTACTGGATGGTGCAGCCGGACGAGGCGCTGCTGATCGAGTTCACGCCTCCGGTCTGCGACTACTGGGAGCTGGAGCTGAACGACTACTGGATGACCTCGATCGACTACCGCCACCACATGGCGGGCGTGAACTGCCGCCAGTCGCCCACCGAGCGCGACGGATCGGCGCGCGTGGTCGTCTCGCACGAGGACCCCGGCGTCCCCAACTGGCTCTCCACGGGCAACATGAACGAGGGGCACATCGGGCTGCGCTGGATGCAGTGCGAGACCGACGAGCCGCCGTTCCCGGCTACCCGCCTCGTCAAGCTCGCCGACCTCGACGCGCTGCTGCCGGACGACGCGCTGCGCATGGACGCCGAGGAGCGCCGCAAGCAGATGGCGCACCGCCGCCGCGGCGTCGCGCGCCGCTTCCGCGTCTAAGGCTGTGCGCCGCTAGGATCGCCCCGACGCCGAGCAGGATCGGAGGAGCGGTCGTGGCCGACAGCATCGTGGTCCTCGACGGGTACACGCTCAATCCCGGCGACCTCAGCTGGGACGGCATCGCGGCGTTCGGTGAGCTGACGGTCCACGACCGCACGCCGCCCGAGGCCGTCGTGGAACGCGCCGCGGGGTGCCGCTACGCCTTCACGAACAAGACCCCGCTGCGCGCCGAGACGCTGCGCCAGCTCCCGGACCTCGCCTACATCGGCGTGCTCGCCACCGGCTACGACGTCGTCGACGCCGCCGAGGCGGTGAGCCGAGGCGTGGTGGTGACCAACGTGCCGGCCTACGGCACGGAGGCCGTTGCGCAACACGCGACCGCGCTGATGCTGGAGCTGGCGAGCCGCACCGCGCCGCACGCCGAGGCGGTGCGCGAGGGAGTGTGGAGCACGAGCGAGTGGTGCTTCTCCGTCGCGCCGATCACGGAGCTCTCCGGGCGCACGCTCGGCATCGTGGGGCTGGGTCGGATCGGCCGCGCCTTCGCGCGCATCGGCGCGGCGCTGGGCATGGCGATCCTCGTCAGCGACGGGCATCGCCCGGACCCGGCCGCCATCGAGGGCCTCGACGTGGAGTTCGCGGGCATCGACGAGCTCTTCCGCCGCGCCGACGTGCTGAGCCTGCACTGCCCGCTGACGCCGGAGACGGAGCGACTGGTCGACGCGCGGCGGCTGGCGCTGATGAAGCCCGAGGCGCTGCTGATCAACACCGGCCGCGGCCCGCTGGTGGACAGCGCCGCCCTCGCCGCGGCGCTCGAGGCGGGAACGATCGCGGGCGCGGGACTCGACGTGCTCGATGCCGAGCCGCCGCCTGCGGATCACCCGCTGCTGCACGCGCCGAACTGCATCATCACACCGCACGTCGCCTGGTACGCGCGGGCCTCGCGGCAACGGCTGATGGACATCGCCGTCGCCAACCTGCGCGCCTTCGTCGAGGGGCAGCCGGTCAACACGGTGGGTTGAGGCGGGTCTACGCCGAGCGGAGCGCCCCGCGCTACCCCTGCGCGGCGAGCGTGATCAGCTCGATCACCTCGTGGCTGGAGATCGAGCCGACGAATGCGCCCGTCTCGCGGTCGGCGACGGGGAGCACAGTCAGGGCGTTCTCGACCATCCGCTGCAGCACATCCTCCACAAGCTCGTCGGTGTAGGCGTACGGGGTCTCGAGGCGGAGCACCCGCTGGAGGGGAGTCCGCTCCCACTCGCCGCGCGGGAGGTAGCGGAGGAGGCCGAGCGAGACGATTCCCGCGAGTTCGTCGCCGTCCACGACCACGTAGTCATGCTGCTCGGGGAGCAGCCAGGTTGCGGCAAACGCCTTCACCGTCAGCGTCTGCTCCGGATGCATGCGGGACCTGTCCAGGATCTCTCGCACCCGGAGCCCGTCGAGGGCGAAGTGGTCCAGGGACGGTGGCATGCCCTCCTCGGGAACGTCGGGACCGGTGTCGCCGAGCCGCCTGAGCGCGAAGCTGATGCCTAGCGGCGTGAGCAGGATGTAGCCGAGCATCACGAGCACGAGTAGCGAGAACACGCCCTGGTCGATTGCGCCGGAGTGCAGCAGGAGGATCAGCAGCGCGACCTCGGCCACGCCCTTCGCCATCAGCCCGGCTGCCGTGGCGAGCGGCGCCTGGAGGCGGGTGATGTAGGCGCTGACGAAGGCTCCCGCGAACTTTCCCGCCAGCGGCACAAGCGCCAGCCCGATGATGGTCTCGGGAGCGAGCCTGGTGAAGTCGAGGCTCAGGTACAGCCCCGCCGACGCGAAGAACAGCGGAACGAAGAACCCCTCGGCGGTCCCTCGCATGCCGGGCATGATGTCGCGGCGCACCTGGTAGGGCAGCGTGGACAGCGCCGCGCCGAAGAGCAGCGCTCCCAGCGAGCCGTGGAGACCCACCTCCTCGGCCGCCACGACGACCAGGAAGAGGCCGCCGAGCAGCAACCCGAACGAGAGCTGTGGGACCTGCAGGACGTGGTGCAGGAGTCCAATCAACCTCGGAAGCACCCGGGTGGAGACCACCCACGTCACGACGGCGAACGCGAGAATCTGCCCCACCGTGCCGGCGACACCGAGCCAGTCGAGCTCCTGTCCGTGACCCTCCGCCACTTGATCGCTGATCGAGAAGCCGACGACGAACAACGCGATCAGCTCGGCTATGACCACCGCCGTGAAGATCTGGACGCCGACGGAGTCGCGCAGGCGCCCCTCGTCGATCAGTACCTTCGCCACCACCCCCAGACTCGAGAGCGAGAGCACGCCTGCCAGCGCCAACGCATCGGCGAAGCTGAGATCGAGGTGCACGTCGAAGAAGAGGTCGGTCGTCACCGAGAGCGAGACGAGCAGCGAGATCACCACGGACAGCAGCGAGGCAACGAAGAGGCGGCCGCGAATGGCGGCGACGAAGCCCCGGACGTCGAGCTCATCGAGGCCGATCAGGAAGAAGAAGAGGTAGATTCCGATCCCGAGGATGATCTCGACCTCGGCGCCGGTCTCCACCAACCCCGTGACGGGGCCGAGCACCACGCCACTCGTGGCGTAGGCGATGATCGCGCTCAGGCCGAAGCGCTTGAACAGGCCTTCGAGGAGCTTGGCGAAGACTATCAGCAGCCCTATCGAGAACAGGGCCTCGTGCATCTCCAAGGGCGCGTCTTCCCCTCGTGCGTCGTTCTGGTAGTGACCGCGAAATGCGACAGTGCGGGGGCGCGCTTCCCACTGTCAAGGGAGTACGGGCGGCACGCTCAGCGGATCGGGGAGCTGCGTGACGACCTGGTGCCGAAGGTGGGAGTCGAACCCACACGGGCGTGATGCCCAACGGTGTTTGAGACCGTCGCGTCTGCCATTCCGCCACTTCGGCCGCGTCGTCCGTCCAGCATCGCGCGAGGACGGCGGCGCGACAAGCGCCGCGGCCCGCCATGAGTGCGCGAGGAGGATGGGTGGAGCGGAAGACGGGGGTCGAACCCGCGACCTCCTCCTTGGCAAGGAGGCGCTCTACCACTGAGCTACTTCCGCCGACCTCGCCATGGTACGGCCAGCCCTCGTGCGCGGGCAACGTCGCCGTCGGCCCTTGAGGCGCAGCGCGCCAAGGCGTAGGCTGTGCGGACAGTTCGCCGCACGTTTGTTCGCTGTGGCGCCGATAGCGGAGTGCCGATGACCACCGCCGAAGCACCCATCGCGAGCGGCGTCGACTTCCACCCCGCCGTCGCCGCCTGGTTCCGAGGGCGCTTCGAGGCGCCCACCGACGCGCAGACGGCGGGCTGGCCGCGGATCGCGAGCGGGCGCGACACGCTGATCAGCGCGCCTACGGGCTCCGGCAAGACGCTCGCCGCCTTCCTCGCGGGCATCGACGGCCTCGTCCGCAAGGCCGAGGCGGGCACGCTCGAGGACGTGACGGAGATCGTCTACGTCACGCCGCTCAAGGCGCTCGGCAACGACATCCATCGCAACCTCGAGACGCCGCTCGAGGAGATCCGCGAGGTCGCCGCCGAGCTCGGCCTCGAGCCGCCTGCGATCCGCACGGCGGTGCGCAGCGGCGACACGACGCAGAGCGAGCGGCAGGCGATGGTGCGCAAGCCGCCGCACATCCTCATCACCACCCCCGAGTCGCTCTACCTCATGATCACCGCCGAGCGCAGCCGCGAGAACCTGCGGCGCGTCCGCACGGTGATCGTCGACGAGATCCACGCCCTCGCACGCGACCGCCGGGGCAGCCACCTCGCGCTCACGCTCGCCCGACTCGACCAGCTCGTCGCCGACTCCGGCGGCGAGCGCCCGGCGCGCATCGGGCTCTCGGCGACGCAGCGGCCGATCGAGGAGATCGCGCGCTTCCTCGTGGGCGCGGACCGCCTCGACGCGGACGGCGAGCCGGACTGCGCGATCGTCGACCTCGGCCACCAGCGCGACCTCGACCTCGCGGTCGAGCTGCCGCCGAGCGACCTCGAGGCGGTCGCTCCCGCCGAGCAGTGGGGCGAGATCTACGACCGCATCGCCGAGCTGATCGCGGAGCACCGCACGACGCTCGTCTTCGTGAACACGCGGCGGCTCTCCGAGCGCGTTGCGCACCACCTCGTGGAGCGCGTGGGCGAGGAGCACGTTGCCAGCCACCACGGCAGCCTCTCCAAGGAGCGGCGGCTGCGGCTGGAACAGCGGCTCAAGGACGGCGAGCTGCGGGCGCTGGTGGCGACCGCATCGCTCGAGCTGGGTATCGACATCGGCTCGATCAACCTCGTCTGCCAGATCGGGTCGCCGCGCAGCATCGCGACGTTCCTGCAGCGCGTTGGGCGCTCGGGCCACGCGCTCGGCGTGCGGCCGAAGGGTCGCATCTTTCCCGGCACGCGCGACGAGCTGGTGGAAAGCGCGGCGCTCACGAGGGCGGTCCGCGCGGGACGCCTCGATCGCATCGTGCAGCCGGTCGCGCCGCTCGACGTGCTCGCGCAGCAGATTGTCGCCGAGTGCGCCGCGCGCGAGTGGAGCGAGGACGGGCTGTTCGAGCTCGTGCGCCGCGCCGCGCCCTACCGCGAGCTCGCCCGCAAGGACTACGACGAGGTCCTCGCGATGCTCGCGAGCGGCGTCGGCGAGGGCGCGGGCGGCTCGAAGCCGCTGCTGCACCGCGACCGCGTCGAGGGCACGCTGCGCGCCCGCCGCGCCTCGAGGATGGTCGCGATCCAGAACGGCGGCACGATCCCCGAGCTGGGCGACTACCGCGTGATCGCCGAGCCGGACGAGACCGTCGTCGGCACGGTCAACGAGGACTGGGCCGTCGAGAGCATGGCCGGGGACGTCTTCCTCCTCGGCAGCACCTCGTGGCGGATCCGGCGCGTCGAGAATGGGACGGTGCGCGTCGAGGACGCGCGCGCCGCGCCGCCGACGATCCCCTTCTGGCTCGGCGAGGGCCCCGGCCGCACGATCGAGCTGAGCGAGGAGGTCGGCCGCCTGCGCCGCGAGATCGCGGACGGCCTCGACGATGTCGAGCCGCTCGCCAACATGCTCATCGAGGAGGCCGGGGTCGGCCTCTCGGGGGCACAGCAACTCGTCGACTACGTGCGCGCCACGCGCGATGGCCTCGGCATCGTGCCGACCGACACGGATGTCGTCTTCGAGCGCTTCTTCGACGAGTCGGGCGGCATGCAGCTGGTCGTGCACGCCCCGTTCGGCTCGAGGATCAACCGCGCCTGGGGTCTCGCGCTGCGCAAGCGCTTCTGCGTGCGCTTCGACTTCGAGCTGCAGGCCGCGGCCAACGACGACGGGATGATCCTCTCGCTGGGGCCGCAGCACAGCTTCCCCCTCGAGGAGTCGTTCGCCTACGTCACCTCGAGCAACGTCGAGGAGGCGGTGCGGCAGTCCTGCTTCTACATCCCGCTCTTCCCCACGCGCTGGCGCTGGAACACCACGCGGGCGCTCGCGGTGCCGAGGCAGCGCGGCGGCAAGAAGGTGCAGCCCTACCTGCAACGCATGATCGCCGACGACCTGCTCGCCGCGACCTTCCCGGAGCAGGTCGGCTGCCAGGAGAACGTGACCGGCCCGCTGGAGATGCCCGACCACGTACTGCTGCGCCAGACGATGGACGACTGCCTGCACGAGGCAATGGACATCAAGAACCTCGAGCAGGTGCTCGGACGCATCGAGGCCGGCGAGATCCGGCTGCACGCGCGCGACACCACCGAGCCGTCGCCGATGGCGCACGAGATCATCAACGGCAAGCCCTACACCTTCCTCGACGACGCCCCGCTCGAGGAGCGCCGCACGCGCGCCGTCATGCTGCGCCGCTCGCTGCCGCGCGAGGCGCGCGACCTCGGCGCGCTCGACGCCGACGCGATCGAGCGGGTGGCCGAGCAGGCCTGGCCGCAGCCGCGCAACGCCGACGAGACGCACGAGGCGCTGACGGCCCTCGTCGCCGTCCACGAGCAGGACGCCGCAGAGTGGGAGGGCTGGCTGCTCGACCTCGCGGCGCGGGGGCGCGCCGGCGCCATCGAGGCGAACGGCGCACGCCTCTGGTTCGCCGCCGAGCAGCACCCGGCGATCGCGCTGCTCTACCCCGACGCCTCGCTCCCGGCCTTCGACCTGCCCGAGGGCGCCGCCGAGCCCTGCGAGGACCGCGAGGAGGCGCGCAGGCGACTGCTGCGCGGGCACAGCGAGGTGCGCGGACCGTTCACGCCCTCGGGGCTGGCGGGGCGCACGGGGCTGGAGACGAAGGACGTGGCGCGCGGCCTGCAGCAGGTCGAGGCGAGCGGCTTCGTGCTGCGCGGGCGCTTCACGCCCGGCCGCGAGGGCGACGAGGACGAGTTCTGCGATCGCCGCCTGCTCGCCCGTATCCACCGCGAGACGCTCGATCGGCTGCGCCGCGAGATCGACCCGGTCAGCGCGCAGGACTTCATGCGCTTCCTGCTGCGCTGGCAGCACGTCGCGCCCGGCACGCAACTCGCCGGCCGCCGCGGCGTACGCCAGGCCGTTACCCAGCTCGGAGGCTTCGAGGCCCCCGCCGCGAGCTGGGAGCGCGACCTGTTGCGCGCACGCGTCGAGGACTTCGGCCCCAACTGGCTCGACGAGCTGTGCCTCTCCGGCGAGGTCGCTTGGGGCCGCCTCGCCCCGCCGCGCTCGGCGACGAACGGGCAGAACGGCAGCGAGGCGGCGCGGCTGTCGCGGGCGACGAAGGTGACGCCCGTGACGGTCGCCTCGAGGGCGGACCTCGCGATGCTGCTCGCGGCGGCGCGGGCGGACGGCCGCGTGCCGCGCGAGCCCGCCGCCGGGGCCGCCGCGGAGCTGCTCGCGCTGTTGCGCGAGCGCGGCGCGCTCTTCTTCGACGAGCTGGTGAGCGGCACGCGCCGCCTCGCGAGCGACGTCGAGGAGGGCCTGCGCGAGCTGATCGCCGCCGGGCTCGTCGCCTCCGACGGCTTCCAGGGGCTGCGCGACCTCACCCGCCGCTCGGCGCGGCGCGCCCGCCGCGGGCGCTACCTCGGGGCCGGTCGCTACGCCGGCGGCGGGCCGGCCGGCCGCTGGGCGCTGCTGCGCCCCGGCGAGGCCGACCCGGCCGAGCGCGACGAGTTCGCCGAGGAGCTGGCGCAGCTCCTGCTGCGTCGCTACGGCGTCGTCTTCCGCGACGTGGTCGCCGCCGAGAGCTTCACGGTGCCCTGGCGCGACCTGCTGCGCGCGCTGCGCCGCCTCGAGGCGCGCGGGATCGTGCGAGGCGGGCGCTTCGTGAGTGGCTTCGTCGGCGAGCAGTTCGCGCTGCCGGAGGCGCTCGAGGCGCTGCGCGCGGTGCGGCGCAGCCCGCGCGAGGGCGAGCGCGTGCGCCTCAGCGCCGCCGACCCGCTCAACCTGACCGGCGTGATCCTCCCAGGCCCTCGGATCCCCGCGGTGCAGGACCGCAGCTTCGAGCTCGTCGACGGCGCCCTCGCCGAGCCGCCCGCCGAGGGCCTGCTCGCCCCCGACACCGATCTCACCTCGATCGCCGAGGGCGCCCGCCCGCCCTCGCAGGCCGCGCCCACCCCACGCC
>VXMT01000156.1 GCA_009840965.1 Chloroflexota bacterium
TTGACGGCGGCCTCGAGCGCCCCGACGAAGCGGGCGCGCGCGGCGGGGCCGGCGGCCGAGGGCGGGCCCGCCCCCGCGCCCTCGTCGCGCACCGCTGCCAGCAGCCGGTCGAGGCCGCGCTCGGCCGCCGTCATCGCCTCGTCGGTGAGGTTGTTGGGGCGTCGGTAGTGGCTTTCGAGGACGAAGAGGCGCAGCGCGTCCGGCCGCCAGGTCTCGAGCGCCTCGCGCACGGTCACGACGTTGCCGATCGACTTCGACATCTTCTCGCCGTCGCGCTGGACGAGCCCGTTGTGCAGCCAGATCTGCGCGAACGAGCCGGGGCCGCTCACCGCCTCGGCCTGCGCGACCTCGTTCTCGTGGTGCGGGAAGACGAGGTCGACGCCCCCGCCGTGGATGTCGAACGAGGCGCCGAGGTAGCGCTCCGACATCGCCGAGCATTCGATGTGCCAGCCCGGGCGGCCGGGGCCCCAGGGCGAGGGCCAGTTCGGCTCGCCCGGCTTCATCGCCTTCCAGAGGGCGAAGTCGAGCGGGAACTCCTTGCCCTCGCCGGGCTCCCCGCGCGTCCCCTCGCGCAGCTCCTCGATGTTGCGGTGGGAGAGCTTGCCGTAGCCGTCCATCGCGCGGACGCGGTAGTAGACGTCGCCGGCCGCCGTCGCGTAGCCGTAGCCAGCCTCGATGATCCGCTCGATCGCCTCGATGATCGTCTCGATGTGCTCGGTCACGCGCGGGCGCACGTCCGGCTCGTGGAGGTTGAGCGCGCGCTGCTGCTGCTCCCAGAGCGCGATCTGATCGTTCACGAGGTCGAGCGGGTCGCGGCCCAGCTCGGCGGCGCGGTCGATCACCTTGTCGTCGACGTCGGTGTAGTTGGAGACGTAGGTCACCTCGTGGCCGCCGCCGGGCGAGCCCGGCCAGCGCAGGTAGCGGATGAAGGCGTCGAAGATGATCGCGTACTGGGCGTGGCCGAAGTGGCTCTCCTCGTAGGGCGTGACGCCGCACACGTAGATGCCGACGCGACCCTGCTCGAGCGGGCGGAAGGTCTCGACGGCGCCGCTCAGGGTGTTGGTGAGGCGCATCGCGAGCGCGCGGGCGCTACGGATCCCGCGAGGCGCCGCCGTCGAAGCCGCCGGGCGAGCTTGCCGAGCCCGTCGGCGTGGGCTGGCGTTCGCGCTCGAGGCGGGCGATGCGCCGCTCCAGCTCCTCGATGCGGTCCCACTCGGGGTCGGGGAGGCGTTCGACGGTGTCGTTGCTCTGGTTGGTGAAGGCGACGACGTGGCCGGGCACGCCGACGACGGTGGCGTTGGGCGGCACGCTGGAGACGACGACGGCGCCCGCGCCGATGCGCGAGTTATGCCCGATGGTGACGTCGCCGATGATCTTCGCGCCCGCGCCGACGACGACGCCGTCCTCGAGCGTGGGGTGGCGCTTCTCGCGCCGCGTCGAGGTGCCGCCGAGGGTGACGCCCTGGTAGAGGTGGCAGTCGTCGCCGATGATCGTCGTCTCGCCGATCACGACGCCCATGCCATGGTCGATGAAGCAGCGCCGCCCGATGATCGCGAGCGGGTGGATCTCGATCCCGGTGAGGAAGCGCGCGACGTGCGAGATCAGGCGCGGCAGCAGCGGCACGCCGAGCAGGGCGGCCTCGTGGGTGATGCGGTGCACCATGAGCGCGTGGATGCCGGGGTAGGTGAGCAGCACCTCGAGTGCGCCGCGCGCCGCCGGGTCGCGGTCCTGTGCCGCCTCGATGCTCTCGCGCAGAAAGCGCAACCAGCTCATCTCCGGGAGTTCCTCCGCTCCGCCGTGCGCGCCATTATCGCACACGAGCGGTGTCGGGCCGCGTCGGTGCGCCTCCTACCCCTCCCCCTCATCGAGCAGGGCGACGGCGTGAGCCGCCAGGGCGTCGCCGGCGCCGATGGGGCCGAGACCCTCGTTGGTTGTGGCTTTGACGTTGACGGCGCCGGCCTCGACGCCGAGGTCGCGGGCGAGGGCCTCGCGCATGGCGGGGATGTGAGGGCGCAGGCGCGGGCGCTCGGCGATCACCGTGGCGTCGACGTTGACGACGCGGTAGCCGCGCGCGGCGACCAGGCGCATGACGCGCGTCAGCAGCTCGCGGCTGTCGATGCCCGCCGTCGCCGGGTCGCCCGGCGGGAAGTGCTCGCCGATGTCGCCCTCGCCCGCCGCGCCGAGCAGCGCATCGATCACGGCGTGGATCAGCGCGTCGCCGTCGCTGTGGCCGATCAGCGCGGGCGCCTCGTCGATCTCGACGCCGCCGAGGCGGAGCTGCCCGTCCTCGGCGAAGCGATGCACGTCGTAGCCCGCCCCGATGCGCATCAGGAGGCCGCCCCGCCGTCGCCGAGCAGCGCGCGCAGGCGCTCGAGGTCCTCTGCGGTCGTCACCTTGAAGGCCTGCGCTTCGCCCTCGATCACGCGCACCGGCGCGCCGAGCTGCTCGACGAGCGCGGCGTCGTCGGTGGCGTCGCCCTCGATGGTCGCGTGGGCGCGGCGCAGCAGGTCGGCGTCGAAGGCCTGCGGCGTCTGGATCGCGCGCAGCGAGGCGCGGTCGGGCGTCTCCCGCACCAGCCCCTCGGCGTCAATGCGCTTGATCGTGTCGGCGACCGGCAGACCGGGCACGGCGGCTCCCGTCTCGCGCGCGGCCTCGAGCGCCCTCGATGCGAGCGCGCTGCTGGCGAGCGGCCGGGCCGAGTCGTGGACCAGCACCCAGCGCGCGTCCGGCAGCGCCGCGAGGCCCGCCCCGCCCCCGTGGCGGGGCCGCCGGCCGCCCGCGCCCCCCCCGCGCGGGGCGGGTGGGGGGCCCCCCCCACCCCACCGCGGCCGCCCGCCGCGGCGGTGGGG
>VXMT01000103.1 GCA_009840965.1 Chloroflexota bacterium
CCCTCACCCTAACCCTCTCCCGCCAACGGAGAGGGGATCGGAGGCTCCTCCAGCCCTCGATGGTCGGCCGGAGTTGTGATCGGCGCAGCGGCCGTGGTACCAGAGCCGCATGGCGTTTCCGGACTGGCTCACGGCGCACCCGATCAGGGCGGCGAACAGCGTCGCCTTTGGCGGCGTGCACGCTCGGGGCGTCCTCGCTGTCGGCGGCGTCAACGCGATGGGCGTCGTGGCGATCGGCGGCGTGAACGCGGTGGGCTTCATCGCCATCGGTGGCGCGAGCGCGATCGGGGTCGTCGCGATCGGCGGGGCGCAGGCGCTGGGGCTTGTCGCCATCGGAGGCGTGCGCGCCCGCGGGCTCGTCGCCCGCACCCGGCGAGGCCGGCGGGAGCGGCAGGCCAGCACGACGGGAGCTGCCGAGGTTTGACGCGCCCGGCGGGGCGTGACCATCATCGCGGCCCCGCCTGCGCGGCGGGGTGCGACCGGCGGGAGCGCCGATGACGGCTACGCAACCCGCGCCCACCGTCCTGCCCGGCGTCCGCGTCGTCGAGATCGCAGCCGGCATCGCCGTTGCCTACGCGACGCAGCTGCTCGGACAGCTCGGCGCGGAGGTGATCCGCATCGAGCCGCCCGAGGGCGACGCCGTGCGCCTCGCCGGGCCGTTCCCCGAGGGCCAGCCGGACGGCGCGCCCGACCTCGACAGCGGCGGACTGCACCGCTACCTCAACGGCGGCAAGCGCAGCGTCGTGCTCGACCTCGACGCCGAGGACGGGGCCGCGCTCGCCTCGGAACTGATCGCCGGCAGCGAGCTGCTCGTCGGCGACTGGCGCGAGGGCGGTCTGCTGCCGTTCGACGACCAGGACGCGATGCGCGAGCGTTTCCCGGAGACAACCTGCGTCTCGATCAGCGACTTCGGGATGACGGGGCCGCGCGCCGGCTGGCGCGCCGACTCGATGATTCACGAGGCGCTGTCCGGCATCACCTACGTGAGCGGCGCGCCGGACCGCGAGCCGATCGCGCTCGGCGCCGAGGTCGCCGACCACTTCGCGGGGCTGATGGGCTGGATCGCCTCGCTTCTCGCGCTCGCGCAGGCGAGCGTCGGCGAGCGCCCCGGGTTCATCGACGTCTCGGCGCACGAGGTGATCGGCTCCTCGGACGACCACAGCCTCTCGCTCTACGTGGGGACCGGGGCGTTGCGGCGGCGCTTCTACTCGCGGGTGCTGGGCGGGTACCCCTCCGACATCATGCCTTGCAAGGACGGGCACTTCTCGTTCGTGACGCCGCAGAGCGCGTTCCCGGGAGCGGTCGCGGAGCTGATCGGGCGGCCCGACCTGGTGAACGACCCGCTGCTCAACGACCGTCGCGAGCGCGCCGTGCGCTGGCGCGAGTTCGATGCGCTGCTCAGGCCCTACCTGCAGGCGCACACCCCGGCGGAGCTGCTGCGGCGCTCGGACGAGCTGCACCTCGCGTTTGCGATGGTGCCGAGCGTCGCGGACCTGCTCGCGGACCGGCACCTGCGCGAGCGCGGCTACTGGCTCGAAGGCCCCGAGGGCGAGGACGTGATCGGCCCGCCGTTGCAGCTGCCCGCCGCGCCGCTGCGCGCCGGACGGCCCGCGCCCGCGCTCGGCTCCTCGAGCGCCTCCGAGCTCGGCGCGGGCGCCCCGGAGCGGGAGGGCTGAGATGCGCTTCTTCGAGGGCGTGCGGGTGCTGGACCTCACCCACGTCTGGATCGGGCCGCTCGTGACGCGCGTCCTCGCCGACCTCGGAGCGGACGTGATCAAGGTCGAGCACGGCGATCACCCGGACGGCACGCGGATCGCGTTCTTCGCGGGCAACGACTCCAGCGGCGAGTACTGGCACCACAGCGCGTACTTCACCAAGCGCAACGCCGGGAAGCGCGCGATCCAGGTGAACCTGCGCGATCCCGAGGGCAAGGAGCTGTTCCTGCGCCTGGTCGCTGAGACGGACATGGTCTTCGAGAACTTCACGCCGGGCGTGATGGACCGGCTCGGTCTCGGCTACGAGACGCTGCGCGAGCACAACCCCTCGATCATCATGTGCTCGCTCTCCGGCTACGGGCAGACCGGCCCGCACGCGCACCGCCCCGCCTACGGGATGAGCATGGAGCCGGCCTCGGGCATCGCGGCCCTCACCGGCTATCGCGGCGTCGGGCCGATGAAGACGGGGCAGACCTGGATCGACCACTACGGCGGCTTCCAGGGCGTCGGCGGCGCGATCGCGGCGCTCATGCACCGCGCCCGCAGCGGCGAAGGCCAGCACGTCGAGGTCTCGATGCAGGAGGCGGCGATCCCGATGCTCGCCGCGCATGTCGCCGAGTACCAGCAGCGCGGGCGCCTCCACGGCCCCAACAACCCACGCCGCGAGGGCAAGGTACGCGGCTACTACGAGTGCGCCGGCGTCGACGCCTGGGTCGCCGTCTCCGTCCGCGACGAGGCCGAGTGGATCGCCTGCTGCCACGCGGTCGGGCATCCCGAGTGGCTGGAGGATCCGCGCTTCGCCACGCCCGCGGACCGCTACGAGCATCACGACGCCCTCGACGGGGGGCTCGCGCAGTGGGCCGCCGGGCGCACGAAGTTCGAGGCGGCGCAGCTGCTGCAGGATGCGGGCGTGCCCGCAGCGCCCGTGCTCGCCGCCGACGAGATGCTCGCCGACGAGCAGCTCGAGGCGCGCGAGTTCTTCGACCCGCTCGAGCTCGTCGACTACGGCGAGATCCCGATCGAGCGCTACTTCAGCCCGCGCATCGACGGCCGCGGCGTCCCGGGGGGGGGCCGCCCGCCCCGGCGGGGGGCGCCCCCCGGCGGCGGGGCGGGGGGGGGGGGGGGGG
>VXMT01000244.1 GCA_009840965.1 Chloroflexota bacterium
GGCGCCAGCGGCCGATGTGTATAAGCCCCCGGCTTCAGGGCGGCGGGCGGCGGCGGGGGGGTCGCCTGGTCGGCGGCGGCCGCCTCGGGGCGGATGGTGGGGGGGGGAGCGTCCCAGGCGGCGATGATGTGCGTCGGCCGCAGTTCGTCGAGGACGTAGAGCAGGGAGTTGGCGTAGCCGTAGACGGCCCAGACCGGCTCGCCGGTGCGGCGCACCGTGCTCGCGAAGCTGTCGCGCAGCGCGTAGTACGAGCGGTAGATGATGCCGTGCGAATCGAGGATGACGAGCAGATTGGGCCGGTCTGACAGATCGAGGGCCATCGCCCCGCAGTATATCCGCCGCGCCGCCCGCGGCGGGAACAAGTACAGACTAGACGGTCGCCGGTTCGCGCTCGCCGCGCTCGATCGCCTCGCGCACGTCGGCGAGGATCCCCGGCGGCAGGCCCTCCCTGTTGCAGGTGGGGCAGGTCGGCTCGTCGGGCGCGCCCATGTCGAAGAGCCGCACCTTCCTCGGGCGGTCCGCGATCAGGATGCCGCAGACGGTGTCGACGCGGGCGGTGAAGTAGAGGCGCGGCTCCAGCTCCTCGGCGGCGTGCAGCACGACCCAGTGCCAGTCGTCGGCGAGGTCGTCCATCGCCTTGCCGACGATGCGGACCTCAGCCACGAGCCGCGTCCGGGGCCGGCCGATCCATGTCGGCGACCCGCCTGGCGATGCGCCAGCCCTCGTCCGTGCGGCGCCACTCGTCGCGGTAGACGCCGCTGCTCACCGTGCGCGGGTGGCGATCGCCGGGGGCGATGCTGGTCAGCAGCAGCATCGTCCGAGTGCTCGCCGCGTCCGCGCTCAGCTCCTCGAAGACGGTCGCGCGCTGGTGATGGCGCGTCATCACGCCCTCCGGGAGCGTCTCGAGGAGCCCGAGGATCCAGCGTCGCAGAGCCGCCCGGCCCTCGATCACCTCATACGGCCCGTCCGAGCCGATCGCACGGCGCTCGAACACGCCGTCCTCGGTGAAGCGCGCGGCGAACTCGTCGCCGTCGAAGGCGTCGACCGCGTAGGAGTAGCGGCCGATCTGCTCGAGGATGTCGAGGCGGTCTGCGGCGGTCATGGGCGCACGATAGCCGATCCGCGGGCCGTGATCAGGGCTGCGGCTCCTCGCGCGCGATGATCCGCTCCATGCGCGCGCGGATCTGCGCGTCGAAGTCGGTGCCGTGCGAGAAGATGTAGAAGCGCTCCGCCCGCAGTCCCTCGATCACCGCCGCCGCGACTCCCGAGGGCGGCATGTTGCGCCCCATGCTCTCGCCGGTCTCGTCGCGCGCACGGGCGAAGGCGGCCGCGCGCTCCGCGTCGCCCTCGGTCGGGTCGGGGTTGCGCAGCTCCTGCGGGCGGTTGCGCTCGGCGAGGTAGCTGCGCGTCGCCACGCCGCCGGGACAGAGCAGGTGCGCGCGCACGGGCGAGCCGAGCTCGCGCAGCTGCATCTGCAGCGCCTCGGTGATGCGGCCGACGGCGAACTTCGTCGAGCTGTAGGCGACGAGGCTGGTGTTGCCCTGGAAGCTCTGCACCGAGCCGGTGTTGACGACGTGCGCGGGCTCGCCCTGCTCGATGAGCAGCGGCGTGAAGGCGCGGATGCCGTGCAGCACGCCCCAGAAGTTGACGCCGTAGGTCCAGCGCCAGTCCTCGAGGGTCAGCTCCCACATCGGCACGCCGCCCTCCGGGTGCAGCGAGCCCCAGTCGTTGACGGCCGCGACGCCGGCGTTGTTGCAGACCACGTGCACGCCGCCCCAGGCGGCGAACGCCGCCTCTGCCAGCGCGTCGACCGAGTCCTGACTCGAAACGTCGACCTGCTCGCCGCGCACCTCGTGACCGGAGGCCCGCAGCTCGGAGACGGCGGCGTCGAGGGCGTCCGCCTCCACGTCGGCGAGAACGACGCGCATGCGCTCCTCGGCGAAGCGCTGCGCGAGCCCGCGCCCGATGCCGCTCGCGGCGCCGGTGACGACGGCGACCTTGCCCTCGAAGTCCTGCATGGCCCGCCTCCCGTTCGCTGGCCGGAGCGTCTTCGCCGGAGTGTATGCGGGCGCTGGCGGCGGCGTGGCTACATCGCCGTGTAGCCGCCGTCGACGGGCAGGACGACGCCGGTGATGAACGCGGCCTCGTCGCTGGCGAGGAAGACGGCGGCCGCGGCGATCTCCGAGGGCCGTCCGATGCGGCCGAGCGGGTGGATCGCGTCGGCGGGGTGCGGGTCGCCCTCGCTGAAGTCCGTGCCGCCGCGCAGCATCGGCGTGTCGATGCCGCCGGGCGCGATCGCGTTGACGCGCACGCCGCCGCGGCCGTAGGCGACGGCGAACTGCCGCGTCAGCCCCACGATGCCGGCCTTCGCCGCGACGTAGCCGAGTTGCCCCGATGGCAGCAGGCCGCCGTCCTCCGGCAGCCGCTGGGTGGGCAGCGCGACGAGCGCCACCGCCGAGGCGGTGTTCACGATCGCGCCGCCGCCCTGTGTGGCGAGCAGCGCCGCGCCGTGCCGCAGCCCGTGGTAGACGCCTTCGAGGTTGATCGCGATCGCCCGCGGCCAGTCGGCCCTGCCGCTTCCGATCGCGGCGTTGTTCATCAGCACATCGAGCCGCCCGAAGCGCTCAACCGCCTCGCGCAGCATCGCCTCCACCTCGGACTCGCGGGAGACGTCGGTGCGGCGCGCGACGGCGCTGCCGCCGGCGGCCTCGATGCTCGCGACCGTCTCGGCGAGGCCGTCCTCGTTGACGTCGGCGCACAGCACGGCCGCGCCCTCCGAGGCGCAGCGCTGCGCCATCGCGCGGCCGGCGCCGGGCGGGGCGGCCGGTGCGCCGGCGCCC
>VXMT01000004.1 GCA_009840965.1 Chloroflexota bacterium
TTGAGGTCCACGCGCGGCGCGGCACCTCCCGCGATGCGCCGGGCGAGGGGGTCCGCCCGCGTACGCGGCGTCGGCCGGCCGACGAACTCGCGCAGCAGCCGCTCAAGCTCCTCGCGGAACGAGGCGTCCTCGCGGGCGGCGTCGAAGGCCGCCTCGAGCTCGGCGAGCGCGGGCATCAGCGTCTCGGGCACGTAGCGCCCGCCGAAGGCGCCAAAGTAGCCGCGCTCGTCGGGCAGGGTGGAGCGGCCGGCCGTCGCCGTCATGTGACCACTCGATCGATTGCCGCCCGCAACGTGCCCACGTCGCTCCCTCTGTGCTCAGGCGTGGTGATGTTGATCATACCGCCGCCTCGCGGCAGGGGCTGCGGCGAGGCGAGGGCGGGCCTACTCGAATCCGGGGTGGGCCGCCAGCGCGGTCGGGTCCAGCTCGGGCGGCCGCTCCAGCGGCAGCTCCACGATCATCTCGGTGAACTCGCCCGGCACGGACTCGACCCGGATGTGTCCTCCGTGGCGGCGCACGATGTCGCTCGAGATCGCGAGCCCGAGGCCCGTGCCCTGGTCCGTCGGCTTGGTCGTGAAGAAGGGGTTGAAGATCTTCTCGATGACGTCGTCCGGGATGCCGGTGCCGTTGTCGCGGATCCGGATCTCGACCCCGTCGTCCGCCCGCTTCGTGATGAGCGTGAGTATCGGCCAGTACGACTCGCCGTTGGAATCGCTGGCGACGCGCCGCTCGTTGGTCGCGTGGCAGGCGTTGCTCACCATGTTGAGGAAGACACGTCCAAGGTCCTGCGGGATAACCTCGAGCTCGCCCGTCTCCGGATCGAACTCCCTCTGGATGTCGAGCTGGAAGTCGGAGTTCGTGGCGCGGGCGCTGTGGTAGGCCAGCAGGGCGTGCTGGTCCACGAGCGCGTTGATGTCCATCGCCTGCCACTCCTGCGAGCCGCGGCCCATGCTCAGCATGTCCTGCACGATCCGGTTCGCGCGCTCGCCGTGCGAGCGGATCCGCTCGACGTTGCTGGCGATGTCCCCCGTGATCTCGTCGACGAGGTCGCGCTGCTCGTCGTTCAGCTCGACGCCCTCTTCCTCGAGGATCTCCTTCAGCTCCTCGATCAGCTCGCCGGAGGACTCGGAGAAGTTGTTGACGAAGTTCAGGGGGTTGCGGATCTCGTGGGCGACGCCCGCGGTCAGCTCGCCGAGCGCCGCCAGCTTCTCCCGCATCACGATCTGGTCCTGCGCTTGCTGCAGCTGCTCCAACACCTCTTCCAGCTCGTCGTTCTTGCCCTGGAGCTCTTCCGCGAGTTGCTCGACGAGATTCAGGCGTTGCACCTCGCGCGCGTGACGGCGGAAGACGTCGAGGGCGGCCGCCATCTCGGCGACCTCGTCGCGCCCGCCGATGTCGGCGCGGACCTCTAGGTCGCCCTGGGCCATGTCGCGCATCCACTGGGAGAGCATCCCGATGCGCCGCAGCAGGACGCGGCCGATGAAGAGCCAGGTGATGAGCAGCGCGCCCGTGATGCTGATCGCGATAATCGCGAGCAACAGCACCCGCCCCGTGAAGATCGCCTGCGTCGACGCCTGCGTGGCGTCCTCGGTGCTGGCCTGGGCGGCGCCGACCAGCCCGTTCACCTCCGCTACCAGCTCGACGGAGAGCGCGCGGTTGAGATCGAGCAGTTCCGCCTGGTGGTCCGCGATCCGCAGTTCGGCCGCGAACAGGTCGAACACACTGTCCTCGCCCGAACCGAGCTCGAAGAGGCGCTCGAAGATCGGCGACGACTCGAGCCAGAACGAGGTGCCCGCCTCGGCAGTCAGGTTTCTGTCGATGCGGGTGACCGTGGACTCGAACCGCTCCCGGAGCGGCTCGATCAGGGACGCATCGGACAGCGTGAAGGCGTTCGCGAGGAGCTCGGTGGCGATGTTCACGTCCGCCTGCAACTCGGCGAGGCGCCGGTAGCGGACGATCTGGTCCTCCGAGAGGTGCGAATCGCGCAGAGCCGGGGCCGAAACGAAGTTGCGATAGCCCGTCAGCACGAAGAAGAGCTGGTCGTCGATCGCCGGGGCAAGCGCGTCGTCCAGCCGCGAACGCACGTCGGTCAGCTCGAGTTGCAGCGCCTCGCGCCGCGCGATCAGGTCGAACACGCCCGCCGTCTCTTCTTCGAGGGCGTCGATGTTGGCGATGATCGTGTCGGCGCGCTGCCGGATCCGCAGTACCCGCTCGGGCTCGCGCTGGCTCTGCTCCAGCGTGGCCATCTCCGTCTCGAAGGAGGCGTAGGCCGCGTCGATGTCGAGGACGACCTGCGCGAACTCCTCGGGCGTGGCGGCGACGGTGAGGTTGGGCGCGGCGGCCACCAGGTTGCCGCTGTGCTGGGCGACGCCGAACGCGGCCGCCAGCTCGGGCACGCTGCCCTCGTTGACCTGGCTCTGGACGTCCCCGACGCGGTTGAACGAGAACCAGCCGACGAGACTGGCGGCCAGCGTCAGCACGACCGCCCCGCCCATGGCCACGTAGAGCTGGGTGGAGATGCGGAAGCGGCTCTCCAGCAGGCGCTTCAGTTGGTCGACCATGTCTCCACGTCCTGCAGTGTCTCGATCGGATGGTAACGCCCGTCGGCGCCGATGACCGTGATGAAGACCGCGTCGGAGCCCTGGTTGTCGCCCTCCCCAAAGCTGAGCTGGAAGCCTTCGATGTCGATGGCGCTGGCGCCGAGCACGGCGTTCACGAAGCAGGCCCGGTCGACCGCGCGGCCGCAGCTCTCGAGACCGGCGATGGTGAGCCGGCCGGCGAGGTAGCCCTCGAGGGAGACGAAGCCCGGGGCCTCGTCGGG
>VXMT01000025.1 GCA_009840965.1 Chloroflexota bacterium
GACCGAGCGGCCCGAGTAGTCCACGCGCTTGCCGAGCAGGTTCTGGCGGAAGCGGCCCTGCTTACCCTTCAGCAGGTCGGAGAGCGACTTCAGCTTGTGGTTGCCGGAGCCGCTGACGGCGCGCCCGCGGCGGCCGTTGTCGATCAGGGAGTCGACGGACTCCTGCAGCATCCGCTTCTCGTTGCGCACGATGATCTCGGGCGCGCCGAGGTTGAGCAGCCGCTTGAGCCGGTTGTTGCGGTTGATCACGCGGCGGTAGAGGTCGTTGAGGTCGGAGGTCGCGAAGCGGCCGCCGTCGAGCTGCACCATCGGGCGCAGGTCGGGCGGCAGCACCGGCAGCTCGCGGATGATCATCCAGTCCGGGCGGTTGCCGGACTTGCGCAGCGCCTCCACCACGCGCAGGCGCTTGGTCGCCTTCTTGCGGCGCTGCCCGGAGCTGGAGTGGGTCTCCTCCTGCAGCTTCACGCGCAGCGTGTCCAGCTCCATGCGCTCGAGGATGCCGACGATCGCCTCGGCGCCCATGCCGGCCTTGAAGACGAGGCCGAAACGCTCGTCCAGCTCGCGGAACTCCTGCTCCGTGAGAATGGTCAGCGTGTCCGACTCGAGCGGGTCGCGCAGCTTCTCGAGGCGCTTGATCAGGTCCTCGTGCTCCTTGCGCACGCCGTCGCGGGCGGTCGACACCTGCTGGCGCAGCGGCTCGAGCTCCTCGAAGGCCTCGTCGCGACGCTGCTGCGTCTCGCCCTCCGCGGCGATCTCGATCTTCGTCTTCTTCGCCGCAAGCTCCTCCTCGACGGCGCCCACCTGGTTGCGGGCGACCTCGTGGAGGGTGGCGATGACATTGGCGCCGATGCGCTGGCCGCGGCTGGCGAGCGTCTTGCCGCGGAAGGCGAGCTTGGCGCGCAGCTTCTCGCCGTCGCGCTCCTGCAGGTCCTGCTCCAGTGCGCTCGCCTCGGCCGTGACCGCCTCGATCTGCCCCGGCAGCTCGGCGTCGGCGACCTCGAGATCGGCGTCGCGGCGCCGCTCGATCGCGGCGATCTCGAGCTCGAGCGACTCCTCGCGGATGGCGATGCGGTTGGCGGCGGCGCCCTCGCGGCGGTTGACCTCGTCCTCGATCTCGGCGAGGAGCTGCTCCAGCGCGTGCTGGCGCGCCTCGTCGTTGACCTCGGTGATCACGTAGTGCGCGAAGTAGAGCACGCGCTCCAGCGTGCGCGGGGCCACGTCGAGCAGCAGGCCGAGGCGGCTGGGCACGCCCTTGGCGAACCAGATGTGGGTGACGGGAGCGGCCAGGCTGATGTGGCCCATGCGCTCGCGCCGCACCTTGCTGCGCGCGACCTCGACACCGCACTTGTCGCAGGTGATGCCCTTGTAGCGGACGCGCTTGTACTTCCCGCAGTAGCACTCGAAGTCCTTGGTCGGGCCGAAGATCTTCTCGCAGAAGAGCCCGTCCTTCTCAGGCTTGAGCGTGCGGTAGTTGATGGTCTCCGGCTTGGTGACCTCGCCGTAGGACCAGGACCTGATCTGCGCCGGGGATGCCAGCGACAGCCGGATCGCGTTGAAATCGTTGACCTCAAGCACTGGCGCTCTCCTCTGCCTCGCGACCGGACAGGTTGATGCCGAGCGATGGAATCGCCTCGATGTAGTCCTCGGAGAAGGCGACCTGTTCCTCGTCCTCGTTGAGGATCTCGACGCTCATGCAGAGCGACTGGAGTTCCTTGACCAGGACCTTGAAGGACTCCGGCACGCCGGGCTCCATCGTGTTCTCGCCCTTGACGATCGCCTCGTAGGCCTTGACGCGGCCGACCACGTCGTCGGATTTCACGGTCAGCATCTCCTGGAGGATGTGCGCCGCCCCGTAGGCCTCCAGCGCCCAGACCTCCATCTCGCCGAAGCGCTGCCCGCCGAACTGCGCCTTCCCGCCCAGCGGCTGCTGGGTGATCAGCGAGTACGGTCCCGTCGAGCGGGCGTGGATCTTGTCCTCCACCAGGTGGACGAGCTTCAGCATGTAGATGTAGCCGACGGTGACCGGCTGGTCGAAGGGCTCGCCGGTGCGCCCGTCGTAGAGCAGCTGCTTGCCCCAGACCGGCGGCGCCTCGCCGCTGCGACGCGCGACCTCGTCGAGGCGCGCCGCGAGCGCCTCCTCGCCGAGCCCGCGCACGCTGCGCTCGCCGCGCTGTTCGAGCCAGAGCGTGAGGCAGGCCGTGCGCGCTGCGCCGGTATGCTCGGTGCTCAGCACCTCGCCGGCGTCGAAGCCGCCCTCCTCCACGTACTGCTCCAGCCGGCCGACGTCCACGTCCGCGCCCACCGTCGAGGGGTGGACGCTGCCGTTCCCGCCGTGGCCGTTGGCCGCGGCCATCGCCTCGGGCGAGACGGCCCCGGCCTGCACGGCCAGCCAGGCGCGCGCGAGGGCGTCCTGGATCTCGGCATCGGAGGCGCCGTCGAAGACCGGCGTGACCGCCCGCATGCCCAGCGTGTTCGCGGCCCAGCCGAGGTGCGTCTCCAGCACCTGGCCGACGTTCATGCGCGAGGGCACGCCGATCGGGTTGAGCACGATCTCGATCGCGCGGCCGTCCTCGAGGTAGGGCATATCCTCGATCGGGGTGATCCGGGAGACCACGCCCTTGTTGCCGTGACGCCCGGCCATCTTGTCGCCCTCGGAGATCTTGCGCTTCTGGGCGACGGAGACGCGGACCATCATGTTCACGTCGGCCGGCAGCTCGTCGTTGGCGGTGCGCTCGAAGACGCGCACATCGATGACCTTGCCGCGCTCGCCGTGCGGGACGCGCAGCGAGGTGTCCTTCACCT
>VXMT01000132.1 GCA_009840965.1 Chloroflexota bacterium
CCCCCCCCCCCCCCCCCCCCCCTTCTTTTCCCCCCCCCCCCCCCCCCCCCGCCTATCGCCGCTGGGCTCGGGGGGTGGGTTATGTGATACTGCCACACCCCCCGCCCTCACCGTCGGGCCGCGGGGGCCGGACGGGGGAGGGGACGGAGCGCCCCGTCAGTCCTCGATGCGCGCGGCGCGCAGGCCGTCGCGCAGGCGCAATGCTACCGCCTCGCCTCGCTGCAGCGCCGCCGCCGAGGTCGCGAGGGTGCCGTCGGCGCGCTCGACGATGGCGTAGCCGCGCTCCAGCGTGGCCCGCGGCGAGAGCGCGGCGAGCCGGCCGGCGATCGCCGCCGTGCGCTCGCGCGCGATGCCGATGCGGTCGCCGAGGGCGCTCGCGGCGGCCGCCTCGTGCCAGTCGATCGCGCGCCGCCACTCGACGAGGTCGGGCAGGGCGGCGTCGAGCGCCGCGCTCTGCCGGACGGTTCGCTCGTGCGCCTCGCGCAGCAGGCGGGCCAGGCGGGCCTCGCCGCGACGCGAGATGGAGTCGATGCGGTGCGCGACCTCGATGCGGTCGGGCGCGACCAGCTCGGCGGCGGCCGAGGGGGTGGGCGCCCGCAGGTCGGCCACGAGGTCGGCGAGCGTGACGTCGGTCTCGTGCCCGACGGCGGAGACGACGGGCACCGGCGAGGCGAAGATGGCGCGGCCCACCGGCTCCTCGTTGAAGGCTTGCAGGTCCTCGGCTGCCCCGCCGCCGCGCGCGAGGATGATCACGTCCGGCCGCCGCTCCGCGGGCGCCCGCTCGCCGAGGGCGCGCAACGCCTCGGCGATCAGCGCGCCGGCGCCCTCGCCCTGCACCTGGGTCGGCTGCACGATCACCTCGGCGAGCGGCCAGCGGCGTCCGAGCACGTCGAGCACGTCGTGCAGCACCGCGCCGGCGGCCGAGGTGACGACCCCGATGCGCCGCGGGTAGAGGGGCAGCGGCCGCTTGCGCTCCGGCGCCAGCAGCCCGTCTGCCTCGAAGAGCGCGCGCAGCCGCTCGAACTCCGCGGCCTGCGCCCCGGTGCCCTCCGGCTGCACGAAGTCGACGATGAAGGAGAGCTCGCCGCGCTGCTCGTAGACGCTGAGCGAGCCGTAGACGACGACCGAGACGCCCTCGGCGATCCGCTCGCGCTGGCCGATGTTGCGCTGGCGGAAGAAGGCGCAGCGCAGCCCGGCCCGCGCCTGCTCGTCGCCGAGAGTGAAGTAGATGTGCCCCGAGGACGCCTGCGTGAGGTTGCGCACCTCGCCGGCGACCCAGATCCCGGAAAGGTGGCGGTTCTGCTCTATGAGCTCGCGCAGGTAGCGGGTGACCTGGCGGACCGGGTAGACCTCGGGCGGCATGGTGGTGACGCCGTTCCGGGGAGGAACTGATTCGGGGAGGAGCTAGGCGGTGGCGGTCCGTTCGAGGTAGCCGCCGCCTGAGGTCGAGACCTTGATCGTGTCGCCGCGGTTGATGAACAGCGGGACGTCGACGACCAGGCCGGTCTCCAGCGTGGCCTGCTTCGTCGCGCCGGTGGCGGTGTCGCCCTTCACGCCCGGCTCCGCCTCGGTGATGAGCAGCGTGACGGCGGCCGGCAGCTCGACGCCGAGCGCCTCCTCGCCGTAGGTCAGCACCTGCACGACCTCGTTCTCCTTCAGGTAGGGGAGCTGCTGGTCGATGACCGCGCGCGGGATGTCGATCTGGTCGTAGGTCTCGGTGTTCATGAAGGTCAGCGCGTCGCCATCCGAGTAGAGGTACTGCATAGCGCGGCGCTCGACGCGCGCGGCGGTCAGCTTCTCGCCCGCGTTGAAGGTGCGCTCGATCTGGTGGCCGGCCCGCATGTCGCGCATCTTGACGCGGTAGACGGCCGACTTCTTCGTCTTGATGTGGTGCGCCTCGACCACCTGGTAGAGCGAGCCGTCCACCTCGACGGTGGTGCCGCGCCGCAAATCGCCGCTTCCGATCACGAGGCCACCCCCACTCCGAACCCAACCGACGGTTCGACCTGCAGATCCAGTTTCGGCGCGCGCGAGAGTACGCGCAGCCGTCCGCCCTCCATCACGCACTGATCCTCGATGCGCACGCCGCCCCAGCCCGGGAAGTACGCCCCGGGCTCGACCGTGACGACGTGCCCGTCGGCGAGCACGTCGCCCGAGTCCGCTGCGAGCCGCGGCGCCTCGTGGACCTCGAGGCCGACGCCGTGGCCGAGGCCGTGCGTGAAGGCCTCGCCGTAGCCCGCCTCGGCGAGCACGGTCGCCGCGATCGCGTGCGCCTCGCCGCCGCTCATGCCCGCCTCGATCCGCTCGACGGCCATCGTCTGTGCGGTCAGGACCGCATCGTACACCCGCGCGAAGCGGCCATCCGGCTCGCCCACGAAGACGGTACGCGTCAGGTCCGAGCAGTAGCCGTCGACGACCACGCCGAGGTCCATGACGACGCCCTGTCCGGCCTCGACGGCGATGTCGCGAGGGCGAGCGTGCGCCATCGAGCCGTGCGGTCCGGCGGCGATGATCGTCTCGAACGAGAGCCGCTCCGCGCCGTGCTCCAGGGCGTGGCGCTGCACCTCCCAGGCCAGCTCGCGCTCGCTCACGCCGGGCCGGAGCTGCGCGGCGGCATGCGCGAACGCCTCGTCACCGAGGCGCACCGCGCGCGTGATCGCCTCGAGCTCCCCGGCGTCCTTGATCGCGCGCAGCGGCGCGATCGCCTCGCGCACGGGCTTGAGGCTCGGGCGATCCTCGCGAGGAAGCGCTTCGAGCGCCTCGGTCCACTCGGCGTGCTCG
>VXMT01000175.1 GCA_009840965.1 Chloroflexota bacterium
TGTGCAGCTCGTCGATGAAGAGGATGCAGTTCTTGGCGGAGCGGATCTCCTCGATCACCTTCTTGAGGCGCTCCTCGAACTCGCCGCGGTACTTGGTGCCGGCCACGAGCGAGCCGATGTCGAGGGTGAGCATGCGCTTGCCGAGCAGCGTGTCGGGCGCGTCGCCCTGCACGATGCGGTGCGCGAGGCCCTCGGCGATCGAGGTCTTGCCGACGCCCGGCTCGCCGATGAGGACGGGGTTGTTCTTGGTGCGGCGCGAGAGGATCTGGACGACGCGCTCGATCTCCGTCTCGCGGCCGATCACCGGGTCGAGTTGGCTGCTGCGCGCGGCGGCGGTGAGGTCCACGCCGAGCTGGTCGAGCGTGGGCGTGCGCGCCGACTGGCGTCCGCCGGAGCCGGCCGCCGCCGCGCCCTGCGGCTGCGTCTGCGCGAGGATGCGCGTGGTCTCGCCGCGCACGCGCTCGAGGTTCACGCCGAGGCTCTCGAGCACGCCCGCCGCGATGCCCTCGCCCTCGCGGACGAGGCCGAGCAACAGGTGCTCCGTGCCGATGTAGGAGTGGTTGAGGCGGCGCGCCTCGTCGACGGCCAACTCGATCACGCGCTTGGCGCGGGGGGTCAGGCCGATCTCGCCGCTGGTCGTGCGGTCGCCGCGGCCGATGATGAACTCGACGGCTGAGCGGACCTTGTTGAGCTCGACGCCGAGGTTGGAGAGCACCTTGGCGGCCACGCCGTCGCCCTCGCGGACGAGGCCAAGCAGCAGGTGCTCGGTGCCGATGTAGTTGTGGTTGAAGCGCTGCGCTTCCTCTTGGGCGAGGGTGAGGACACGGCGGGCCCGTTCGGTGAACTTGTCGAACCGGTCCGCCATCCCGCCACTCCCGTCGTGCGCATTAAGGCTACCACGGGCCCGAGCGGTGTTCGAGGCGGCCACCCGGGCGACCGCTTACGTCAAGCACGGCCCCGCATGATGCTCACGCACGCCATCCGGCCGGTCCGGAGACCGGCCGCTGCTGTGTGCTGCGAGGACGCCGGTGGCGGAGCTGCTAGTCGCTCGCCTCCTGGGAGGCGAGCTCCTCCTGCGCCTGCTTCATGGCGGCGGCCATCGCGGTCATCGGCGGGGCCTCGGGGCGTCGTGGCGCCCCCTGCTCGGCGCCCGAGCGGCGGCTGCGCGCCTCGGCGCGGGCTTCCGCCTCGGCTTCCGCCTCGGCCTGCCGAGCGGTGTAGCGCTCCTCGATGGCGGCGCACTCGTTCGGGAACTCCTCGCGAGCCTCGTCGGCGACGCCGATCACGCGCCCGTGATCGTCGAACTGCCAGCCGCGGATCTCGGCTTCCTGCCGGCCCTCGCGCAGCGAGAGTCCGAGGCGGTGCCGGTCGTGCTCGATGCGCACGATCTTGAGCGGCACGACGTCGCCCTCGTTCAGGATCTCGTCGGGCGCGTTGATCCGCCGGTCCACCAGCTCCGAGACGTGCGCGAGGCCCTCGACGGGTCCGGGCAGGCGGGTGAAGGCGCCGAACGCCACGACCTTGGTGACGACGCCGGGGACGACGTCGCCGACCTCGTAGCGGGCGATCAGGTCCTGCCACTGCTCGGGGGCGGCGCGGCGCACGGAGAGGGCGATCTTCTTGTTCTCGCGGTCGATCCGCATGACGAAGACGTCGATCTCCTGGCCGATGCTGAAGAGCTGCTCCGGGTCGGCGTTGCGGTCCCACGAGAGCTCGGAGAGGTGCGCGAGGCCGTCGGCCCCGCCGAGGTCGACGAAGACGCCGAAGTTGCGGATCGAGGTGACCTTGCCGCGCCGCACCTCACCCTCGGTGAGCTCGCCCAGCAGGCGCTCCTTCTGCTCGGCGCGCCATTCCTGCATGGCGGCGCGCTCGGAGAGGATGGCGCGGTTACGGCGGCGGTTGATCTCGATCACCTTCATGCGCAGCACGCGCCCGACCTGGTCGGAGAGCGGGTTGGCGCCGTCGCTGCCCGGCTTGGCGCCGACCACCTGCGACATGGGGATGAAGGTGTTGACGCCCTCGACGTTGGCGAGCAGGCCGCCCTTGTTGAAGCCGGTGATCTCCGCCTCGAAGATCTCGCCGCTCTCGAAGCGCTCCTGGAGGATGCGCCAGCCCTGCTCGCCGCGCGCGCGGTCGATCGAGAGCTGGACCTGGCCGTCCTCGGTCTCCGCCTGCAGCACGTAGGCGAGGACCGTCTCGCCGACGCTGAGCCGGGAGAGCGGGTCCGAGCCGAGTGAGTGCATCTCCTGCACGGGCACGACGCCTTCGGACTTGGAGCCGATGTCGACGAGGTCGATGAGGACGCCGTCGCGCTCGATGCTCATGACGGGGCCTTCGATGACCTCGCCGCGGCGCAGCTGGCGCGGTTCCGGCGCTTCGCCGGCGTCGAGCAGCGCGCCCATGTCGAGGATCTCTTCCTCGGCGGCGGGGGCGGTGGCCGTGGGTGCTTCGGTCTGGGGAGGCGGTGCGGGTGCAGCGACTGCTGCGGGAGCGCCGGCCGCTGGCTCGGTCTGCTCCGGGGTGTCGGGGTTCGTCAAGGTCTGCTGGGCCCTCCTGTCCTGGGTTCGCCGCCAGCGAGGCCCTCCGGTCCGCCGGCAGCCGCTGGATCATATCACGCAGCGCCGCAGGGCTCCGTCGCCGGCTGCGAGCGGCCCCGGACGCGGAGCGAGCCGGCTCCGTGGGGCCGGCTCGCATGAGTCCTGGCAGTGGCCTATTTTCCGCACCCGGTTGCCCGGGGAGTATCGTCAGCGCTGCGGCGTTTCACTTCCGTGTTCGGG
>VXMT01000026.1 GCA_009840965.1 Chloroflexota bacterium
GTTGGCGTTGTCGGGCCAGCTGTTGAGGGGCGCGAAGCGCTGGTGGCCGGAGCCCCCGCCGCCGCGGCCGTCACTGATGCGGTAGGTGCCGGCGGCGTGCCAGGCCATGCGGATGAAGAGCGGTCCGTAGTGGCCGTAGTCGGCGGGCCACCAGTCCTGGGAGGTGGTCATCACCTCCCCGATGTCTCGCCTCAGCGCATCGACATCGAGCGTCTTGACCGCCTCGGCGTAGTCGAAGTCCCCGCCCAGCGGGTCGCCGAGGGCGGAATCCCGCCGCAGCGGCTTCAGGCTGAGTTGCTCCGGCCACCAGTGCTCGTTACTCATCACGTCGCTGCCCTTCCCGTGCGCGCGCGCTCAGGCTCGTCAGCCGGGTCCGGGAGCCGCGACGATCTCGCGGTCCTGAGACCCGGTCTCAGATTCTAGCCCACCCTAACCGCGCCCCGGAGTCAGCGAGGCGCGAGACGACCTCGCGCTAATCGTCCTCGTCGAAGTCGTCGGCGGGGGTGGCGGCCGAGGGGAGCAGCGGGTCCGGGCGCTCCTCGCGGCGCTCGCGCGGCGCCGGCACCTCGCGCGCCGCGGCCACGCCCGCCTCGATCTCAGCCGCGCCGCCGGCGGCGAGCACCACCGGCGCGCCCGCGTCGCGCCAGATGCGCAGTTCCTCCGTGCTCACGTCCGCCGCGGCCGGCGCGATCAGCGGCTTGCGCGTCAGCTCGGCGATGCGCCGCGTCAGCAGCTGATCGCGCACGCTCAGCGAGCCCGTGCTCGCCGGGACGAGCAGCGCGGCGAGGTCGAGCGGCTGGAGCAGCCGCAGCTCCTCCTCCGAGGCGTCCGCGTTGGCGAGCAGCCCGACGTGGCCCAGCTCGTCGCGCAGCAGCGCCGCCGCCTCCGTCCGTGCGTCGGCGAAGACGAGGAAGTCGGCTCCGGCCTCGATCAGCGCGTCGGCGTCGTCCCCGGTCGCGGCCTCGAGGCGCGCGCCCACCGGCAGCTCGCCGGCGGCTTCGACGACTGCCTCGATGCCGTCGCGTCCGCCGGAGTGGAGCAGCGCGTCGGCCCCGGCCCCGGCGGCGGCCGAGGCGGCGTCCGCGCCGTCGATCTCGGCGATCACGATCACGTAGCGGTGCTCGTCGGCCTGGCGGCTGCGCGGCGCGAAGCCGAGCGGGCCGGGGCGGCGCTGGAAGGTGCGGCGGATGCGGTCTCGGAGCTTGCTCATGGCCTGGCGGCTCTCCCTTCGGAGGCTGCGATGCGCGGGCCGCGGCGTCCGCGCGACGGCCCGGCGGTGATCCTCGCCGCATCGGCGCGCCGGGCGCAACCTCGCCCCGGACGGGTGCTGCCGATATGCTCGCCCGCGCAGTCAAGAGCGCGGGACGGCGGACGATATGGCGACGATGGCCGGCGCGCTGGCGCCGGAGGAGCGGACGAGCCTCGAGCGGCGCGTGATCGTGTCCACCTCGCTGGCGCACGCGGGCACGCACGCGCTCGAGCTGGTCTACGCCGCGCTGCTCGTGCGCATCGGCTTCGAGTTCGGCGCGGACCTCGCGATGCTCGGCGCCGTCGGCAACGCCGGCACGCTCACCTTCGGTCTCTTCGCGCTGCCCTCCGGCTGGCTCGTCGATCGCTACGGGCCGAGGGCTGTGATGACGCTCTCGATGGGCAGCGCCGCGCTGTTCGCGCTGGTGGTCGCCCTCTCGCCCAACCTCTGGCTGCTCGCTGCCTCGCTCACGCTGCTCGGCGCGGGCATCGGCCTCTACCACCCGGCGGGGATCTCGATGGTGGCGACGGTGGCGAGCCGCCGCGGGATCGCCCTCGCGACGCACGGCGTCGCGGGCATCGTCGGCATCGCCTTCGCGCCGGGGGTGGCGATCGGCATCGCGATCGCGACCGACTGGCGGATCGCCTACGTGGCGTTCGCGGCGCTGGCCGCCGGCGTCGCGATCGTCATCTGGCAGCTCTCCCCGGACTACGAGACGGCGCAACGGGCCGCTGCCGAGTCCGGCCGCGCGGCGCAGGCGGTGCCGCCTGCGCGCCAGCGCACGACGCCGCCTCCCCCCGGGGGCTGGTTCACCCGCCCGCTGTTGCTGCTCTACGCCGCGGCGGTCGGGGTCGGCTTCATCTATCGAGGTTCGCTGACGTTCCTCGCCGTGCACCTGGAGCGCGAGCTGGGAATCGAGCTGTTCGGCTGGGACGCGGAGGCGATCGCCGGCGCGACGGCCTCGCTGGCGCTGCTGCTGGCGGTGATCGGGCTCGTCACCGGGGGCTGGCTGAGCGACCGGATCGCCCTCGAGCGGGCGATCCTGCCTTACGCGGTGGTGACGCCGTTCTTCCTCTTCGCGATGGGCGGGGTGGGCGGCGTGGGGCTGCTGTTGGCGGCCACCGGGTTCGCGATCTGCAGCTGGGCGCAGCAGCCGATCATGAACGGGCTGATCGCGGACTACGCCCCACCGGGCATGGTGGGGCGATCGTTCGGGGTGTGGTTCCTGCTCGTCTTCGGCGTCGGATCGCTCGCGAGCAGCGTCACCGGCGTCGTCAGCGAGCGCTGGGGCACCGGCGAGACGTTCGTCGTGCTGGCCGCCGTCGGCGTGGCCGTGGCGCTGCTGCTGCTCGCCGTGACGCAGGGCGCGGAGCGGCGGCGCGGCGCCCTCGAGGCGTAGCGCGTTCGAGCGCCGGGCGCTCGCTGATGGTCCGCGGGGGTGGGAGCTGGAGCCGGCGGGGGGATTAGAACCCACGCCCTTCTGTTTACGGAACAGCTGCTCTACCTCTTAGATACACCGGCAAAGG
>VXMT01000123.1 GCA_009840965.1 Chloroflexota bacterium
CCCCTGAACGACGCCACCGACATCGGCGGCACCCTTGAGCGCCTCGGCTTCGCCGTCGCGCGCATCGGGAACGCCGACCGCGCGGCGTCGGCCGGCGCACACAATGTGTTGAGGGCGCGGCGAGGCCCTTGATCGTTGCGCGCGGCCTGCCAAGGTTGCAGCCATGCACGTGCTGGTCGTCGAAGACGACGTCGAAACCGCCCGCTACCTGGAGAAGGGCCTGAGCGAGAGCGGCCACGTGGTCGAGCTTGCCCACGACGGAGCGGACGGGCTCGCGCTCGCGCTGGACAACCGCTTCGATGCCCTCGTGGTCGACCGCATGCTGCCGGGCCTCGACGGCCTCGCGCTGATCGAGACGCTGCGGCGCAAGGGCCGGCGCACGCCGGTGCTCATCCTGAGCGCGCTCGCCCAGGTGGACGACCGCGTGGAAGGGCTCAGGGCCGGCGGCGACGACTATCTGACCAAGCCCTTCGCCTTCCCCCAGCTGCTGGCGCGGCGCGCGGCGCTGACGCGGCGGGCGGGCGCCGCCGCCGGCGAGACGCGCCTCGGCCTCGCGGACCTCGAGATGGACCTGCTCGCCCGGGTGGTGCGCCGCGCGGGCCGCGAGATCGCCCTGCAGCCGCGGGAGTTCACCCTGCTCGCCTACTTCGTGCGCCACGCCGGCCAGGTGGTCACGCGCACGATGCTGCTCGAGCACGTCTGGGGCTATCACTTCGACCCGCGGACCAACGTGATCGACGTTCACGTGAGCCGGCTTCGCGGCAAGATCGACAAGGGCTTCGACACGCCCCTGATCCACACCGTGCGGGGCGTGGGATACTGCTTTCGCGCGCCCTCGCACGAGGAAGCGGGACGTGCCGGCCGCTAGGCTGCTCCGGACCTCCACGTTCCGGCTCTCCCTTCTCTACGTCGCCCTCTTCGGTGCCTCGGTCCTGGTGCTGCTCGCCTTCATCTACTGGACCACGGTGCGGGTCATCGACAGCCAGACCTCGGACACCATCGAGGCCGAGGTTCGCGGTCTCGCCGAGCAGTACCGGGCGCGGGGCATGGGCCAGCTTATCGCCGTCATCGAGGAGCGAAGCGGCGCTTTCGGCGATCCGGACAGCGTCTACCTCCTCGCCGATCCGGGGCTGCGGCGGCTCGCCGGCAACCTGAGCGCATGGCCGCGCGAGGCCGCCGGCGCCGAGGACGGCTGGGTGGAGATTTCGGCCAGGCGCGCGGACGGCGACGCGGTGCACGGGACGATCCGCGCCCGCACCTTCGTGCTGCCGGGCGGCTTCCGCCTGCTCGTCGGCCGCGACCCTCGCGGGCGCGCGGATTTCGAGGGGCTGATCCTGGAATCGCTTGGCGGCGCGCTCGGGATTACTCTCGTCCTGGGCCTCCTCGGCGGCCTCGTCATGAGCCGGCGGATGCTGCGCCGCGTCGATGCCGTGCGCGAGACCGGCCAGCGCATCGTGCGGGGCGACCTCTCGCGGCGGATGCCGGTCACGGGCGTGGGCGACGAGTTCGACCGCCTTTCCGTCACGGTCAACGAGATGCTGGACGAGATCGAGACACTGATGACGGGCCTGCGCACGGTGACCGACAGCGTCGCGCACGACCTGCGCAGCCCGCTCACCCGGCTGAAAGCGCGGCTGGAGCTGGCGCTCCGCGAGGGCCCGGCGGACGAGCAGGGCCACCGTGCCGCCATCGAGCATGCGATCGCCGAGACCGACGCCATCCTGCGTACCTTCGCCACGCTGATGGAGATCGCCCGCGCAGAATCGGGCAAGGCCGGTATCGCCATGACGCCCGTCGACCTCGGCACCATTGCCGCCGACATGGTCGAGCTCTACGCCCCGCTCGCCGAACGGAAGGGTCTCGTGATCGAGGCCTCGCTGGAGGAGACGGAGCCCGTGGCTGGCCACGCCGAGTTCCTCTCCCAGCTCGTCGCCAACCTGCTCGACAACGCGCTCGCTTACACGCCCGAGGGCCGGATCGGGGTGAGCCTCGCCCGCGGAGACGGGGATACGGTGCGGCTCACGGTGGAGGATTCGGGCCCCGGCATCCCGGCGGAAGAGCGGGATCGCGTGCTGCAACGCTTCGTCCGCCTCGACGCGAGCCGCACCGGCGGCGGCAGCGGCCTCGGGCTCAGCCTCGTCGCGGGCGTCGCCGCCCTGCACCGCGCCTCGCTCGTGCTCGGCGAAAGCCCGCTGGGTGGCTTGCGCGTGACCGTGACATTTCCGGCATCGCCAACATGACCCGATCGCCCGGAACCGGCCTTGCGGCCAGCGCTCACGTGGCCTGAAGCCGCCGGCGAATGGCCTCGACGCGCTCTCGATTCACCCCTATGTCGCCGATGCCGAAGCGCGACGCGGAGCGGACGTGGATCACGCCTTCCTCCGGGTGGAGACGAAACTCGACATCGTCGGCGAAGTTGCGGGGTGTGCGGCAGACCGCGTGAAGATAGTCCTCGCTCGAAGTCACGATCTCGGTCCGCGGCAACTCCTTCACCAGAGCCTTCAAGCGAGCGAAGGCCGCCACGGGGTCACCTGAGAGGGCGAAGGGCTCGATACGTTGGCGGGCGGCCGCGTCGGAACGGCTGCTCACGCAGTTTGGCCAGAACCGACACGGTGGGAGTTCCCTTGTCATGGCCGGCTGGATCCGGGCTCTTTCCGCGCAGGCGCGGACGAATCATGACGAAGAGTTAATGCAGCGTCAATCGTAGTGACAGCTTGCCCTGCCATATAGGAGCTGCGGCCTTCCATCGGCCGATGCGGAACACGGC
>VXMT01000129.1 GCA_009840965.1 Chloroflexota bacterium
CCCCTCGCCGAGGCGCCGTCCGCCGCCGCGGGGCTGCTTGACGGGCGGAGATGCGGTCAGCATGATGCCGCGGGGGTCGGCGGCGCCCCCGGCGTCCCAATGGGTCGCGGTGCGCGTCGCCGGCGGTGCGGCGGCACGCCGACATCACCGGTATCGCGTGCGCCCCGGCGGGGCGCGACGGCAGCGGGGGAGGGTGCTCGTGGATCTCGGCCTGAGCGAAACGCAGGAACTCTTGAAGAACGCGGCGCGCGAGTTCCTCGAGAACGAGTGCCCGGAGACCCACGTCCGCGAGATGGAGGAGGACGACAAGGGGTATTCGCCCGAGCTCTGGGCGAAGATGGCGGAGCAGGGCTGGCAGGGCCTGCTCATCCCCGAGGAGTACGGCGGCGCCGGCCTCGACTTCCTCGATCTCGCCGTGCTGCTCGAGGAGTTCGGGCGGGCGCTCGTCCCCGGGCCCTTCATGTCGACGGTGCTCGGCGGGGCGATCCCGCTCATCGTCGCTGGCTCGGAGGCGCAGAAGCAGGAGTACCTGCCGAAGATCGCATCCGGGGAGGCGATCTTCACGCTGGCGCTCACCGAGCCGAGCGCCCGCTTCGACGAGCAGGGGATCGAGGCCGAGGCCTCCGTCTCCGGGAGCGAGGTCACGCTCAACGGCACGAAGCTCTTCGTCTCCGACGCGAACGTCGCGGACTACATGGTGGTGGCAGCGAAGTCGTCCGGCGGGACGACGCTCGCGGTGGTCCCGACCAACCAGCCCGGCGTGCAGATCCGCCAGCTGCTCACCATCGCCCGCGACAAGCAGTGCGAGGTCGTGCTCGACGGCGCGACGGGCGAGCTCCTCGGCGAGGAGGGTGCCGGCTGGGATCTGCTGCAGCCCGTGATCCAGCGCTACACGGTTGCCGAGGCCGCCTACCTGGTCGGGCTCGCGCAGATGGACTTCGAGATCGCCGTCGACTACGCGAAGGAGCGGGTCCAGTTCGGCCGCCCGATCGGCTCCTTCCAGGCGATCCAGCACAAGTGCGCGGACATGGTCACCGACGTCGACGGGTCGCGCTTCATCATGTACAAGGCCGCGTGGTCCGTGAACACCGATCAGGACGACCGCGAGATGGCGGTGAACATGGCGAAGGCGTGGACCTCCGACGCCACCCGCCGCGTCGTCGCCCACGGTCAGCAGATCCACGGCGGTATCGGTTTCACCAAGGACTACAAGATCCAGCTCTACTACCGTCGGCAGAAGCGGGCCGAGCTCGCCTTCGGCGACACCGAGCACCACCGAGAGCTCGTCGCGCAGCAGCTCGGCATCTAGCCCGGGTTCACCCCGGCAGCGAAGCCGCCCCCGACGGGGCGGCTTCGGCGTGTCGTGGGGCGTCGCGCCGTGCGATATGCTCGATCGAGGCGCAGTCGGTCGCAGCCGCGGGCCGCCGACGCTGGGGGTGGGACGCGATGAACAACCTGAAGACGGCGGTGCTGCTCTCCGCGATCAGCGGACTGCTGATCGCGATCGGCTGGGGGCTCGGCGGCCCGGCCGGGGCGCGTCTCTTGCTGGGGGTCGCGGCGGTGATGAACTTCGGGAGCTACTGGTTCTCGGCCGACAACGTGGTCCGGAGCGCGCGCGCGCGAGAGATCGAGCGCGAGGAGGACCGCGCTCTCTTCGACCTGGTGGCGCGCGTGGCCCGCGACGCCGAGCTCCCGATGCCCCGCCTCTACGTGATGGACTCGCCGCAGCCGAACGCGTTCGCGACCGGCCGCTCGCCGAAGCACGCGGCCGTCGCCGTCACCACGGGTATCCGAGCGCTCCTGACGGAGCGCGAGCTGCGCGGGGTGCTGGGGCACGAGATGGCGCACATCAAGAACCGCGACATTCTCACCTCCTCCATCGTGGCCACGATTGCGAGCGCGATCTCGATGATCGGCTTTGTCGGCCTCTGGTTCGGCGGGCGTCGCGACGGGATGGCCGGCCTGGTGATGCTGCTCGTCGCGCCGATCGCCGCCACGCTGATCCAGCTGGGAATCAGCCGCGCGCGTGAGTACGAGGCCGACCGCGACGGGGCGCACATGGTGAGCGACCCCGAGGCGCTCGCCTCCGCGCTCTGGAAGCTGCACGCGGGGGCCGAGCGGCGCGCGATGCCGGTCCCCGAGTCGACGGCGCACCTCTTCATCGTCAACCCGCTGCGGGCCGGCTCGGTCGGGGGCCTCTTTTCGACGCACCCGCCGCTTGAGGAGCGCGTCGCGCGCCTGAGAAGGATGCAGTAGGGATCTCGTCCGGCGCCCCGGGGGCGCGCCTCCGTCCCGGTCGCGGCGCCGCTCAGGAGCGGAGGGCGTGCGGTGGGCCTCGAGCGTACCCGTGGCGGCGCGGATGCTACCGCCGCCGAGGACGCCGGAGGCGGCTACGAGCGGCTCCGCGAGCTGATGGCGCCGGAGCTTCCCCCGAGGATGGTCGAACACATCGATCGTGTGGTCGCGATCGCCCGGGAGCTCGGGGCGCTCCATCATCTCCCCGTCGAGCCGATCTCCCTCGCCGCTCAGGGTCACGACCTGCTGCGGGCGGTGCCTCCGCACGAGCTGCTGCGCCGCGCGGAGGAGCGGGGTCTGGCGATACTCGATGTCGAGCGGGCGCGCCCCGTCATACTCCACGGCCCGCTCGGGGCCCTCGAGCTGTCGGAGCGCTTCGGCGTCTTCGATTCAGGCGTCCTCGATGCCATCCGATGGCACACGACGGGTCACCCGAGCTACCCCGACTGGGCGTGGGCGATGT
>VXMT01000035.1:0-1996 GCA_009840965.1 Chloroflexota bacterium
CTTTGGGCGGTCGGGGTCGTCTTTGTTAATCCCCCCGGGGTGTCCCCCCCCCCCCCCCGCGGGGGCGGCGGGCCGGCCCCCCCCCCCCCCCACGGCCTGGTCGACGAGACGCACGTGCAGGTGATCGAGCCGGGTCAGACGATCGAGGTGGGCTCGTTCGCCGTCGAGCCGTTCGCCGTCTCGCACTCGATCCCGGACTCCGTGGGGTTCATCATCCACACCCCGCTCGGCCCGGTCGTGCACACCGGCGACTTCAAGATCGATCACACCCCGGTCATGGAGCAGCACACCGACCTGACGCGGCTCGCCGAGGTGGGCCGCGAGGGCGTCCTGCTGCTCGCCGCCGACTCCACGTATGCCGAGATCGAGGGCCACACGCCCTCCGAGCAGACGGTGGCCGAGACCCTGGACCGGGTGATCGGGGAGGCGCCGGGCCGCGTCATCGTCGCCACCTTCGCCTCCCTGATCTCGCGCGTGCAGATGGTGATCGACGCGGCCGAGCGCCACGACCTGCGCGTCTTCGTGACCGGCCGCTCGATGGTCAACAACGTGCAGATGGCGCGCGAACTCGGCTACCTCGAGGCGCCGAAGGGCATCCTCATGAACGTGCGCGAGATGCAGGAGCACCCGGACTCGCGCACCGTCGTGATCAGCACCGGCGCGCAGGGCGAGCCCACCGCCGCCCTCACCCGCATGGCGAACGGCGACCACCAGCACATCGCGATCACCGAGGGCGACACCGTGATCCTCTCCTCGAACCCGATCCCGGGGAACGAGGCGCTGGTCGATCGCAACATCGACAACCTCTTCCGGGCCGGGGCGCGCGTCGTCTACAACCGCATCGCGCCCGTCCACGTGCGCGGCCACGCCGCCCGCGAGGAGTTGAAGATCGTCCACCGCCTCGTGCAGCCGCGGCACTTCATCGGCATCCACGGCGAGCACCGCCACCTCGTCATGCACCGCGACCTCGCCATCGACCTCGGCACCGACGAGAACGATGCGTTCGTGCTCAGCGACGGCGACGTGCTTGAGATCGACGAGGACGGCGCCGCGATCGTGGACCAGGTGCCTGCCGATTATGTCTACGTGGACGGCATCGGCATCGGCGACATCGACCACATCGTGCTGCGCGACCGGCGGCGCCTCGCCTCGGACGGCATGTGCGTGGTCGTCACCTGCATCGACCGCCGGCGCGGTGAGCTCGTCGGCATGCCGCAGGTGCTGTCGCACGGCTTCGTCGGCCCCGAGGACGAGGAGCTGATCGCGGAGCGCGTCTGCCAGCTCGTCACGACCCTTGCCGGCGGCGAGGGGGGGCGCTTCGACTGGAGCGACTGGCGTGAGACACTGGAGGACGAGGTGGCTCGCCTCCTCTATCGCGAGACGCACCGGCGGCCCGTGGTCCTGCCGGTGACCGTGGAGGCGCCCTCCGGGCAACGGAGCGGCGTCCTGCAACGGAGCGCAGCGACAGAGGAGTGAGAGCAGTCCTCGAACCGGCCCGCTTGCCTGGCGGGGGGCAGGCCGGTTGAAGGAGCGGAGCGATGGCCCGAACGAAACCCCGCCGCCCGTCAAGCCGTGCCGCGCAGAGCTCGCCCGCGCGATCGATCGTGCGGCGCATCCTGCGCCCCGAGATCGCCGGCACCGCGCTCGTCGTCCTCGCGGTGGCGCTGTTGCCGTTCCTGCTCCCCTTGACCAGCGTCGTGGCGGAGGCCCGCGACGGGCTGGTGGGCGCACTGGGGCTGCACGTCTTCACGCTCGTCGTCCTGGCGCTGTCGATCGGCCTGCTGCTCGCGCTGCGCCAGGGCAGGCGCCTGCGAGGGCACGCACGGCACCTGGCCGGCGCCGCCCTCCTGCTGGTCTTCAGCGCCGGGCTGCTCGGCCTCTGGACGCCCGACGCGGTAGTCGGCGAGGTCGACCACGCCGAGAGCTCGGCGGGCGGCCGGGCCGGCAGCGCGCTGACGGCCGGCGGCCGCGCGGCGGTGGCCGGGGTGTGTCTCTT
>VXMT01000035.1:2006-2755 GCA_009840965.1 Chloroflexota bacterium
CGCCGCCCCCCCCCCCCCCGCGCCCCGCGCGCCCGCCCCCCGCCCCCCGCGCGGGGCGCGGGGCGGGGCCGGGCGGCGGCGGACGGCCGGCGGCCTCGCGACGGTCGCCTGGATCGCGACCTTCGTGGTCGGCTTCTCGCTGCTCTGGCCGCGCACGACGCTGAGCCTGCTGCGCGCCTTGCCCCGCCTGCTCGCCCGCGGCATTGCCGGGCTGTGGCGTCACGTCGCGAGGCCCGCCATGCGGGGCATCGCCGCGCGTATCCGCGCCTACCGCACGCGTCGCCGTGAGGCTGCCGCCGCGCGCGCCCCCTACGCCGACCTGCGCCCCCCCCCAAACACATGGCCCGACCCAGACCAAACACCCGCCAAACCCCGCCCCCCCAGCCGCCCCCGCCGCCCCCCGCCCCCCCCGCCCGCCCGCTCCCGCCCCCCCCACCGCCGGCGCCCCGGGCCCCCGGGGGCCCCCCCCGCGGGCAACGGCGGCACGCCGATGCCCGTCGCGGAGCCTCCTCCGCCGAAGCAGATCGAGATGGACCTCGAGCACGACGTCAGCAGCTGGCGTCACTCCAGCGACGGCTGGCAGCTGCCGCCGATCGAGGTACTTGCCGAGGCGGAGCCGGTCGCGCCCGAGCTGAGCAACCAGCAGCTCCGGGCGGAGCTGATCGTCGAGACGCTCGCCTCCTTCGGCGTCGAGGCAGCCGTCTCGCAGATCAACGAGGGGCCGACCGTCACCCAGTTCGGCGTCGAGC
>VXMT01000199.1:0-1591 GCA_009840965.1 Chloroflexota bacterium
CGTGAGGCGACCAAGGGGCGCGAGGCCATCCGTCGCGAGAAGGATCAGTCGATCGCGAACCAGCAGTACGAATACGCCGCCGAGCTCCGCGAGCGCGAGGTGAGGCTGCAGGCGAAGCTGGAGGAACTCGAGCGCGAGTTTCAGGATGAGCGCGAGCACGAGGAGGCCGTCGTCAGCGACGAGGACATCCGCGATGTCGTCTCGATGTGGACCGGCATCCCGCTCTCGAGGCTCGCCTCGGAGGAGTCCGCCCGGTTGCTGGAGATGGACGAGTACCTGCGCGAGCGCGTGATCGGCCAGGATGAGGCGGTCACGGCCGTCGCCCGGGCCGTGCGCCGCGCGCGGGCCGGTCTCAAGGACCCGAAGCGGCCAATCGGCGTCTTCCTCTTCCTCGGGCCGACCGGCGTGGGCAAGACCTATCTGGCGGAGACGCTCGGCGAGTTCATGTTCGGCTCGCGAGACAACATCGTGCGGCTCGACATGTCCGAGTTCATGGAGAAGCACAACGTCTCGCGGCTCGTCGGATCGCCCCCGGGGTACGTCGGGTACGACGACGGCGGACAGCTCACCGACCTGGTGAGGCGCCGCTCCTACTGCCTGATACTGCTCGACGAGGTCGAGAAGGCCCACCCCGACGTCTTCAACATGCTGCTGCAGATCTTCGACGACGGGCACCTCTCGGACGCGAAGGGCCGCAAGGTCGACTTCCGCAACACGATCCTGATCATGACGTCGAACGTCGGCTCGGACCTGATCCGCAAGAACGCGCGCGTCGGCTTCGAGACGGCGCAGGATGAGGTGAAGACGGCCGAGGGCCAGTACGACCGGATGAAGGACCGGGTGATGGAGGAGGTCAAGCGCGTCTTCCGTCCGGAGTTCCTCAACCGCATCGACCAGAGCGTCGTTTTCCACCCGCTGCTCAAGAACCACATCCGCCAGATCGTGGATCTCGAACTCGCCGACCTCCGCGCCAATCTCGGGGAGAAGGCGATGCGGATGGTGACGACCGAGGCACTGCTCGATTACCTCGGCGAGAAGGGCTTCGACCCGGTGTTCGGCGCCCGGCCGCTGCGGCGGGTGATCCAGGAGCAGGTGGAGGATCGCCTCTCCGACGCGCTGATCGACGGCAGCTACGAGCCGGGGGACACGATCCGCGCGGACTACCGGGACGGCGAGGTGATCTTCGAGCGGATGCCGCGCGAGGAGGTCGCCGAGGCCCCGGAGACGCCGCCCGAGGAGCCGGAAGCCGTCCTCGCGCCGTAGCGCGCCCCGGGCACACGCGGGCTCCGCACGACCATCCGGCGCTCCGTCGCGCCGCCTCTCAGCGCCGCCAGCGCTCGGCCGTCCACTGCTCACGGGAGCTCGGCTGCTCGCGCGCCGCGACGCTTGCGATCAGGCCGGCGGCGAGCGCCATCGCCAGCAGCGACGATCCGCCCTGGGAGACGAAGGGGAGCGGAATGCCGGTCGCCGGCACGAGCTGCACGTTGACGGCGATGTGGATCGCTGCCTGCGTGAAGATCTCCTCCGTGAGGCCTGCCGCCAGGACGCGCCCGACCCCGTCCGGCGCTCCCGCGGCCGCCACGAGGCCGCG
>VXMT01000199.1:1601-2753 GCA_009840965.1 Chloroflexota bacterium
GCGGGGGCACGAAGGCGAGCGCGTACTCTGCGGCGGGCTGCTGGCCCCGACCGGTGATCCCGCCGGAGGCGAGGGCCAGCTCCACCTGGCCGAGCGTGAAGCCGCTCCCCAGCGGGTCGCGGTCGGGATCGACGAAGGTGGCGATGCGCTCGCGCTGGTAGTCGGGGACGGCGAGAGCGAACGCCACCGGCGCGACGGCGAGGGTGGTCACGCCGACCCCGGCGAGCGACCGCCAGGCCGCGCCCCACGTGATGACGACGCCGAACCAGACGGCGAGCAGCACGAGGGCCGTTCCGGCATCGGGCTGCAGCGCCACGAGCGCGAACGGCAGCGCCGTCAGCACCATCGACGCCAGCAGCACGCGCAGCGACGAGGGCCGGGAGGCCGCGAGGGCCGCGAGGGCCGCGACCAGCGCGACCTTGGCGAACTCCGACGGCTGCACGGTCAGTCCGCCGATTCCAAGCCAGCGCTGCGATCCGAATTCCGTCACGCCGAAAGCGAGCACGGCACCGAGCGCGCCGAGGGCTAGCACGTAGCCGACTCCCGGCAGCGGCGGTGTGCACAGCTGCCGGTAGTCGAGGCGGGCCATCGTCAGGAACGCGCCGAGGGCGACCGCCGCCAGGAACGCCTGCCGGGCGCCGCTGGCGCGGCCGGCCACGGCCGTGAGCACGCCGACGGCGAGCAGCCCCGTCATCGCGCCGGTCAGCCAGACATCGAGGCGCCAGCCGAGCCAGCCGATCATGGCGCGCCCCGGGGCGAGGACTCCACGCGCCGCTCGGACACCGCGTACGCCTCCAGGATCTCGCGGGCCACCGGCGCGGCGTTCCGCGAGCCGATGCCGTGCTCGAGGTAGACGACGACGGCGACCTCGGGATCCTCGTACGGCGCCCACCCGAGATACCAGGCATGGGTGTCGTAGGTTCCGTCCGCGTGGGCGATGCCGAACTCGGCGGTGCCGGTCTTCCCGGCGATCGCCATCCCCTCGGGCTCTCCGTCGACCGCCGTCCCGCCCGGGTCGGCGGCGATGCGCAGCGCGTCCGCCACCACCGCGATCGCGTCGGAGCCTGCCGGGATCCGCGAGGCGACCGTGGGGGGGAGGCGTCGCACGCCCTCGGTGCTTCGCGTCGCCCCGACGACCCGGGGCACCAGCAC
>VXMT01000184.1 GCA_009840965.1 Chloroflexota bacterium
CCCCCGCCCTCTCCCTCGGGGAGAGGGGGCCGGACCGGCCTCGGAGCGGCGGAATCGCGCCGCGCCGGCGGAGGGCTAGAAGCCCTCCCACTCCGGCGCGCGCTTGGGCAGCGCGACCTGGGCGCGGCCCTTTGCGGTCGTCTCGCCGATCTGGTTCTCCGCCCACAGCTCGAGGTCCACGAGGTGGTCGGCGCCCTCGATCTGCTTGCCGCTCACCCGGCCCTTCAGCCAGGTCGTGTCGCCGAGGTAGTTGAAGCGCCGGACCTCGCCGTAGAGGCGGGTCATGAAGCCGTCGTTGCCCATCCAGTTCGTCACGGGATGGCCCAGCCAGCACATCCGCTGCGAGCCGTAGTCGTAGGCCATCGGCAGTCCGGCCTGGCCCGCGGTGCCGGACGCGGCGTGCACGCGGATCACGGCCTCGAGCGCGCCCGTGTTCGGGTCGCGGTACCAGAACGCCGGGTGGCGGCGCGACTCGCGGACGGAGAAGACGTGCGCCATGCCCCCGATGCAGCCCGCCTCGAAGGCGGCGATGTCGCCGAGGCTGAGCGGACCCTTGACCACGGCGGGCACCTCGTCGCCGACTTGCACGTCCTCCCAGAAGCGAGGCGTCGCGCCCCGGATCTCCTCGTTGAGCATCTGCTCCTCGATCTCGAAGAGCTCGTCCTCGCTGTAGGAGTACGGCTCGCGCTGGTACTTGCCGCGCTCTCGCGCGGCGCGGCGCTCGGCGCGGAACTGCCAGCCCTTGCACTCGGCGATCATCTCGCCTCGCTGGTTGCGGTAGGTGGAGATGCTGGACTGGATCATCGTGCGCCCGGCGAACTCGCCCTGGCGCTCGTCGAGGCCGGTGAACTGCTCCTGCACCGTGATCCGGTCGCCGAGCATGATCGGGCGATGCCAGACCCAGTCGTTGCCGGCGTGGAAGCCGTGCACGCCGGGCAGCCCGCCCGTGCGGCCCGAGGTCCAGTAGACGCTGTAGAGGAACGTCGGCGGCGCGATGATCCCGCCCCAGCGTGTCGAGGCCGCGTACTCGGCGTCCACCCACAGCGGGTTCGGATCGCCGATCCCGCGCACGAAGTGGCGGATGTTGTCGCGCGTCGCCTCCTCGTGCAGCGGGCCCAGACCGTAGAAGCTCGGCCGGTTGTAGCTGCCGAGGCGCGACCGCAGCCGATCGAGGGCCTCCTCCGTGATCAGGCCCTCGCTGATCTGGGGCGCGTCCTGCTCCGCCATCGCTGCCTCCTCGATGCTTCCGGGCAAGCCTACCGCGATGCGCGCCGGCAGGGGCGCATCGCGCGGCGCATCGTTCGCCCACCCGCGAGGGCGTGGGTATGATGCGCGGGCCAATCGGGCACCGGGAAAGGGCCGTGCGCATGCACTACGGCTGGACCGACGAGCAACTGCAGTTCCGCGACGATCTGCGCGCCTTCATCGCCGAGCACCGCACCGAGGAGCTCCTCGCCGAGCTTGACGAGTACCACGATACCCACGAGTACGGCCCCGCGATGCGGCGCTTCCGCACGGGCCTCGACGAGGCCGGGTTCTCGACCATGGCCTGGCCGACGGAGTACGGCGGGCAGAACAAGGGCGCCTTCTACCTCTTCATCCTCAAGGAGGAGCTGGAGTACTGGGGGATGCCCTACGACGCGCTCTCCGTGCTCTCGGTGGGCACGACGATCATGCGCTTCGGGTCAGAGAGCCAGAAGCGCGAGTGGCTGCCCAAGATCCAGACCGGCGAGATGAACTTCGCGATCGGCTACACCGAGCCGAACGCCGGCACGGACCTCGCCTCGCTGCAGACCCGAGCGGTGCGCGACGGCGACGAGTGGGTGATCAACGGGCAGAAGATCTACACCTCGGCGGCCCACAATGCGAGCCACCTCTTCATGGCGGCCCGCACGGACCCGGAGGCGCCCAAGCACCGCGGCATCTCCGTCTTTGTCTTCCCCCTCGACACGCCCGGCATCACCGTCCGCCCGCTCTGGACGATGGGCGGCGGCCGCACCAACGAGACCTTCTACGAGGACGTGCGTATCCCCGCCGACTCGATCGTCGGCGAGGAGAACCGCGGCTGGTACACGATCATGAACGCGCTCGACCTCGAGCGCGTCACGATCGGCCCCTACGCGCCGATCAAGCGCGTGCTCGACCTGATGGTGGAGCACGTGCGGGAGGAGCGCCCGGAGCTGCGCGACGACCCGATCGTGCGCACGAAGCTGGCCGAGACGAAGCTCGACTACGAGATCGCGAGGGCGCTCGCGACGACCAACGCGGCGATCATCGACGGTGGCCACACGCCGACGATGGAGGCCTCGATGACGAAGGTCTGGTCGACCGACATGAAGGAGCGCGTGAGCAACCTGGCGATGGACCTCCTTGGCTGGGAGGGCGCGCTGCACGTATCGAACGGCGAGATCGCGCCGGCTCGCGGAGACTTCGAGGGGCGCTGGCGCCTCTCACCGTCGACGCGCTTCGGCGGCGGCACCAACGACGTGCAGCGGCAGATCATCGCCACGCGCGGCCTCAGCCTGCCGCGCGGCTAACGGGAGCGCATCCAGTGGACCTGCAGCCTACAGACCTCCAGGAGCTGCTGCGCAGCAACGCCGAGGACGTCCTCGCCCGCGAGGCGCCCGCCGACCGCGTCCGTCAGATGGAGCAGGCGGGGGGGGCCCGCCCGCGCCGCGGGGGGGGGGCGGGGCGGGCCGGGCGGGGGGGGGGGGGGCGGGGCGGGGGGGGGGGGGGG
>VXMT01000167.1 GCA_009840965.1 Chloroflexota bacterium
AGGCCATGCCCTCGACGTACTCGATCTCGGTCTGGATGCCCTTGGACTCCTCGACGGTGATGACGCCGTCCTTGCCGGCGGCCTCCATCACGTCACCGATCAGGTCGCCGATGTCCGTGGAGGCGGCCGAAATCGCGGCCACCTGCGCCATCTGGTCGCGCGTGGTGACGGGGGTCGAGTTCTTGCCGATCGCGTCGACGATGGCGCGCGAGCCAGCCTCGATGCCGCGCTTCAGCGCCATCGGGTCGGCGCCGGCGGCCACGTTCTTGAGACCCTCGTGGACGATCGCCTGGCCGAGGACGGTGGCCGTGGTGGTGCCGTCACCGGCGATGTCGTTGGTCTTGGAGGCGATCTCCTTGGCGAGCTGCGCGCCGATGTTCTGGAACTCGTCGGCGAGCTCGATCTCCTTGGCGATCGTCACGCCGTCGTTGGTGATCGTCGGCGGGCCGAACTTCTTGTCCAGCACCACGTTGCGGCCGCGCGGCCCCAGCGTGATGCGTACGGCGTCGGCCAGCTGGTCGATGCCGCCGCGCAGCGCCCCGCGGGCCTGCTCGTCAAACAGCAGTTGCTTTGCCATGCGTCTCCACTCCCTCTCGCTCGAACCATCGAGGGCCGGACCGGTGTCGTCGCGGGCCGCCCTCCGAGCCCTGCGACGTCCATGTGCGCAGCTGTTAGCACTCTCACCTGTCGAGTGCTAATCGTTTGTACCTAATCCCGCCGCACTGCGCAAGTGCCCCCGGCCCGAACGTTCCCTCTCCCCGCGGAGCGAGAGGGTTGGGGTGAGGGCGCCTCCGGTCCCCTCTCCCCGAGGGAGAGGGTTAGGGTGAGGGAGGGTTCCGCCCTCTAGGGTGAGGAGGGTCCGCCCTCAGGGACTGCGTTGCGCCATCGGAGCTCTCGAGGCAGACGGGAGTTCTCCCCCTCACCCCCGCCCTCTCCCCAGGGAGAGGGGCCGGATCGTGCTTGTGGGAGTTTCGCCAAGGTCCCGCCGGGAGAGGGTGAGGATGCGGGGCTGCGGAATCGCTGGCGTTAGCGCTGCAGCAGCGGCACGCCGCCCGAGCGGCGCTCCGGGTCCTCGAGGCCCTCGTAGGGCGGGAACAGCGACTCCAGCTCGCGCCGGATCGGGTCGCCCTCGGGCAGGTAGCGGGAGAAGTCGCCGTCGGGCTGGAGGCGGTCGCGGCGGCCCTCGATGCCGAAGGCGTTGATCTTGTCCTGCAGCATCATCAGGCCCTGCAGCAGCGACTCCGGCCGCGGCGGGCAGCCCGGCACGTAGACGTCGACGGGGCAGACGAGGTTCACGCCCGGCAGCACCGAGTAGCCGAAGGCGAAGGGCCCGCCCATGATCGCGCAGCCGCCCATCGAGATGACCCACTTCGGCTCGGCCATCTGCAGGTAGACCCGCCGCACCGCCGGCGCCATCTTCCAGGTCACCGTGCCGGCCACGATCATCAGGTCCGCCTGCCGCGGCGAGGCGCGGAACACCTCGGACCCGAAGCGCGCGATGTCGTAGCGCGAGGTCGCCGTCGCGATCATCTCGATCGCGCAGCAGGCCAGCCCGAACATCGCCGGCCAGAGCGAGGACGAGCGCGCCCAGTTGAGCATCCCGTCCACCGAGGAGAGGAGCACGTTCTTGCGCACCTCTTCCTCGAGGTCGAGCGGAGCCATGTCGCGCGCGGCGTCGAAGAGCGCGAGGCGCTGCCGGGTATCGCCGTCCGTGGTTACCACCGGGAACTCCCGCCTTCGCGCCGCGATCGTAGCGGAGGGCCGGTGAGGCGGCAAACGCCCTCGCCGCCCTCGGCCGGTCCGCGCACTACGCCGAGCCGTCCAGCCAGGGCCGCCAGTCCGGCGGAGGCTCCGTCGCCGGCACCGGCGAGAGCGCGCGCAGCCGCTCGACGGCGCCAGGCAGCACCTCCAGCAGGCGGTCGACGTCCTCGTCGGTGTTGCCGCGCCCGATCGTGAAGCGCAGCGAGCCGCGCGCCAGCTCCGGCGGCAGGCCCATCGCCACCAGCACGTGGCTCGGCTCGACCGACCCCGTCGTGCAGGCCGACCCCGAGGAGGCCGCGATGCCCGCGAGGTCGAGCGCGAGCAGGATCGACTCGCCCTCGACGAAGGCGACGACGACGGAGACGTTGCCCGGCAGCCGCTCGTCGAGGTCGTGCGGCCCGGTCACGCCGAGCATCGGCACGCGCCTCGGCAGCTCCTCGATCAGCCGCTGCTGCAGGGCGCGCTCGTGCGCGAGGTCGTCCTCGCGGCGCGCCTGCGCGATCGCCGCGGCGCGGGCGAGGCCGACGACGGCCGGCGTGTTCTCGGTGCCGGCGCGCCGCCCCTCCTCCTGGCCGCCGCCGAGGATCTGCGGCGTCACGGGCGAGCCGGCGCGCTGGTAGAGCACGCCCGCGCCTCGAGGCCCGTAGAGCTTGTGCGCCGTCGCCGTCAGCAGGTCGACGCCGAGCCGCCCGGCGTGGACGCCGAGGTGCGCGGCCGACTGCACGGCGTCGGTGTGCACCAGCGTGCGCGGGTTGCGCGCGTGGACGCGGCGGCTGATCTCGGTGATGTCGTTGATCGCGCCGACCTCGTTGTTCGCGTGCATCACGGAGACGAGCGCCGTGTCGTCGCGCACAGCCGCCTCGACCTCGGCGGGGTCGGGGGGGGCCCCCGGCGCGGCCCCGCCCCGACAGACAGGCGGGCCCCCACCCCCCCGAGCAGCGGGGGGGGGGGGGTGGGGCGAGGGGGG
>VXMT01000266.1 GCA_009840965.1 Chloroflexota bacterium
GTCTTTTTTTTCGCGGCGCCCCCGCCCGGCGGGCCGCCGCGGGGGGGCGCCGGGGGGGCCGGTCGACCGGCCAGGCGAAGGGGTTGAAGTCGCGAGGCGCGATGATCCCGCCCCACTTCGTGCCGCGCGCGTACTCCTCGTCCCAGTAGAGCGGCGGCGGCTTGTCCGGCCAGTAGGTCGCGATCGCCCACTTGCGGATGTCCGACTCGGTGACGGGGTGCGACGTCGTTTCGTCGCCCCACACGCCCTTCGCGGCGATCATCTCGTCGGTGACCAGTGTGTCCGGTTCTTCGCTCATCGTGCTGGCGCCTCCATCATCCGTGCGGCACTACGTAGCATATCCCGCGCTCCGGCGCGCGGCTGCATGCACGGGCGCGCACCCAAGCTCGTGCTATACATACGCCCGTCCGCCCTCGATGCGTGAACGGAGACCGGCCATGGCCGCAGACAACGAGCGCTCGATCCGCGGCAAGGTCGCCGTCGCCGGCGTCGCCGAGACCACCTACTACCGGCAGGGCCGCGCCGAGGACTCCGAGTTCAAGATGTGCCTCGACGCGATCATCGCCGCCGCCGAGGACGCGGGCATCGAGGTCTCCGAGATCGACGGCTTCGCCTCCTACGCCACGGAGCGCAGCCTGCCGGACCGCATCGCCACCGCGCTCGGGCTGCCGGAGCACAAGCTCAGCAACCTCGTCTGGGGCGGCGGAGGCGGCGGCGGATCGGGCGCGGTCGCCAACGGCGCGGCGGCCATCCACGCCGGCTACGCCGACGTTGTGGTCGTCTATCGCTCGCTCGCGCAGGGCCAGTACGGGCGCTTCGGCCAGGCTCGAGGCGGCCCGCGCGCGGAGGGGCCGGGCGCGCTCACGCAGCCCTACGGCGTGCTCTCGCCGGCCCAGCAGTACGCGATGCGCGTGCGCCGCTTCATGCACGAGCACGGCGTCCAGCAGGAAGCCCTGCGCGCGGTCTCCCTCGCCAGCTACCAGCACGCCCAGCACAACCCGCGCGCCGTGATGAACGGACGGCCGCTCGACGAGGCGACCTACGACGCCTCGCGCTGGATCGTCGAGCCGTTCCACCTCTTCGACTGCTGCCAGGAGAACGACGGCGCGGCCGCGATGATCCTCGTGCCCGCCGAGCGGGCGCGCGATCTGCGGCAGAAGCCCGCCTACATCCTCGGCGCGGCGCAGGGCTCCGGGCACCGCCAGGCGGCCAGCGCGCACAACGCTCCGGACTACGGGACGGCGAACTTCAAGGCGCTCGCCCCGCGCCTCTACGCGCAGGCCGGCGTCGGCCCCGAGGACGTCGACGTGCTGCAGAGCTACGAGAACTTCACCGGCTGCGTGATGGTCAGCATCGTCGAGCACGGCTTCTGCGAGCCGGACGAGGTGAACGAGTTCTTCACGCTGGAGAACTTCTCGGCCCCGGACGGACGGCTCCCGCTCAACACCAGCGGCGGCAACCTCGCCGAGTGCTACATGCACGGCCTGGAGCTGAACATCGAGGCCGTCCGCCAGATCCGCGGCCACTCCACCCGCCAGGTCCCCAACGTCGAGGTCTCGATGGTGACCTCGGGGCCGATGGTGCAGCCCGTGAGCAGCGTGATCCTCGGCAGCGAGCCGGGATAGCGGCGCCCCGAGGATCTAGATCGGCGGCAGGCCGTGGCGGGCGCGCAGCCTGCGAATCGTGCTCGCCAGGCCCTCGCGCAGCGTCCAGGCCGGGCGGAACCCGATCTCGCGCTCGGTGCCCTCGCGGTCGTAGCCGGCGCGGATCCGCATCGGCCCGTCGCTGCGCACCTCGATCCGGGCGTCCGGCAGCAGCTCGCGCACCACGTCCGCCACGTCGCCGACGCGCACGTCGTCGCCCGTCACCGTGAGGGCGAGCGAAGGCGAATTCGGCGTGTCGGAGGCGAGCACGATGGCGCGCGCGCAGTCCTCGACGTATGAGAAGTCCTGCACGTCGTCGCCGTTGGTGACGAGGCCGGGCTGGCCGAGCGCGGGCTTGTCGATCAGCTCCTCGAGGTGGGTGACGGCGCTGCCGCGCTGCACCGTGAAGGACTTGCCGTAGCCGTAGACGATGGTGAAGCGCAGCCCCACCACGTCCAGCCCTCGGTCCCTCCGGTAGGTCGCCGTGCAGCGCTCGAGGAAGGCCTTGCTCGCGCCGTAGAGGTTGACCGGCGCGTGGTAGTCGTCGTTGCGGACGGTGCCGCCCAGCTCGTCCGGGCCACGTCCGAAGGCGGCGATCGACGAGGCCCACACCACCTTCTCCGCGCCAACCGCAAGCGCGGCCTCGAAGGCGTGGAGCGTGCCCTCGAGGTTGACGCGCACCGCGCGCAGCGGGTTCTCCTCGCTCGAGTCGGTGAGCAGCGAGGCGAGGTGCACCACGCGCTCCGCGCCCGCGCCCTTCATCGCGTGCAGCAGCGCCGGCATGTCCGTCACGTCGCCACGCACGATGCTCGCCGCGCCCGCGTCGCCGACGATCTCGTCGAGGAACTCGGGCTGCGGGGCCAGCTCGAAAATCGTGACCTCGTGCCCGGCCTGCAGCAGGTCGCGCACGAGGTAGGCGCCGATGAAGCCGGTGCCGCCGGTGATGAAGTAACGCATCAGACCTCCGGACGCAGTTCCGGGTGCTTCAGACCCGTACCCGTATTGAACAGCACGATCCGCTCGTCGCGCCGAATCGTACCGTCCGCCAGCAGCAACTCGAGCGCGACCAGCGTCGAGGCGCCCTCGGGGCAGGCGTCGATGCCCTCGCTGCGGCCGAAGCGGCGCATCGCCGGGACGATCGACTCGTCGGGGACGGCGATCGCCGTGCCGCCGCTCTCGCGCAGGGTTTGCAGGATCAGGTCGTCGGCGAAGGGCGCGGGCACGCGGATCCCGGGCGCGACCGTCGCCGCGTCCTGCCAGGGCTCCGCACGCTCGTCGCCGTTGCTCCAGGCGCGCACGATCGGGGCGCAGCCGTCGGACTGCACGACGTACATCCGAGGCCGCTCGCTGCCGATCAGCCCCATCGCCTCCAGCTCGCCGAACGCCTTCCACATCCCGATCAGTCCGGTGCCGCCGCCGGTGGGGTAGAGCACGACGTCCGGCAGCTCGCCGTCGAGCTGCTCCCAGAGCTCGTAGCCCATCGTCTTCTTGCCCTCGACGCGGTAGGGCTCCTTGAGCGTCGACATCTCGAACCAGCCGTGCTCGCGGCAGCCCTCGGCGATGAGCCGGCCGGCGTCATTGATCAGCCCGTCGATCAGCTGGAGGTCGGCGCCGAGGTTTATGACCTCCTGGATGATCGCCTCGGGGGTGTCGGCCGGCATCGCGACGTGGGCGGTGATGCCGCTGTGCGCGCAGTAGGCGGCGGCCGCGGAGCCGGCGTTGCCGGCGGTCGGCATGCCGACGTCCGTCACGCCGAGGCGCCGCGCCATCGCCATCGCGGCGGCGATGCCGCGCGCCTTGAAGGAGCCGGTCGGGTTGCCGCCCTCGTCCTTCACCAGCAGATTGCCGCAGCCCAGCTCCGCGCCCAACCGCGGCGCGGCCAGCAGCGGCGTCATGCCCTCGCCGAGCGAAACCGAGTCGGCCAGCTCGCTGCCCGGCATCACCTCGGCGTAGCGCCACATCGAGGCCACGCGCCCGCCCAGCCCCTCGCGGGTCAGCGTCCGCTTCGCGGCATCGAGGTCGTAGCGCGCGAAGAGCGCGCGCCCGCACCCGCGGCAGATCGTCTGCAGCTCGTCGCTCTCGTGGCGCGCGCCGCAGATCGAGCACTCGAGGTGCGTGAGCGTGGATGCGGGCAGCTTCGTCAACGTCTCAACCTCCAGGCGGCGACCGTGTCCGGGCGGTGCGCTAGGCTGCGGCGCAGCGAGCCCAGGGAAGGGACACCCCGCGCCGTGAGCGCCGCCGCCGCTGACATCCTAATCAGCGAGTTCATGGACGAGGAAGCCGTCGAGGCCCTGCGCCGCGACTTTGCCGTGCGCTACGAGCCCGGCCTCGCCCAGTCGCGCGGCGATCTGCTGGCCGCCCTCGCCACGGTGCGCGGCCTGATCGTGCGCAACGTCACGCAGGTCGATCGCGAGCTGCTCGACGCCGCGCCCGCCCTCGAGGTCGTCGGGCGGCTCGGCGTGGGCCTCGACAACATCGACCTCGAGGCCTGCTCGGAGCGCGGTATCGCGGTCTTCCCGGCGACGGGCGCGAACGCGGTCTCGGTCGCCGAGTACGTGCTCGCGGCGATGCTGCAGCTCTGGCGTCCGGTCTACGGCGCGACGGCGCGCGTCGCGGCCGGCGAATGGCCGCGGCAGCAGCTCGGCGGGCGCGAGTTGGCCGGCTCGCGGCTCGGCCTGATCGGTCTCGGCTCGGTTGCCCGCGCGGTCGCCGAGCGTGCGCGCGCCCTCGATATGCGCATCGCCGCCTGTGACCCCTACCTCCCGCCGGACGACCCGGCGTGGCAGACGGCCGAGCGCTTCGAGGAGCTGCCCGCGCTGCTGCGTGCGAGCGACGCGGTCAGCATCCACGTCCCCCTCACCAACTCGACGCGCGGGCTGATCGACGCGGAGGCGCTTGCCCTCATGCAGCCGCACGCCCTGCTCGTCAACACGTCGCGCGGCGGGATCGTCGACGAGGCGGCGCTGGTCGCCGCGCTGCGCGCCGGGCGGCTCGGCGGCGCGGCGCTCGACGTCTTCGCGGACGAGCCGCTGGGCGCGGAGGCCGGCGCGCGCTTCGAGGGCACGCCGAACCTGCTGCTGACGCCGCACATCGCGGGGATCACGGAGGAGTCGAACCGCCGCGTCTCGCTGGTGACGGCGCAGCACGTGCGTCGCGCGCTGCTCGGCGACGGCGGCTGAGCAGCGCGATCGGCCCGCGCCCGCCTCGCGAGGCGCGTTGGCACGGAGGTTGATACACTCCCGCCGCTGATCGGCGGCACAACGGGCGAGGAACCTGTATGGCGGAAGCGAGCCCCGGGCGACTCCTCAGCGAGGTTCCGCCCGAGCAGCAGCACGGCCTCTTCGCCAACCTGAAGAAGTTCTTCGTCCACTACACCCTCGGTGCGGGCGCGCTCTGCGTGCTGCTCGTCATCGTGGCCGCCGCGGCGTTTGCGCCCTGGTACGTTCCCAGCGATCCGCTGTCGACCGACTTCACGGCGCTCAAGGCCGCTCCATCCGGCGAGCACTGGTTCGGCACGGACCGGCTCGGCCGCGACGTCTTCTCACGCGTGCTCTACGGTGCCCGCTCGACGCTGGTCATCGCCTTCATCGCCGTAGCCATCGGTGACGGTTTCGGCTTCACGATCGGCATCATCAGCGCGTACGCGGGTGGCCGCTTCGACCTGATCAGCCAGCGCGTGCTCGAGGTGTTCCTCGCACTCCCGGCGCTCATCCTCGCACTGCTGCTGGGCGTCGCAATCGGCAAGGGCCTGGACAGCATCATCATCGCGATTGCCGTGACGAGGGTGCCCGACTCCGCCCGCGTCGTGCGTTCGCGCGTGCTCTCGATCAAGGAGGAACCGTACGTCGAGGCGGCTCGCGTGATCGGCAGCACGCCGCTGCGCGTGGCGCTGCGGCATGTCGCGCCGCAGACGCTCAGCCTCTTCCTCGTGATCTTCAGCATCAACCTCGGCTTCGCCGTCTTCGCGGAAGCCGCGCTCTCCTACCTCGGCGTGGGCGTGCGCCCGCCGACCCCGACCTGGGGCAACATGCTCGGCGCGGAGACCTCGCACGTCTTCCGGCCGCTGTGGTGGATGTTCTTCTTCCCGGGCACCGCGATCGTGGTCACCGTGCTCGCGATGAACCTGCTCGGCGACGCGATTCGCGACTTCGCCGACCCGCGCGCCGCCGAGCGCAGGGAGGAGAACCAGTAGTGACCAGCGCCGCACCCGCGGACGCCAACACCGCGCTGATCCGCTGGGGCTCCTTCTACGGCGACAGCGACTTCGAGCTGACCTTCCCGGCCGGCTGGGACGTGAACGTGCACCCGCCCGCCGGCGGCGACGACATCGGCGAGGAGGGCATCGCCGCCGCCTTCGACAACCCGATCGGCAGCGCCCCGATCCGCGAACTCGCGCGCGGCAAGCGCAGCGCCTGCATCGTCGTCGACGATCTCACCCGCCCCACACCCGCCGCCCGCCTGGCGCCTCGCGTGATCGAGGAGCTGCTGGAGGCGGGCATCGAGGAGCACTCGATCCTGATCCTCGCGGGCGTCGCCAACCACCGCCAGATGACGCGCGAGGACTTCGTGCTCAAGGTCGGCGAGGAGATCGCGAGCCGCTTCGAGTTGCGCTCGCACTTCTCCTGGGCCAACTGCGACTTCGTGGGCGAGACCAGCCGGGGGACGCCGATCAGCCTCAACAGCGAGTTCCTCGCCGCCGAGGTGCGCATCCTCATCGGCAGCATCGTGCCGCACAACAAGACCGGCTTCTCCGGCGGGGCAAAGCTCGTGCTGCCGGGCGTCGCGCACATCGACAGCGCCGCCGCCTGGCACGGCCCGGAGGGCCCGAAGACCGGGCTCGTCGAGACCGCCAGCGAGTCGCGCCTCGACGCCGAGGAGGCGGCGCGGCTGGCGGGCGTGGACTGCATCGTCAACGTGATCCCGAACATCGAGCGCGGGATCGCCGGCCTCGTCGTCGGCGACCTCGTCGAGGCGCACCGCGCCGGCGTCGAGATCGCGCGCCGCACCTACGCGACGAAGCTGCCGGCGGGCGTCGATGTCTGCGTGCTCTCCTCCTACCCGAAGGATGCGGAGTACCAGCAGACGGGCCGCGGCTTCCACCCGATCCTGACCGCCGCCGAGCCGATCGTGCGGCCCGGCGGCACCGTCATCCTCGCCGGCTCCACCGTCGAGGGCGCCGGCTTCCACTCGCTTTACGGGCGCGGCATGGCCTTCTATGGCGGAGGCGGCGGACGCAGCTTCGAGGGCGAGCCGGACCTCGTCTACTTCATGCCCGGCCTGCACCGCAACGGCCTGCCGCCCGGCGCGCGCGATCGCATCGTGCTGATGCACGAGTGGAGCGAGGTCGAGCGCTGGCTGCGCGACAAGCACGGTGATGCGGCCAGCGTCGCCGTCTTCCCGGCCGCCACCATCCAGCTCGCGGAAGAGGTCTGCGTGTGACGCCCTCGAAGATCGTCGACGTCCGCGCCTTCCAGCTGACCGGCACCATGGAGCATCCCGGCGAGTTCTGGGAGGACCGCCTGGTCCGCCCCACCGACATCTACGAGCCGTACCGCCAGGGCGGCCCGCGCGTGCTGCCCCGCAAGGCCGAGGGCCAGTACGAGATCGAGGGCGCCTTCCTCGAGATCGAGGCCGACGACGGCTCGGTCGGGCGCGCCGGGCCGATCGGGAGTGGCATGGCGCTCTCGATCATCCAGACCTTCGGCGGGCTGCTGCGCGACGAGAACCCGCTGGCCACGGAGCGCATCTGGGACCTGATGCACCGCAGCGCCGTGCACGGCCGCAAGGGCAACACGATGATGGCGATCAGCGCCGTCGACTGCGCGCTCTGGGACCTCAAGGGCGTCGCGCTCGGGCAGCCCGCCTACCGCCTGATGGGCGGCCCCACGCGCGAGTCCATCCCCGCCTACGCGAGCACCCTCGGCTTCTCCGTCGAGCCGGAGCTGGTGGCGCAACGCGCCCGCGAGTTCGCCGAGGCCGGCTACACGGCGCAGAAGTGGTTCTTCAAGCGCGGCCCCGCCGACGGCCGCTGGGGCATGGAGCAGAACGAGCTGCTCGTGCGCACCGTGCGCGAGGCCGCCGGCGACGACACCGAGATCATGCTCGACGCCTGGATGAGCTGGAACCCGGACTACGCGATCGCGATGGCGAAGCGCCTGGAGCAGTACCGGCCACGCTGGATCGAGGAGCCCGTGCTGCCGGACCGCATCGCGAGCCACGCCAGGATCCGGCGGGAGTCGCCGGTGCCGATCTCGACCGGCGAGCACGAGTACACGCGCTGGGGCATCCAGTTGCTGATCGAGGCGGAGGCCTGCGACGTGCTGCAGCCGGACACCTACTGGGCGGGCGGCCTCTCCGAGCTGACGAAGATCTGCACGCTCGCCTCGGTCGCCGACATCCCGGTGATTCCACACGGGCACTCGGTCTCGGCGAACATCCAGCTCCAGGCCTCGCAGCCGCCGAACGTCTGCCCGCTGGCCGAGGACCTGATCAAGTGGAACCAGATCCACGAGTTCTTCCTCGCCGACCCGATCCGCCGCGAGCGCGGCCAGCTGCTGGTCCCGGACACGCCGGGCGTCGGCATGGCGATCGACGAGTCGCGGGTCGAGGAGCGCGAGGAGATCACGGCCTGAACCGGCGCCGCCGGGGGGCAGGAAGTGCATGGCTCCCGGGGGGCATGAGGGGACCTCGATGAGTGGTAGCGGCGGGGTAGACGTTTACGGAACGGCGCAGGTAATCTGTTGCGCTACGTGAGACGTACCGTAGGTACAGAAACCCAATCCGGGTCATAGCCGTAGTGGGAGAGCCACACGGGAGGGGGCATTGCAGATGAGTGACGAGCACACGAACGGCCGCTGGTGGGAGACCGCGGTCAGCCGCAGGAACGTCCTTCGGGGCGGCCTGATCGGAGGCGCCGGCCTCGCCGCCGCCGCGCTGATCGGCTGCGGTGACGACGACGAGGAAGAGCCGGTCGCAACGCCGACTCCGCCTCCGGCCACGCCGACCCCTGCGCCGACCGAGGCGCCGACTCCGCCGCCAGGCGAAGAGCAGGGCATCCTGCGGGCGCCGGGCGACCCGAAGCGCGGCGGCTCCGTGACCACCTCGTTCTGGGCGCGCCTGCCCAACTTCGACCTCTACCACGGCGGGCACCGCGGCATCATGTCGCAGGCCTACGACGGCGTGACGCGCCTGAACCCGCTGGATGGCCTGAAGACGGTCATCCCGGCGCTGGCCACCAGCTGGGAGAGCACGCCCAACGGTCTGAACTACAACTTCACCATCCGCGACGGCGTCACCTTCCACGACGGCACGGCGATGACGTCCGAGGACGTCGCGATGTCGATCCGCCGCCACATGAGGCTGGGCGAGTTCGCCTCGGGCGACGAGGGCCCGGGCCTCGCTAACGGCACGCCGGCGAGCCGCTACGCCGGCGGGTTCTCCTACGTCTCCCACGCGAACGCGGTGGACGAGTCGACCGTGAGCGTGGGCCTGAAGTCGCCGCGCGGCTACTTCCTGCAGATGCTCTCCGCGCCGCAGCTCGGGGTCTACTCGGAGCAGCACATCAAGGTGAACCCGGTCGACATGGCCGCCACGCCGGCGCCCGGCACCGGCCCGTTCGTCTTCCAGGAGCACCGCACCGAGGAGCTGACGCGCTTCACGGCGAACCCGAACTACTGGAACCCGGAGCTGCCGTACATCGACGAGCTGACCATGCTGCACACCGTGCAGTGGGCGGACCGCGCGAACTTCATCCTCGGCGGCCAGGCGCACTACGCCAACATCGTGCCGAAGGACTTCTACGTGGACCGCGACTCCTTCGCGGACAAGGCCGGCGTCTTCCAGCACGACGGCACCGGCGCCTCGCTGACGTTCTTCCTCAACAACGAGAAGTCCCCGTACAACGACGAGCGCGTGCGGCGCGCGATCTTCCTCGCGCCGAACCGCCCGTCCCTGATTGAGGTCTACTCCGAGTCGATGAGCCTCGCCGGCTCGCGCTGGGTCTCCGACTCGACGTACTCGGCGACCCCGCTGGACCAGCTCCAGCAGATCAAGGGCTACCGCGGCGAGGACGAGGAAGCGATCACGGAGGCCAAGCAGCTGCTCGCGGCTGCCGGTTTCCCGGACGGCTTCGACGGCGGCCTGATCGTGACCAACACGAACCAGGCACACTCGGAGATCCTCGCTCCGGCGATGCAGGCCGAGCTCAGGGACAAGCTGAACATCGACCTCACCGTTGACCCGCGGGCAGGCTCCGGCCGCACCGACGAGCTCAACAACCAGGGCCCGGACGGGTTCGACATCGTGCTCACCGTGCACTTCCGCGCACCGGTGATCAGCGAGTTCGTGACCGCCTGGAAGCAGAACATCAGGACCGACGCGTCCGGGAACTACGGGAACTACAGCAACCCGGACATCGACAGCCTGATCGACGCCATCGACGAAGAGGCCGATGTCGACGCGAAGCTCGAGATGTACGCCAACGCGATGAACATCATGGACGAGAACCCGCCGTTCTACGTCGTGGCGTTCACGAAGCACAACGCGATGGCCGCGAACGAGCTGATGGGTCACATGGAGGAGATCCGCGGGTTCACCGAGGAGGGCACCTGGGATCTCTTCTGGCTGGACAAGTAGCCTCCGGCCGGAACAGGGAGCACTGAGAACCGACAGCAGCCTGCGGGGCGCCGATGTGGAAGTACATCGCCCGCAGGCTGCTGCTCGGGATCCCGACGCTGATCGGGATCTCGCTCATCATCTTCGCCGCGATCCGCATCATCCCCGGCGACCCCACCCAGATCGAGGACGAGACAGCCGGGTTCGTCTTCAACGAGGAGGAGCGCCAGCGGCTGCGCGAGATCCTCGGCATCGACCGCCCCCTGCATATCCAGTACCTCACCTGGATGGGCGGGCTGGCGCGCGGCGACCTCGGAACATCGTTCGTCGCTAAGACGCCGGTGATCGAGATCATCCGCCACCGCGGCCCCGTCAGCTTCCAGATCGGCCTCATGGCGATCGCCACGGGCTGGCTGATGGGCGTCCCCTTAGGGATCTACGGCGCGGTCAGACAGAACTCGGTAGGCGACTACATATCGAGGTTCTTCGCGGTGCTGCTGCTCGCCATGCCCGCGTTCCTGATGGGGCTGCTGATCATCATCATCGCGGTGATCTGGTTCGCGTGGCGGCCGCCGCTGATCTACACGCATCTCTGGACGGATCCGTGGTCGAACTTCCAGATGACGATCGGTCCCGCCCTCGTCATGGGCGTGAACCTCGGCGCGGTCTTCGCCCGCGTGACGCGCTCCTCCGTGCTCGACATCCTCTCGAGCGAGTACGTGCGCACGGCGCGCGCGAAGGGGCTGACCGAGCAACGCGTGCTGATGGGGCACGTGCTGCGCAACTCCGTGATCCCCGTCGTGACGATCTCCGGGCTCGCGCTCGGCGGGTTGATCGGCGGTGCCGTCGCGGTCGAGCAGGCCTTCTCGGTGCCGGGCATCGGCCTCTCGCTGATCGTCGCCGTGCAGTCCAGCGACTGGCCGCTGATCCAGAGCCTGGTCTTCCTCTACGGCGTCTCGTTCATCGTCGTGAACATCATCATCGACATCTCCTACGTCTTCATCGACCCGCGCATCCGCACCGGTTGACCCCGCGCGGGACGCAATCACACCAGCGCACCGAGCGCAGGAAGGAACCGCCGTGCGCGCACTGAGCATCGTCGGGGAACGAGCGATCGAGGTCGTCGACAAGCCGGATCCGGAGCCGGGGCCGGGCGAACTGCTGATCGCAATGCAGGCCTCGGCGATCTGCGGCAGCGACCTGCACATCTACCGCAACCCGCGCCCCGCCTTCATCGACAACGCGATTACCCCCGGCCACGAGGGCTGCGGGGTCGTCGCCGCCGTCGGCGAGGGCGTCGAGGGCTGGTCCGTCGGCGACCGGGCCGTCGTCTACTTCCGGCGCACCTGCGGCACGTGTCGCTACTGCATCACCGGCAACAACCACGTCTGCGCCAACATCCGGCCCGGCTACGGCTTCGCCGCCGGCGGCTCCGACGCCGAGCTGATGACCTCCGACGCGAGCGCGACCATGCGCCTGCCGGACGACCTCAACTACCGCGAGGGCAGCATCCTCGCCTGCCAGGGCGGCACCGCCTTCGCGCCGCTCGTGCGGCTCGGCGCGGGCGGCCTCGACCGCATCGCCGTCTCCGGCCTCGGTCCCGTAGGCCTGCTGGCCACGCAGTTCGCGATCGCGATGGGCGCCGAGGTGATCGGCATCGACCCCGTCGAGAGCCGCCGCAACCTCGCCTCCGACCTCGGCGCCTTCGCCACGCTCGACCCGACCGCGGGCGAGATCGGCGCGGCGATCAAGGCGCACTGGCCGGACGGCGCCGACAAGCTCGTCGAGACCTCGGGGGCGACACCGGCCCACGAGGCGATCTGCAGCATCGTGCGGCCGCTGGGCACGGCAGCGCTGGTCGGGCTCGGCAACCCGATCTTCCAGACCTCGCTCAACGAGATCACTCGCTGGGAGATCACCGTCTTCGGCTCCACCATCTACGCGATGAGCCAGTGGGACACCCTCTGCGACTTCGTCCGCCGCAAGCAGATCGACCTCGACGCCGTGGTCAGCGAGGACCTGAGCCTCGAGGAGGGCGCGCGCGGCTTCCAGCTCGCCGACGACGCCGCGAGCGGCAAGATCTGCTTCCATTTCGATCGCTGAGCGCGCGGTGAGGCTGCTCATCACCGGCGGCAGCGGCCGCCTCGGGCGCTGGGTCGTCGAGGAGCTGCGCGGCGACCACGAGGTCGTCGTCGCCGACCTCGCGGACGCCCCCCCTCCGGACACCGATTGGCCGGACGTGCGCTACGAGCAGATCGATCTCAACGACGCCGAGGCAGTCGCGCGCGTGGCGGAGGGCGCCGAGGCGATCGTGCACCTCGCGGCGATCCCCTCGCCGATCGGGCGCGAGCCGGAGGACGTCTTCGCCAACAACATGATCAGCACCTTCAACGTCGTGGAGGCAGCGATCCGCCAGGGCGCGCGGAAGGTGATCTACAGCAGCAGCGGCTCCGCGCTCGGCTTCGCCTTCCGCTTCCGCGAGATGGTCCCGGACTACATGCCGATGGACGAGGAGCACCCGCTGCGGCCGCAGGACGCCTACGGGCTCTCCAAGTGGCTCGGCGAGGAGATCCTCGAGGCGGCGACGCGCCGCACGGGCATCCGCACCATCGTGCTGCGGCCGACCAGCGTGGTCGGCCCCGGGGACTACGCCGAGCGCGTGCCGCGCATGCTCGACCACGCCGCAGGCGCGGGCATCTTCGCGTACGTCGACGCGCGCGACTTCGCCCGCGCCGTGCGGGCCGCCCTCGAGGACACCGAGATCGAGCACGACCGCTTCTTCATCACCGCCGACGACGCGATGAGCCGCGAGCCGCTCGCCGTGGCCTTCCCGCGCCGCTTCCCCGGCAGCGAGGCCGCCTGCGCCGGCCTCACCGGGACCGAGGGCCCGATCAGCTGCGCCAAGGCGAAGCGCGTGCTCGGCTACCGCCCGCAGCACAGCTGGCGCACCGAGCTCGCGTAGGCAGACCAGCGACCGGCATGCCCGCCTCGGACGCCCCCTCCGTCGACACCGTCACCATCGAGGAGCACGAGGTCGTGCGCCTGCGCGAGCCGGCGACGGGTTCGATCGCGCACGTCGTGCCCTCGCGCGGCAGCAACGTGACGCGCTTCGCGACGCGCCCCGCCGGCGACCCGGCGCGCGAGCCGATCGAGGTGATCGCGGGGCCGCCGACCCTCGAAACGCTCGCGCGGCTGCCGACGCGCTGGGGCGCGGGGATGCTCTTCCCCTACCCCGGCCGGGTCAGCGGCGACGCCTTCGAGTTCCGTGGTCGCCGCATCGAGCTGCCGGCGGACCCGCAGGCGGGCAACGCGATGCACGGCGCCGTGCGCTGGCGCGCCTGGCGGGTCATCGACACCGGCGCGGACGCCGCGGGCGGCGCCTGGGTGAGGACGCGCCTCGCGAGCCTCGAGGACGGCATCCCGCCCTCGGCCTGGCCGTGGCCCTTCGGCTGCGAGCTGCGCACCGTGCTGCAGGGCGGCAGGCTGCGCGTCGAGGTGCGGATCGAGAACGCCTCGGATGAGCCGATGCCCTTTGGGCTCGGCTTCCACCCCTACCTGCGGACGCCGCTCGGGCCTACCGGCAGCGCCGAGGACTGCGAGGTCGCCCTCGCAGCCACGGAGTGCTGGGAGCGCACCTCGACGCCCCCGGCGGCCGTCACGGCGGTCGCCACGGACGAGTGGCCGCGCCGCGCGCTGCCGCTCTCGGCGCTCGCGCCGAACTCGAACACGCCCGCGGGCCCGGCCCGCAACCACAAGTTCATACTGAGGGGCAGCGAGGCGGGCGCAATGCGCGGCCGGCTAACCGACCGCGCGAACGGCCTCGTGGCCACGCTCGACGCCAGCGAAGGGATGCGGGCGACCGTCTTCTACACGCCGCCGGACGCGCCCGTCGTCTCGTTCGAGCCGCACACCTGCATGCCCAACGCCTTCAACCTGATGACCGAGGGCGTCCCGGACCCGGGCCTGATCATGCTGGAGCCCGGCGCGGCCTGGGACGGCTGGTACGAGCTGCGCCTCGAGGCGCTGCCGTAGGCGGCGGCCTCAGACGAAGTAGTCGCCCGCGTACGGCTGGAAGCGCCGGAACGACTCGGCGTGCGTGCAGCCCGGCAGCCCGCCGATGCCGGACGCCTCGACGCCGCGCGCTTCGGTGTGCGGCGGCCAGCGATCGAGCAGACCCGGCTGCGACACCTCGAAGCAGCGCAGCGCCTCGTACTTCTGCTCGACCACCGGGCCGATGTCGATGTAGGTGTCCGGCACGTAGCCGAGGATCGGCTGGCTGAGGATGTCCGGCTCGAAGTGGAAGATCTTCGCGCGCGGCAGCGCCTCGCCCGCCATCGTCGCCTGCGCCCTCGCCAGCCCCGTCGCGCGGATCACGGTCTCGGCGACGGTCTGGTGGTCGCGGTTCGTCGGCTCGTGGGTCCAGTGCGTGAGGATGATGTCGGGCTTGAAGTCGCGGAGCTGGTCGATGTAGAGCTGCATCCGCTCCTGGTCGATCACCAGCGGGTTGTCGTCCAGGTCGAGGAACTCGATTTCCACGCCCAGCGTGCGCGCGGCCGCCTCGGCCTCGGAGCGCCGGATCGCCTTCACGGACTCGATGGTCGCGCCCGGCTCCTTCCAGCGAGGCGCGGACTCGCCGCGCTCGCCGAAGGTGGCGCTCACCACCTTCACGCGCGCTCCGGCCTGGAGGTAGCGGATCGCCGTGCCGCCGGCTCGGAAGCAGTAGTCGGCGGCGTGCGCGCCGAAGATCAGCACGCTCGCATCGGGACCAAGCATGGAACTGCCCTCCTACCAGTCGCCGACACTGCCGTCGGCCAGCACCGGGTGACCCGTGTCGCGGCCCTGGAACGGATAACGCTCCGCGATCGACTCGTCGAACCGGATGCCGATGCCCGGCGCCTGCGGCAGGTCGACGTAGCCATCCTTGACGACCAGCGGCTCGACCAGCATCTCGTCCCACAGCGCGTCGCCGCCGATCGGGATCGAGCTCTCCTGGATGATGAAGTTGGGCGTGCAGGCGGCGATGTGCAGGCTCGCCAGCGTGACGCCCGGCCCTCGCGGGTTGTGCGGGGCGATGCCCATGAAGTAGGTCTCCGCCGCCGCCGCGATGCGGCGCGTCTCGGAGATGCCTCCCGCGTGGCCGAGGTCCGGTTGCAGCACCGCGACGGCCTGCGACTCGATCGTGGTGCGGAAGTCCCAGCGGTTGTACATCCGCTCGCCCGTGGCGAGCGGCACGTTCGTCGCCGCCGAGACCAGCAGCATCGCGTCGACGTTACGAGGCGGCACCGGCTCCTCGAAAAAGAGCAGGTCCAGCTCCTCGAGGGCGTTGGCGATCTCGATCGCCACGGTCGGCGTCTGCTTGCCGTGCGCGTCGACCATGATCTTCATGTCGTCGCCCACCGCCTCGCGCACGGCGGCGATGTTCTCGTACGTCTCGCGCACCTTCTTGCGGTCGCTGATCCACTCCGCCGTGCCCGGGATCCCGGTCTTGAAGGCGCGATAGCCCTCCTCGATGCGCTGGTGCGTGCGATCGACGATCTCCTCGCGGCTGGCGCCGCCGGGGTGGGTGTAGAGCAGGATGCGGTCGCGCACCGCGCCACCCATGAGGCGCCAGACCGGCACGCCGAAGCGCTTCCCGGCGATGTCCCAGAGCGCCTGATCGATCGCGCTCTGGGCGGTCATCAGGATCACGCCTCCGCGCTGGAAGCTGTTGCGGTAGAGCACCTGCCAGTGGCGCTCGATCAGCGTGTCGTCCTGCCCGACCAGGTACTCCGCGAAGTCCTCGACGGCGCCGGCGACGGCCCGCGTCTTGTGCGGCAGGGTGCCCTCGCCGAAGCCCTCGAGGCCGTCGTCCGTGCGGATCCGCACGATCATCATGTTGCCGCGGCCGCCGTAGCGGGCAGCGTCCGCGCCACCGGTGCCCTGTTCGAAATTGACCATGAACGGCCGCACTTCGACGATGCGCGACATCGCTCCTCCTTGATTCGTACCGCTGGTTGCTGGTCCGGCCTGTTGATACGCGCGGCCTGCGGCACAGTCAAACCCGCGCTGGCGGGGCATCGGCCTGTCTTGAGTGTGAGGGTAAGGGTGCCGGGATTCGCTTTGGAGGACGCTAGCCCGCGGCCACGATGATCGCGGTGGCGACGCTGATCGCGCCGAGGAGCGTGCCAAGCGTCCAAGCGGTCTGCCGGTGCATCTCGCTCCGCAATTCCCCGCGCAACTGGTTGATCTTGCTATCGAGCTTCTCGACGGCTGTTTCCAGATCGTGCTTCGTGGCGACGGTCGCGCCAAAGCCTCCCGCCAGCGTTGTGACGATGGCGTCGGCCTGCGGCTCCGGGAGTCCTGCCTCCTGGAGCTGCTTGCTCGCCGCGAGTGTGTCGAACGCCACCACCATGACTCACGCATGCTAGCACATCCGCGAACCCGGGGCGCGGTAGGCTGGCGCGCCTGGATTCCGGCGTTCGCCGCCTCCTACCAGTCTCCGACGCCCCCGTCGGCAACGGTCGGGTGAGCCGTGTCGGCGCCCCTGTAGGGGAAGCGGTCGAGCAGCGCCTCATCGAACGTGATGCCGAGGCCGGGCGCACGCGGCAAGTCGACGTAGCCGTCGCTGACCGACAGTGGCTCGACGAGCATTGCGTCCCAGAGTTCACTGCTCCCGCCGCGGGGGATCGCCGACTCCTGGATGATGAAGTTGGGCGTGCAGGCCGCGATGTGCAGGCTCGCCAGCGTCACGCCCGGCCCTCGCGGGTTGTGCGGGGCGATGCCCATGAAGTAGGTCTCCGCCGCCGCGCTGATGCGGCGCGTCTCGGAGATGCCGCCCGCGTGGCCGAGGTCCGGCTGCAGCACGGCGACTGCCTGCGACTCGATGGTCGTGCGGAAGTCCCAGCGGTTGTACATCCGCTCGCCGGTCGCGAGGGGAACCGTGACCGCATTCCGGACCAGCAGCATCGCCTCGACGTTGCGCGGAGGCACCGGCTCTTCGAGAAACAGCAGGTCCAGCGGCTCGAGCGCATGCCCGAGCTCGATCGCCACGGTCGGCGAGAGCTTGCCGTGGCAGTCCAGCATCAGCTTGACGTCGTCGCCGACCGCCTCGCGGACGGCAGCGACCAGCTCGAAGGTCGTCTCCACCAGCGGCGTGTCGCGGATCGGCTCGGGCGACGGGGCGATCGTCAGCTTGAGGGCGCGATAGCCCTCCTCGACGCGCTCCAGCGAGTGCTGAACGACCAGATCGCGGTCCCAGCCTCCGGGGTGGGTGTAGAGCAGGATGCGATCGCGCACCGCCCCACCCATCATCGCCCAGATCGGCACGCCGAAGCGCTTCCCGGCGATGTCCCACAACGCCTGATCGATGGCGCTCTGGGCGGTCATCATGATCACGCCGCCGCGCTGGAAGCTGTTGCGGTAGAGCACCTGCCAGTGCCGCTCGATCAGGCTGTCGTCCTGCCCGACGAGGTACTCCGCGAAGTCCTCGACCGCGCCGGCGACCGCTCGCGCCTTGTGCGGGAGGCTCCCCTCGCCGAAGCCTTCCATGCCGTCGTCGGTACGGATCCGCACGATCACCATGCCACCACGGCGAGGACGCTCGCGACCCGTGATGTTCTCGACTTCCAGGCCCACCTTGAACGGCGTTACCTCGACGATCTTCGCCATGCGCTGCGCTCGCCTTTCGTGCGTCGGACTCTTGTGTTGCTCGCGTTCGCGCGTCGCCGCGGCCGTCAGGCGTCGAGGCGGGCGACGTTGTCGAAGAAGCGCTGCAGGCTGGGGTTGTAGCGGAAGAACTTGTCCGCCCGGTAGCCGTCGCCCTGCTCGTTGCTGTGGATCGGATCCTCCATGCTCAGGTCAAGCGAGTTGAGCGTGTGGTCGCCCGTCGCCCGCCCGTTCGCGCGGATGTCGTCGATCATGTCCTGCCACAGCTCCGAGGGCATGGAGATCACGAAGTCGGCCTCGCCCAGCTCCTCGTCGCCGGCCTCGCGCACGTCCGTGCAGGTCAGCACCTCGAACGTGAGGCGATAGCTCGCCTCGCCGATGCGCAGCCCGACGACCGCATCGAGGCGGCCGATCTTCTGGAAGTCCTCGTCCTCGTTCGCCAGGTCCGCCAGCGCCTGCAGCCACTCCACGGAGGGAAAGGTCAACACCGTCACTACGCCACTCCTGCCCTGCTCTGTGCCGTACTAGAACTCGATCGGTTCGCCGGGGTCGTCGACGCTGTCGAACGAGGTGAGCCGCTCGAGGTGCCGCATCGGCTCGGCCTCCGGAGTCGACGCGATCAGGTCGTCGACCATCTGCTTGTACTTCGGGTCCAGCTCCCGGATCTGATCGACCTCGCGCCGCGTGATCGCGAAGGGCGAGATCATCCGCTCGATCTCGGCCGAGCCGCACCCCGTGCAGGCCGAGGGCTCGCGGTCGCCGCGCACGAGCGCCTCGAAGCGGCGCCCGCAGCCGTCGCACTCGTAGACGTGGATGGGCACGCTAGCCCGCCGCCTCGCCGGCTGCGTCTCCCGTGCCGTTCGCGCTCGGTCCGTCGAGGTTCTCGCGCATCCTCGGGGTGAGCCATGGGTCGCGATCGAGGCCGATCCAGTCCATGCGCGCGAGGTAGGCGCGCGTCCAGTCGCGGCGCATCCGCTGCACGAGCTCCATGCCGCGGTCCATGCCGCGCACGCCGCCGCCGAAGACGATGGCGAGCGCCTCCTGCAGCACGTGATCGTCCTCGTCGCGGTTGACGGCCGCCTCGGCCCCGACCAGCGCGCGGTTCCAGGAGTCCCGGAACTCCGGCTCGCTGCCGAGCGCGTAGCGCGAGTGCTCCATGCCGTAGGCGAGGTGCCGCGCCTTGTCCGCCACCATGCCGCCGGCGAGCGCACGGTCCGCCTCGCTGGGCCCGTAGGCCGCGAGGTAGCGGAGCAGCGTCAGCAGGTAGCTGCCGCGCAGCACGTGCAGCGCGAGGCAGGTCTCCGTCCAGCCGACGCGGCTCTCGAGCAGCATGCGATTGGCCCAGCCGGGGCTTTCGAGGCCGAGCTGGTCGACGTTGAGCAGCGCACGCTTGCGCCAGCCCTCGAACTGGCGGGCGGACTCGAAGACCTGGCGCGAGAGGCAGAGCTTGACCTCGTGGAAGCCGTAGCTGAGCAACTCCAGCCACGAGGCGACGACCTCCGCCTCGATCGAGCCGATGTGGCTCAGCTCGGTCGCCACCTGGCACATCGCCAGCTCGACGTCGCGAGGCAGGTCGTGGGCGCTCTCCCACGGTACGTCCGTGGCCGTGGACCAGCGGCGCGAGATCGACTCCTCGTAGAGCTCGGCGGCGTGGTCGGCCCACTGGTGCGACTTCTTGCTGATGAAGGCGGGGCCCAATGGGACCGCGCCGGGCACCGGGTAGGTGCCGCGCGGCATCCTCGAGGGCTCGTCCCAGTCATCCGGGAGATCGCCGTAGACGCCGATGTTGATCGCCTCGAGCGTAAGGCCGCCGGGGCCTCGCGGGGCGCGCGTGCCCCACTGGCGGGAGCGCTTCATCCAGCTGAAGTCGGTGAAGTACGAGGCCGCAAGCGGCGAGGTGATGTCGGGCTCGCGCTTCTCGGGCGCCTCGTCCGGACGGGCCTCGTCCTGGCGTTGCTCTGTCGTCATGCGTGGTGGGGTCGCCTAGGCGCTGGCGTAGGCGCGGAGCATCTCGCCCGCGCTGCGGCCTTCCTCGAAGCGCTCGCCGAAGCCGGCGACGGTTACGCGCTGGACGTACTCCTTGACCTGGCGCTGGCGCATCGCCAGGGCGAGCTTCTGGCCTTCCTCGATCTTGTCCTTGCCGCCGCCGAGCAGGATGGCGAGGGCGGCGTTCGAGGGGTTCGCGTTCGCGGCCGGGTTCTGGTTCGTGCCCGTGATCAGCCCGCGCTCCGCCTCGTCGAGGTAGGAGTGAATCTCCTCGCGCCGCTCGGGCATCGTCTGGCCGAGGTACTGCAGGTGCATGACGCCGAAGGCGACGTGGCGGGCCTCGTCGGAGGCGGCGAGACGGTAGATCATCTTCTCGGCGTCGTTGTAGGCCATGCGCTCGCCCATGCGGAAGATCGTGAGCACCGAGCCCTCACCGGAGATGTGCAGCTTGGCCGACATCTCCGTGAAGTCGCGCGCGCTGTCGATCGTGCCCGCGAAGACGTCGCTGCCGGCGCGCGGGTTGCGCTCCATCAGCCCGCCGCCGTTGGCGAGCGCGCGCTTGCGGAAGACGTCGAGGTGCCGCGCCTCGTCGACGACCTGCGAGATCAGGAACATCCGGGGCTCGAAGTACTCGGGCGTGATCTCGGAGATCCAGCGGCCGGGCACGTCGCCCGCGACGAACTCGATCTCCGTCAGGAAGGTCGCCAGCTTGCACTCGGCGGCCTCGATGTCGTCGGGCAGCTCGGTGAGGGTGTGCCAGGGGATGTCGACCGCCGAGGACCACTGCCGCTGGACGGCCTCCTCGTACAGCTCGGCGGCGTTGCGGAGCCAGATGTCCGCCTTGGTCCGGACGCGGTAGTTACCGACGCGCGGCGCGACCGGCCGAGGCTGCGTGCCGCGCGGGCGGCCGGTCAGGTTGTCGCTCTCGTCGGGCACCTCGGCCGGGTCGCTGCCCGCGAGGTCCTGGAGCAGCAGGCCCCCGCGGCTGAGGTCGGACTCCTCGCCGGAGCCCCAGATCTCGGCCTTGCGCAGCCAGTCGAGCTTGTAGCCGCGCTCCTGCGCGAAGCTCATCAGCTCATCGAACGGCCCCGTCGTCTGGGCCCCGTTCGAGCCGGCGCCGTTCGCGGCGGACTCGCTCGCGGTCGGCTCGCTCGCGGTTGTCGTCATCGCTCTCGTCCCTTGTCCGGGCACGACTCACACGGAGAACGTGGGACGTCGCTCACGGACCCCGTCCCGCTGCGTCAAAGGTAGCAACTCAAGGCGATTCCCGCATCCTGCGAGGGACCTCGCGGCGCCGCGCCGAGCTACGCGATCACGCCCTCGGCGCTGAGCTGCTCGACCTCGTCCTCGTCCATGCCGAGCAACTCGCAGAAAACGTAGTGGTTCGCCTCGCCCATCTCCGGTGCGGGATCGAGGCGGTCGGTCGGCGTCTTCGAGAAGCGCCAGGGAGGCGAGAACCAGCGGGTCGTGCCGCCGTCCTGCGGCAGCGCCACCTCGCGCCAGGCGCCGCGCGCCTCGAGCTGCGGGCTGGCCGCCACGTCCTCCGGGTAGCCGACCGGCGTGGCGGCCACACCGGCAGCCTGGAGGCGCTCCATCAGCTCGAAGCCGTCCTGGTCCGCCGTCCACTCGCCGATGCGCGCGTCCAGCTCGTCCTGGTTCGCGAGCCGGCCCTCGACGTGCGCGAAGCGCGGATCGCCGGCCCACTCCGGCGCGCCCATCGCCGCCACCAGCGCGCGCCACTCGTCGTCCGAGGTGACGGCGATGCTGATCCAGCGCCCGCCCTCGTGCTCGCCGGCGCTCGGGTAGACGCCGTGCGGCGCCCATGCCGGGTGGCGGTTGCCGCGCCGCGCCGGCACGCGGCCGTTGTAGGAGTAGTCGAGGAAGGCGTCGCCGAGGTAGGAGGCGAGCGTCTCGCGGTTCGCGAGGTCGATGTGCTGGCCCTTCCCCGTGCGCCGCGCCCGCACCAGCGCGGCGATCGAGACGAAGGCCCCCATCGCCCCGGCGCACATGTCGGAGGGCAGGCGAAACAGCACGGGCGGCCCGTCCTCGTAGCCCCACATCGAGCTGAAGCCGCTCATCGCGGCGAAGACCGAGGCGTACCCGGCGTCCTCGCGGTCGGGCCCGTAGCCGCCGCCCGCGGACATCGAGATGTAGACGAGCCCCGGGTTGACCTCGCGCAGCACATCCCAGCCGAGACCCCTGCGCTCGAGCACGCCCGGCCGGAAGTTCTCGCCGACCATGTCGCTGACGGCGACAACGCGCTTGGCCAGCTCGATGGCGCGCGGCTCGCGGAGGTTGAGCGTGATGCTGCGCTTGTTCAGCCCGAACTCATCGAGGCCGCCGCGCGCGCGGCGCACCGACATCTGGCCCTGCGTGCGATCCCGCGCCGCCGCCCGGCCGGAGCGCGTGCGCACCGGGTCACGCCGCGCGCTGCTCTCGACCTTGATGCACTCCGCGCCCAGCGAGGACCACATCAGCGAGCAGTAGCCGCCGACCAGCACGTGCGTGAAGTCGACGATGCGCACGCCCTCGAGGGGTCGCCGCGGGAGGCCGTCGCTCGTCATCGCCGCACCTCGCTCCGACGCACCGCTACACCACGCCGCTCTGCCGCAGCACGTCGAGCTGCCGCGCGCTGCGGCCGAGACGTCCGCAGATCACTTCGCGGTTGTGCTCGCCGAGCAGCGGGGCCGCACGCCGAAAGCTCGGTGAGTCCTCGGTCGCGCGGAAGAGCTGGATCGGGTACTCGGCCGGGCCCGCGATCGGGTGGTAGCCGTCGACGAAGAAGCCGCGCGCCCGCTCGTGCTCGGAGGTCGAGACCTCGTCGAGGTTGAGGAAGCGCCCGATCGGCGCGCCCAGGCGCTGGGCGGCGCGGTAGATCTCCTCGCCGGGGAGGTCCTTCGCCCACTGCTCCATGCCGCGCTGGATCTCGTCGCCGCGCGCGGCGCGCCCGGCCTGCGTCTCGAACTCGGGGTCGAGCGCCCACTCCGGCTCGCCCATCAGCTCGACGAGCATCTTCCAGTGGTGGTTCTGCGCGGCGTAGACCACGATGTAGCCGTCCTTGCAAGGCACGCAGTCGCCGTAGGCGTGCTTGTTCGTCGGGCGCGTCTCGTAGATCCCGCCCGTGAGGTAGCTGCGCATCTGGAAGCGGTGCATCACGGAGACGTGCGCCTCCTGCTTCGAGAGATCGAGGAACTGCCCCCCGACCAGCGGCTGCACGAACAGCGCCGCGGCGATCGCGAGTGCGGCGCTCGTGCCGGAGATCGCCTCCCCCGAGGCGTACGGCAGCTTCACCGGCTCGCGGTCGGGGTGCGTGTCGTAGGCGAGCGCGCCGGGGTTGGTGAAGCCGTCGCCCCCGTACATGTAGATGTTCAGGTCCTGTGCGCGGTAGTCGCGCTGCGGCCCCGTCGAGCCGAAGGGCGTGATCGCGGCGACGATCAGCTGCGGGAAGCGCTGCTCGAGGCTCGCGTAGTCCAGTCCCAGCCGCTCCGCGTCGGCAGGCGGCAGATCCTCGATCAGGACGTCGGCGTCGGCGAGCAGCTCGAACAGCAGCTCGCGGCCCTGCTCCGACTCGATGTCGAGACTGACGCCGAGCTTGTTGGTGTTGAAGTGCATGAACGCGAGGCTGCGCTCGCGATCCTCGATGTCGCCCGCGTAGGGCGGGACCGCCCGCGCCGGGTCGCCCTCGGGATCCTCGACCTTGATCACCTCGGCGCCGAGGTCGGCGAGCAGCTTGCCGGCGTACGGCGCGGCGAAGAGGCGGCCGTACTCGACGACCCTGACGCCCTCCAGCAGGCCCCCGTCGGGCGCGCCGTCGCCGTCGGAGCTGGTCAGGAGGAGGTCCCCTGCTGCTGCTCGCGCTCCAGCTTGGTGCTCTTGAAGACGCCGCGCTGGCGCGCGTCCTTGCCGACGAGCTGCCGCTGGGCCGTGAACATGTCCGGCAGCGGCACGCCGACCGCGCCCTCCTCGGAGAGCGTCTCGATCTCCGCCTCGCCGTAGCCCAGCTCGGCGAGTACCGCCTCGGTGTGCTCGCCGAGGATCGGCGAGTGGTTCGCCGTCTCCGGCGGCGGGTAGTTGCTGAAGCGCACCGGGCTCGCCGGCATCACCAGCTCGCCATCGCGCGGGTCGTCGACCGTCACCGCCATCGAGTTCTCGATGAACTGGCCGTGCGTCGTGAACTCCTCGTAGTCGAGGCAGGGGTCGCAGCGCAGCTGGCGCGCGCGGAAGGCTTCCTGCCACTCCACGCGCGTCCGCTTCGAGAACGCCTCGTCGAGCACCGGGTAGAGCTCGAGCCGGGCGGCGTTGCGCTTCTCCACCGTGTCGTAGCGAGGATCGTCGAGCACGTGCTCGATCTCGAGGATCTCGCAGACGATGCGCCACTCCGTGTCGTCCTGGCCGAAGATCGTCAGCACATAGCCGTCGCTCGCCGGGTAGGCGGCGTAGGGGAAGCGCGAGCGCACGCCGCCGCGTCCCTCCTTGCGGAACTCGATGCCCTCGGAGAGGTAGTGCGCGATCGCCGGCCACTGCATCAGCACGGCGGTGTTCACGAGGTTGTTCGTCACCTTCTGCCCGCGGCCGGTGCGCTCGCGGTTCCAGAGCGCGGCCATCAGCGCGTAGGCGTTGACGGCGCCGCCGCCGTAGTCGATGACGTTATGTCCGTTCACCCACGGCGACTGATCGCCGTCCGGGTCCGTCTGGCTCGTCACGAAGCCGGCGAACGCCTGCGCCCACATGTCGCCGCCGCGACGGTGCGAGAGCGGGCCGCTCTCGCCGAACATCGAGAACGAGCCGTAGACCAGCCCCGGGTTGATCTTCGACAGCTCCTCGTAGCCGAGGCCCATGCGGTCCATGGTGCCGGGCCGGAAGTTCTCGACCAGCACGTCGGCCTGCTCGCAGAGCCGCTTGACGGCGTCGAGACCGCGCTCGTCCTTGAGGTTCACGGAGAAGCTGCGCTTGTTCAGGTTCGTGCAGATGAAGGTGATGCTGTCGACGAACGGCTCCGCCGTCAGCCGCGAGAAGTCGCCCTCGAGCGGCTCGACCTTGATCACGTCGGCCCCGAGGTCGGCCAGCAGCCGCGTGGCCACCGGGCCGAACGCGAACTGGCTGAAGTCGAGCACCTGCAGCCCGTTCAGCAGTCCGGGCGCCGCTCCACTGTCCGTACCACTACCGGCGCCGTCTCCACTCGCTCCGTTGTCCGCCATGCTCGCCCCCTCGCGCTCGCGGTCCGCAGGGTAGGTGCCTGTTGTACCACCTTGGGCGCGGCCTGGGGGCGGCACCGGCCCCCGGCCGACGACGCCGGCTGCCCTAACGCCGGACGCGGCTGCCCTTCGCGCAGTAGCGGGGGTCCGCCGAGGCGCCCGTGGCGGCGAAGTCGCGCGCCGCCTCGCAGGCGCGCAGCAGCTCCTCGTCGCGCTCGCGCGGGAAGTAGTCGCTCGGCGTGCCCGCCGTGTAGGCCGCCACCAGCGCGCCACCGAAGATCGCCGGGATCTCCGGGTGGTCGTCGACGACGAAGTCGGGCGTGAGTGGGACGCCGTGGGCGTCCAGCGAGGCCTCGTGGTTCGCCAGCGGCTTGCGGTAGCAGGCCTCCACCAGGTGCTCGATCCCGTGCTCCCGCAGCACCGCCGAGCGGTCGCCGGCCCCGGACCAGACGTGCACGCGGTGGCCCTCCGCCCGCAGCCGCTCGAAGACCTCGCGCGTCCACGGGCGCAACGATCCGTCGAGGCCGAGGATCGTGTAGTCGACGTCGAAGAAGATGTCGAGCGTACGCATCACGTCCAGTCGAGCTAGTCGGCCGAGGGCAGCTCGCGCGGCGCCATCAGCTCCATTTGCTTGGCGCAGCAGTGGATCTCGCCCTCGCCGCGGCGGATGCAGAGCACCACGGTGCCGCACTCCTCGCAGCGGTAGCGGTGGCCGAGGTCGTTGACCACGGGCTAACGCCTCGTCACGGGCTGGCCGCAGCAGGTCATCTCGCCGTTGCCGCCGGTGGTCACGATGAACTCGGAGCCGCAGCGCTCGCAGTAGTAGCGTTTGCCGGTCTGGTTCGCCATGCCCGCCCCCCCGCACGCGCCCCGCGTTCCCGTGAACGGCATTATAGTGGCGCGTGCCGGTACGCCGGTACGCCGACACGCGACGAAGGAGCACCCCGTGACCACCGAGCGCCGAGAACGACCCAGCACCTGGGGCAAGATCACCGACGCGGAGATGGAGCGCATCGCCCAGCGCTTCGCCTCCTGGCGACCCGACGTGCCGTGGTGGCGCGACTGCACCCGCGACGCCTTCGAGCACTACGCGCTCGGCATCGGCAACGCCAATCCGCTCTTCCAGGACGAGGAGTACGCCGCGAACACGCGCTGGGGCGGGCTGGTGGCCCACCCGCTGTTCCTCGACTCGTTCGGCCGCCGCGCCGGGCAGGGCGGGGGCGGCTTCCCCGGCGTCCACGCCACGCACGCCTCGCTGTTCTGGACGTTCTACAAGCCGGTCACGCTCGGCCTGCGCATCCAGATGAAGAGCTGCATGTGGGAGCACTACCTCGCGCCCAGCCGCTTCGCCGGCCGCATGCTGGACGTCGTCCGCCGCCACGCCTGGGTCGACGAGGACGACGGCACGATGATCGCCAACAACTGGGGCCTCGTGAAGCGCTGGGAGCGCGACGCCGCACGTGGCCGCCGCGACACCGCCAGCCCGCACCGCGACTGGCGCCGCCACGTCTACACCGACGAGGAGCTGCAGCAGCTCTGGGAGGCCTACGACGCGATCGAGGTGCGCGGCGCCGAGCCGCGCTACTACGAGGACGTCGAGGTCGGCGACAAGGTCGGCCCCTACATCACGATGCCCTACGTGGGACGCGAGATCATCTCGTACTACATGGGCACCGGCGCGCCGTTCATGATGTCCAACACCAACATGTACAACTACTTCAAGCGCCACCCGGGGGCGAACGTGCCGGACCCGGCGACGCAGACGCCCGACGTGCCCGAGCGCACCCACTACGACCAAGAGTTTGCGCGCTTCGCGGGCTTCCCGGACATGTTCGACGTGCTCCAGCCGCGCAGCGGCTACGGCACCACGATGGTCACGAACTGGATGGGCGACGACGCCTTCCTGCGCGAGCTCTCGATGCTCGGACGGCGGCCGGTGGCCTACGGCGACGTCTGCTGGATCCACGGCGAGATCACGGAGAAGTTCCAGCGCGGCGACGAGAACCTCGTCAAGATCGTGATGGTCTACGACTCCCAGAAGTGGCGCGCCTCGTGGGGTCACGCCCTCGTCTCGTTGCCGTCGCGCGAGCGCGGGCCGGTCGTGCTGCCGGAGCCGGGCGTCGACCCGGAGACGGAGCCCTACGACAAGGAGAAGCCCACGCCGGACTACGCGAAGGAGATCCTCTACCAGCCGGAGCCGGACCTCCCGGACGCCGCCTTCATCAAGGACGAGGTCGGCGTGAGGTAGCGCTGGCCCCGCCGGCAGGCGCCCGCACAGGGCAGACGCCGCGACCATGGAGATCGCCCTCGGGCTGCCGCAGATCGGCGCGCACGCCACGCGCGAGCACGTCATCGAGGTCGCCCAGGCCGCCGAGGAGGGCGGCTTCGACGCCCTCTCCGTAGCCGATCACGTGGTGATGCCTCGGGCGTACAGCTCGCGGCACCCGGACCGGCCCGACGGCCAGTTGCCGGCCCGCTACCAGCCCGATCGCGACCTGCTCGAGCCGCTCACGCTGCTCGCCTTCGCCGCCTCGGTGACCTCGCGCATCCGGCTCGGCACGGCGGTGCTGGTGCTGCCGATGCGGCACCCGGTGCTGCACGCCAAGATCCTCGCCTCGCTCGCCCAGCTCGCCGGGCCGGGCCGCGTCCAGCAAGCCCCCCCACTGGGCGTGGAGCGGGGCGGGTTAGAGGTTGATGACGCCCCCAGGCCCCGCCCCCCCCCGGGGGGTGGGGGACAG
>VXMT01000246.1 GCA_009840965.1 Chloroflexota bacterium
GCGCGGCCGTGGGCCCGCCGCGGGGGTTTGCGCCCCCTTCGGCGACCTCCCCCCCGTTCCGGCTGAAGTGGGGCCGATCCCACGCGACCGTGATGGCCGCGCGCGCCCTGCTGCTGCAGGCCGCCGAGGACTGGGAGCAACACCCCGACAAGCGCGCCGGCATGGGCCCGCCGGTCGCCGCCGCGAAGCGCCTCGCCACCAACAGCGCCGTCGAGGTCGTCGAGATCGCGATGCGCATCGTCGGCGGTGTCGCGCTCTACCGCTCCGAGCCGCTGGAGCGCTACTTCCGCGACGTGCGCAGCGGCCTCGTCAACCCGCCAATCGAGGCGCGCGCCCTCGAAACCATCGCCCGCGCCGCCCTCGACGATCCCTAGTAGCGCCCCGCTCTACCCGCGCAGCTCCGCAAACGCCGCCTCGACCGTCGCCACGACTCCCTCGAGGTCTGCGCCGTCAAGCCAGGTGATGCGGGGGTCGGAGGGGCGGAACCAGGCGGCCTGGCGGCGGATCAGGCGGCGGGTGGCGGCCTGGGTGCGCTCGATTGCCTCCGGCTCGTCCCACTCGCCGTGCAGCACGCCCAGCGCCTCGGCGTAACCGATCGAGCTGAGCGCCTCGAAGTCCTCGCCGCAGCGTTCGACGAGGGCGCGCGTCTCCGCGACGAGGCCCGCGGTGTACATGCGCTCGGCGCGCGCGTCAGCGCGGCGGAAGAGCGCGCTGCGCGACCACTCCAGTCCGACGACGCGCCACGGCCAGGGCGGCGGCACGCGGGCGAGCGGGGCGATCGGCTCGCCGGTCGCCTCGATGATCTCGAGCGCGCGGATCAGGCGGCGGCGGTTGCGCGGGTCGATGCGCTCCGCGGAGCGGGGGTCGAGCGTGGCGAGCCGGGCGTGCAGCGCCTCGTCGCCGTGTTCCCGCGCCTCCGCCTCGAGGCGCGCGCGCAGCGCCGGGTCCGGTGGCACGGCGGGCGGCTGCACACCCTCGAGCAGCGCCCAGACGTACTGCCCCGCGCCGCCGGCGATCAGCGGCAGGCGTCCGCGCGCGTGGATGTCGTCGATCGCTGCGTGCGCGCCCTCGAGGAAGTCGGCGAGCGTCCATGGGGCGTCGGGCTCGGCGACACCGACGAGGTGGTGCGGGACGGCGGCGAGCTCCTCGTCGCTCGGTGCCGCCGTGCCGATGCGCATCCCGCGCCGGATCTGGCGCGAGTCGGCGGAGACGACCTCGATCGGCAGTCGCTCGGCGATGGCGACGGCGGCGGCCGTCTTGCCCGAGGCGGTCGGGCCGACCAGCGCGACGACGCCGGGCCCGCTCAGCGCGCGCCCTCCTCGGCGACGGCCCGGCAGATCGCCGCGAACGCCGAGGCGTCGAGCGAGGCGCCGCCGACGAGCGCGCCGTCGATGTCCGGCTGGCTCGCGAGGTCGGCGACGTTGTCGGCGTTGACCGAGCCGCCGTACTGGATGCGGCAGGCCTCGGCGCTGGAGGCGCCGAAGCGGTCGGCGACCATGCGCCGGATCTCGGCGACGGTGGCCTGGGCGATCTCCGGTGTCGCGGTCAGCCCCGTCCCGATCGCCCAGACCGGCTCGTAGGCGATAGTGAAACCCTCGGGGAGCCGCTCGACGTCGGCGAAGGCGGCGTCAAGCTGGCGCTGGAGCACGGCGGCGGTGCGCCCGCCCTCGCGCTCCTCCTGCTGCTCGCCGACCGCGAGGATTGGCTGCAACGCCAGTCCGAGGACGGCGTCGAGCTTGCGGCCGCTGTCCTCGTCGCTCTCGCCGAAGACGTGGCGGCGCTCGGAGTGGCCGACGAGCACGTAGTCGGCGGTGCCGACGAGCATCGCCGCGCCGACCTCGCCGGTGTAGGCGCCGTGGGGCAGCCAGTAGGCGTTCTGCGCGCCGACGCGCAGCGTGCTGCCCTCGAGCGCATCGGCCGCGTCGCCGAGCCAGGCGGCGGGCGGGAAGATCACGACCTCGACGCCCTCGAGGCCGTCGAGCTGCTCCCGCAGCTCGCGCAGCAACTCGCGTGCGCCCGCGCGGTCGAGGTGCATCTTCCAGTTGCCGCCCACGATCGGCGTTCGCGTGCTCACGGCGGCTCCTTTCAGGCGCCGAACTTTGTGAGGCGCATGGCGTGGGCGAAGGCGAGCGGGAGCAGCTCCTTGGCGGGCATCGTGCCGAGGCCGCCGACCGCGCACTCGCCCTCGTCGAAGTGGTGCGAGCCATCGGTGCGCACGTTGTCGCCCCAGATCAGCAGCGGGACGGGGTGCCAGGAGTGCGCCGCCATCGTCGCCGGGGTCGAGTGGTCCCCGGCGACGATCAGCACGTTGGGGCTGAGGGCGAGCAGCTCCGGCACGCACGCGTCGAAGTCGCGCAGCGCCTGCCGCTTGCGCGCGAAGTCTCCGTCCTCGCCGGCAGCGTCGGTCGGCTTGTAGTGCAGGAAGAAGAAGTCGTAGTCCTCCCAGGCCTCATGCAGCCTCGCGATCGCCGTCTCGAACGACTCGCCGGCGTCGAGCACGTCCATGCCGACGAGGCGCGCGAGCCCTCGGTACATCGGGTAGACGGCGATGGCGGCGGCGCGCAGCTTCCACAGCTCCGGCAGCTGCGGCAGGTCGGGCAGTGTCGACCAGCCGCGCAGCAGGACGGCGTTCGCGGTATCGCGGCCCGTGAGGCGCGCCCGAGCCTCCCGCGCGAACTGGTTGACGAGCCCGGCCGTGTGCTCGCCCTCGGCGGATGTGGCGACGGCGTCGAGCGGCGGGACGCCCTCGGCCTGGGGGTCGGTCTCGCTGATCGCGTCGCTGAGCGGCGGGTTGCCCTCGGCGGCGCGCAGCACGAGCACGAAGCGATGCTCGCGCACGGCGTGGACGGCGACCTCGCAGCCGGGCAGCTCGATCGTCGACAGCTCCGCCGCGATCTCCGTCGTGATCTCGGTGGCGACGCGGCCGGCCCGGCGGTCGGTGATGCGGCCTTCGGGGTCGACGGTGCAGAGGTTGCCGCGGGCGGCGAGGTCCGCCGGCTGCAGGGCGATATCGATGCCGGTGCCCTCGAGGACGCCGCGGCCGACCTCGTAGACAAGCGGGTCGTAGCCGAAGAGCGCGAGGTGGCCGGGGCCGGAGCCGGGGGTGATGCCGTGGCCGACGGGGATCGTCTGGCCGAGCGCGCCGTCGGTCGCCAGGCGATCGAGGTGGCGGCAGTCGGCGGACTCAAGCTCGCTGCGCCCGAGCGGCCCGGGCAGCCCGCCGAGCCCGTCGAGGACGCAGAGCAGCACCTTGCTCTCACCGGGTATCGACAGCCGCCGGATGAGTTCGGGGTCCATGGCTACATGCTATCGGGCGGGCCGCTATCGCGCGCGTTGCGCCTCGAGGCGAGCGCCCGGCGCGGGCTACTCGAGCCAGTTCTCGGCGCTGAGGCCGGGGACGCGTTCGAAGTGGCGGGTGTTGCCGGTGACGACAGTGAGGTCGTTCGCCAGCGCGATCGCCGCGATCTGCGTGTCCTCGTGCCCGATCGGCGTCCCGCGATCCTCGAGGTAGGCGCGTATCCGTCCGTACTCCTCGGCTGCGGCGTCGTCGAAGGGCACGAACGGGGTTGCCGGCAGTGCGCCACGGATGCGGGAGAGATACTCCGCCGATCGCGACCCGGCCCGGAACGCCCCGAACAGCAGCTCGGCCAGCGTCACGCTGGACGTGGTCCGGTCCTCGGGCGCCGTCGACGCGATCCGCATCAGGAGCGCCGGGGAGGGCGAGGGTTTCGTGAGGGCACTGAGCGTGTCCGTGTCGAGCAGGTACCTCAATCGAGCACGTCACTGAAGTCGACGCGCGCAGGCGAGTAGCGGTCACGCTCGCGACCGGCGTAGATGTGGTCGACCATCTCGTCGATCTCCTCTTCGGTCAGGAGACCGTCGAACAGGCCAATGAAGCCACTCAGGCCGTCGTTCCGCCGCTCGGCCGGCTCGTCGGCCCCAAGGCGCTGCAGTTCCTCGACGCTGACGAGAGCGGCCGCGGGCTTGCCGTGGCGCTCGATGACGTAGCGCTCGGAGCGGTGCTGGACGCCCTCGATCAGCGCCGAGAAGGTCGCCTTCGCCTCGGCGACGCCGACGTGGCGCGGGCCGGCCTCGGCGCTGTCGCCGTACTCTGCCGGGGTGTCCGTCACTGCCTCACTCCTCACCGCCTCGAGGGCTGCCAGGCCGCGCGCGGTCCGGGCGCTGGGCGGATTCTGTACTGTGTGACCAATATGACCTGTCTGACCAGAAGGGGCAAGGCGCAGAGCACGCCCGGAGGTTCCAGCGGCTACGATGCGGTCATGGGACCGCGACTGATCAGGGTACTGACGCGCATCCAGCAGCCGCTGTTCACGCTGATGCGTGGACGGTGGCAGGGGCCGCCGACCCTGCGGCTCTGGACCCGTGGGCGGCGGTCGGGCCGTGAGCGCTCGGTGCTGCTGCTCTACCTCGACGACGGTCCGCGGGTGATCGTGGTGGGCTCGTACGGGGGGCACTCCGAGCATCCGCAGTGGTGGAAGAACCTGCTCGCCGAGCCGAACTGCCGGATCTGGTCGGCGAAACGGGGCGCCGAGGCGATGGTGGCGTCGGAGCTCGATGGCGAAGAGCGCGAGGCGGCCTGGGAGCGCTTGCTCTCGCTGTACTCGTCGTACGCGGCCTACCAGCAGAAGACGTCGAGGCGCATCCCGCTCGTCGCGCTGTCACCCGCCGAGTAAGGCGCAGCTCCGCGGGGCGGAATCAGGCGTCGTCGAGGGCCTGCTCCGCCGGGAGCGGCTTGCCCTGCAGCATCGCCAGCGAGGCCGCGCCTCCTGTCGAGACGTGGTTGATGCGATCGGCCACGCCCGCACGCTGCACGACGGCCGCCGTCTCCCCACCGCCGACCACCACGGTGCCGTCGAGGTCCGCGAGCATCTCCGCCATCGCCAGCGAGCCGTGATCGAACGGCTCGCGCTCGAACCAGCCGAGCGGGCCGTTCCACACCACCGTCCGCATCGGCGCCAGCGCGCTCCGAAACAGCTCGATGGTCGCGGGGCCGATGTCAAGGATGCGCCAGCCCGAGGGCACGTGGTCGACCGGCGACCTGCTCACGTGGTCGCGGTCGGCCGCGCCGAAGCCGACGATCGCGTCGACGGGCAGGTACAGGCGCAGGTCGGGCCGCGCCTCCACCTGCTCGAAGACGCGCTTCGCGTCCTCGACCCCTTCGGCGTCCCAGAGCGAGTCGGCGATGTCGATGCCCTGCGTGCTGAGGAAGGTGTTGGCGACCCCGCCGCCCACGCAGATCACGTTCGAGTGCTCGCAGAGGTGGTTGAGGATGCCGATCTTGTCGGCGACCTTCGCCCCGCCGAGCACAAGCCCGAACGGGTGCTCGGGGTCCGCCGAGAGGTTCTTGAGGTACTCGATCTCGCGGTCCATCAGCAGGCCGGCGACCGCCGGGAGGTACTTCGGCACGCCGACGATCGAGGCGTGCGCGCGGTGCGCGGTGCCGAACGCGTCGCAGACGTAGATGTCGGCGAGCGAGGCAAGCTGGCGGGCGAACTCGGGGTCGTTCTCTTCCTCGCCCGCGTGGAAGCGCACGTTCTCCAGTAGCAGCACGTCACCCGGCTCGAGCGCCTGCACGGCTGCATGGGCCTCGAGTCCGATGCAGTCGGGCGTCGAGGCGACAGGGGCGCCAAGCAGGTTACTGAGGTGCCTCGCGACGGGTGCGTTGCGCAGTGTCTCCACCACCTGCCCGCGCGGGCGGCCTCGGTGCGAGCAGATCACGATGCGCGCGCCGGCCTCGCGCAGGTGCTTGATGGTGGGCAGCGACTCGCGCAGGCGCAGGTCGTCGAAGACGAAGCCGTGCTCGTCGAGTTGCACGTTGTAGTCGACGCGGAGCAGGACCCGGCGCCCCTGGAGGTCGATGTCGCGGATCGTGCGCTTCGAGTGTGCCGGGCTCACGGCCGGGATGATAGGTGCGGCGTCCGGGGCGGGCAATCGAACCCGCTAGGCGTCGCGGGCGGCGAGCAGCTCTGCCAGCTCGCCGAACAGTGGGCGATCGTCCCCGAGCGAGAGCGGCCCCAGCGCGGCCATCGCAGCCTCGACCTGCTCGGCGGCCATGCGCTCGGTCGCGGCGCGTGCTCCGGTCGCCTCGATCTCGGCGGCCAGCGCAGCGATGTCGATCTCGGCTCCCGAGCGGTCGCTGTAGGCCGCGTCGAGCGAGGGCGCCCCGCCGCTCTCGATGGCGACGATCACCGGATAGGTCTGCTTGCGCGAGGTCAGGTCGTCGCCCACGGGCTTACCCGTGACCGCCGGGTCGCCCCAGATGCCGAGCAGATCGTCGGCGGCCTGGAAGGCGAGTCCGACGCAGCGGCCGAACTCGCGCATCGCGTTCACTGACTGTTGCGGCGCCCCGGCCACCCGCGCCCCCATTGCGAAACAGGCGGCGAGCAGGGCCGCCGTCTTGCCCTCGATCATCGCGAGGTACTCGTCGCGGCTGACGGAGCTGCGGTCCTCGAACGAGATGTCGAGCTGTTGCCCCTCGATCAGGCGGAGGCAGGCCTGCTCCAGCTCGCCGACGACCTCGAGCGTGCGCTGCGCGTCCACCCCGCGGTCGCGGAGGCGCAGCAGCGCGAGGCGGGAGAGGGTGTACATGCCGTCGCCGGTGTTGATCGCCTGTGCGATGCCGGCGATGGTCCACAACGTGGCGCGCCCGCGACGGGTCTGGCTCACGTCCTCGATGTCGTCGTGCAGCAGCGAGAAGTCGTGCACGAGCTGCACGGCCGCGGCCGCCGGGAGCGCCTGATCGAGCTCGCCGCCAAGCGCCTCCGCCGCGAGCAGCAGCGAGGCGGGGCGCAGCAGCTTGCCGGGCGAGGTCTCGGCGGGATTGCCCGCCGCGTCCTCCCAGCCGAGGTGGTAGCGCATCCAGGAGTAGAGGCTGGCGCGCCCCTCGCCGACGCTCTCGCGCATCTCGCGGACGATGTGCGGGCGGTAGAGCGCCAGGCGGTCGTCGAGCGCCGTCATCACTCCGCCCCTTCTCCCGTCGCCGCCGGCTGGAGCAGCAGGCGGTGCTCCGCGTACGCCTCGACGGCCTCGCGAGAGTACAGCAGCGGGCGCTGCCGGCCAGCACGGAACTCCTCGATCGAGTCGTCGTAGCGAGGGTGGCCGGGAATTCCCGACTGGCCGGTGGGCAGTTGGAAGGTCGAGCGGTCCCAGCGCCCGAGGTCGAGCACCTGGCGATAGCCGGGGCTGAAGCCGATCAGCGCCGGGGCATCCTCGCTGGGGGCGTAGGCGCCCTGCCAGATCGTGTTCACGTCACCGCCGGCCGGGTAGGGGCCGCGCGAGAAGGCGCGGCCGATCACCGGAATCGCGGCGAGCGTGTGCGCCAGCAGCTGGCGATGCAACTCGCCCCCAGCGCCAGTCGGCCGGATCCGCGCCGAGCCGCTCGCGCAGCTGTCCGAGGGCGCTCCACCAGGCGGCGCGCAGCAAGCGGTCCCGATCCTCCCGGCCGTCGAACCAGGGCGAGGCGGCGTGCTCGCAGGCCTCGATCAGCGGGCCCTGCAGCCGGTAGTGGAAGCGGCTCTCGGGCGTGAAGAGCCCGGCTGCGCCCTCCGCGGCTTCGCCAAGCACGATCGGCGCGACCGGCCCGGCGACGCGCCGGACGAGGCGCAGCAGTATCTGCTGGTAGACCGTCTCCAGCATCGCCGCGCCCGCGCTGTCCGGGCCCGCCTGCCCGTCCCAGTCGGCGGCGACCTGCTCCGCGCTCGCGTCGCCGATGACCCCGAGGGCAATCGAGAGATCGCGCAGGCGGCACAGCGGCTCGCTGTGCAGGTCGACCTGCATGGCCTGCATCGATGCAACGGTGTGCGGCCCGCCCGAACCGAGCAGGTCCGCGATGCGCAGCGCGCGCCAGGCCTCCGTGAACTCCTCGCCCAGCTCCAGGTCGCCGCCCGGGTGCTGGTTCGCGGATACGACCGCGCCGCCCGGGGGATCGAGGACACCCGGCAGCTCCGAGCCGGAGATCGGCGGCGGCGGATCAGCGGCCGTGTCGCCGTCGGCGGGCAGCAGGCCCTCGCCATGCGCACGTGCGGGGACGGCGCCGGCGAGGCGATAGCCGACCCGCCCTTCGTCTCCCTCGCGCGAGGCGAAGACGAAGTTGAAGGTCGCCCCCGGCCAGCGCGCGAGCGCCGCCTCCAGCTCCCCGATGTCGGCCGCGCGGGCCATCGCGAGCATCGCCGCCAGCGTCTCCGATGCCTCGAGGGGCGTCGCGCGCAGCGCGATCGCGCGCTCGCCGCCCGTCGCCAGCCCGACGACGGGGCCGTGGCGGGTCTCGATCACGCGCTCCTCGACCGTCTCGCCGTCGCGCACGGCGATGCGTTCGATGCGCACGCGGCCGCGCGCCCAGCCGTCGGGCGTGCGATAGCCGCCCGGGTCGTCGGGGTCGAGGGTGGTGAGGTAGCAGTCGCTGATGTCGGCCATCCCGGCGGTCAGGCCCCAGGCGAGATCGCGGTTGTGCCCGGCGATCACGCCCGGCAGGCCGGGCACGGCGGCCCCGACGACGTCGAGCCCGCCTCCCGAGAGGTGCGAGACGTGGAAGAGCGTGGGAATCGCGGGCCGCAGGTGCGGGTCGCAGGCGAGCAGCGGGGCGCCGCTGGCCGTGTGCGCGCCCGTGACCGCCCAGGCATTCGATGCGCCGCCTCCCGGCGCGCCTGCCTCGATCGCCGCCCGGTACGCCTCCAGCAGCCGCCCTGCCGCCTCCCGGATGGGCGCGCCCGTGGCGGTCGGCGCGTCATCCGGGTAGTCCGTGTCGACGAGCGCGGCCCGCTCCGGGCCGAGTGCCGCGAGCAGCTCGAGGCGCTGCAGCTCCGTCTCCCAGTTCGGAGCGAAGCTGAACATCAGGAAGCGGCCGAGCTGCAGGGAGTGCTCCGGGTGCCAGGGCTCCGGCTGGATGTCGAGCAGCGCGTACTCCGGCGGCAGCGCGGGCAGGCTGCGCATGCCGGCGTTGATCCCCGCCGTGTAGGCGAGCAGCAACTCGCGGTCATCCGCATCGAGAGCCGGGAGGTCGCGCCCGGCCCGGTCGGCGAAGCCAAGCCGTCGCATCAGCCGGTCCGTCTCGACGCCGCGCTCGCCGACCGCCTCGGCGACGCGCCCCGCCGCCAGCCGCCGCTGGAGGTCGATCTGGAAGAGGCGATCCTGGGCGTGCACGAAGCCCTGCCCGTAGATCGCGCCCGCCTCGCTCCGCGCGTAGACGTGCGGTACGCCGAAGCGGTCGCGCACGATGCGCACGGGCTTGCGCAGGCCGGGCGCCTCGACAGAGCCGTCGAAGCGCGGGTTGGCCCGCCCGCTGCTCGCGACGGCGATGGAGCGAGCGGCGGCGGCCGCCTGCCGCGGAAGCGAGCGCAGATCCTCGAGGCGAATCACAGTGCCGAGAGCGTACCGCAGCCTGGGCGGGCGGCGCGGGTCAGTCGCTCGAGGTGCGCGCGTCCTCCTCGGCGGCGACGCGGGCGCCCTCGGCGACGTTCACCCAGCGCAGGGCGATCGTGCCGGCGACGATGATCAGCAGGATCGAGGTGACCGCGACGCGGGTGTCGAAGACGGCGGTCGCGACGATGTAGAGCGTGGGGCCGAATACCGACGAGGCGCGGCTGATGAAGCCGAAGAAGGAGAAGAACTCCGCGCTGCGGCGCTCGGGGGTGATCTGCGCGTATAGGCTCCTCGCCAGCGCTTGGCTGCCGCCGATGATCCAGCCCACGAGCACGCCGAGCAGCAGCCACTGGTAGCCGACCCCGAGCCCGAGCGGCTCCCACAGCAGGCCGCGCACGAGCGAGGGCCACCAGTCGATCGGACCCCCACCGAGCAGCGCGGGGTGCGCGGGACCGAGGGCGGACTGGCCGTCGAGGGCGCCGCCGCGGATCGAGACGCCGTACTCGACGTCCTCGGTCTCCTCGATCGCCTCGGGGAGATTGGCGACGGCGCCCGCGCCGAGGACGGCGCCAGCCTCGAGCGTCCAGTACTCGCCCTGCCAGCGCAGCTCGAACGGGTCGTCGAGGTCTGGGCCGGCCTCGACGAGGTAGTCGCCCGAGGCGTCCCGGTAGCCGAGCTGGAAGTCGAAGTCCTCGTGCGTTGTTGGGGTGAGCGGGGCGAGGGCGACGCCGAAGAGGACGATCACGATCCAGCCGAGGAGCGAGACGATCAGCGCCGGCTTCGTCGCGATGCGGTCGGCGAGCTTGCCGAAGGCGAGCGCGCCGGGCACGGCGACGAACTGGATGATCGCGATCGTCGTCATGTTGAACGCGAGCGGGATGCCCAGGGTGTCGGCGGCGTAGGCCCCGGCGATCGCGAGCACGGTCTGCACGCCGTCGTTGAACAACAGGAACGCCGCGAGGTAGATCAGCACCACGCGGAAGCGCCTGAGCTCGCGGAACGTCTGCGCCAGCTCCCGGACGGCGATCCCGATGGCCGAGGCGGCAGTCAGTCCGCCCTCGGGCGACCGCACGGGCGGCTCCGGGACGACGCGCAGCGTCCAGATCGCCCAGCCGAACCACCACACGCCCACGGAGGCGATGGCGAAACGGACGACGACGTCCTCGAAGTCCGTGCCGTCCGCCGCGAGGATCAGCACGAGGTGCACGACGAGGATCAGCCCGCCGCCGGCGTAGCCGTAGGCGAAGCCCCGGCTGCTGATCTCGTCCAGCAGGTGCCTCGGCCCCAGGTGCGGCAGGAACGAGTTGTAGAAGACGAGGCCGCCCGCGAACCCGATGTTGGCGATCGTGAACACGCCGAAGAGCCAGAGCCACGGCTCCGGCGAGAATGCCGAGAAGAACGCGAGCACGGTGAAGAAGGCACCGATGGTCGTGTAGGCCCAGAGCAGCGCCTTGCGGATCGGCGCGCGATCCGCGATCACGCCGATCACCGGGCTGGAGAAGGCCACGATCCCCGTCGAGATCGCGACGCCGAGACTCCACATCGAGCTTCCCGTGAAGGTGATGCCGAGGAACACCTCGCTTTCGCCGAGCGAGTCCTCGAAGAGATGCACGAAGTAGATCGGCAGGATCGCGGCGACGCTCGTGGCCCAGGCCGAGTTGGCCCAGTCGTACATGCACCAGGCGCGGATGATCCGCCGCTGCGCGGCGGGCAGGTCGCTGATCGAGGGCAGGCTCACGCGCCTACTCCCCCAGCGCCGCGAGCAGCGCCGCCGGATCGATCGGGCCCTCGCGCAGCACGGTGGGCGGCCGGGCGGTCAGGTCGACGACCGTCGAGGGGAGGCGGCGGCGCGGGCCGCCCTCGAGGATGGGCAGGTCGTCGCCGAACATCGCGGCGGCCTCGGCGGCGGTCTCCGCGGGCGGCTCGCCGCTGAGGTTCGCGCTCGTCACGGCGAGCGCGCCGCCGCAGGCCCGGATCACGGCGAGGGCGATCGCGTCGTCGGGCATGCGCAGGCCGATCGTGCCCTCGGGCGTGACGGCGGGCTCGACGAAGGCGTGGGGCGACGACCGCGCCGCCCGCACGACCACCGTGAGCGGCCCCGGCCAGAACGGTTCGAGCGCGTCGAGGGCGTCCGGCTTCTCCACCGAGGCGCGGATCGCCTCGATCTCGTCAAAAAGCACGGCGAAGGGCTGGCCCTCCGGCCGGCCCTTCAGTTCCGCGAGCCGTTGCAGCGCGGCCTCGTCGTCGGGCAAGGCGGCGAGGCCGTAGACCGTGTCGGTTGGGATCGCGACGACCCCGCCCGCGCTGATCGCGGCGGCAATCTCCTCGATGCGCTGCTCGCTGGCCACGCGGGCCGCCCGGCGTCCCGGAGCCGGCTAGCTGTGCGCGTGCGCGTAGTGCTGCGCGAGAATGTCGGCGCCGAAGTCGCCCTCCGGGTCGCGCCAGACCGAGTGGATGTGGTTGACGTCGCTTTGCACGTTGTCGAACTCGATCAGGAAGCGCGGGGCCTGCAGCCGGTAGTAGTGCGGCGTGCGCGGCTCGCCGGGGCCGGCCCAGGCGAAGTGGATCGCGTCGAACGTCGGCCCGTCGATCTTGCCCCACTCCAGCTCGGCGATCTCCTCCGGCATGCGGTCGACGTACTGGCGCACGAGCGCCGTCAGCAGCTCGCGCTGCGAGCCGTTCATCGCGGTCGCGACGAGCCCGCGCGGCTCCGTCGAGGAGTAGCGGAGGACCTCGATCAGCTCGTCGGTGAGGCCGAGCGCGGCGCGCTGCCGAGCCTCGCGCTCATAGGCCTCGGTGCGGTCCGGTTCCTTGCGGTCCATCAGCTCGGCGAGCGGGATGTTGTAGGCGCCTTCGAGCACGCGAGGGCGGTTCGACTGCACGATGTCGGTAGGCGCGGCGGGCGAGATCACGGCGCAGGCGCGCTGCTCCTCGTCGAGCGCGTGTAGCAGCTCGCGCGCGAGGTCCTCCTCGGCCGCGAGGGGGCGCAGCGAGTGCGCGCCGACCTGCTTCGCCTCGGCGGGGTGGGCGCCGAAGAAGGTCGGCGTGGGGCTGACGATCCGGCCACCGGCGATCGTGTACTGCAGCGCGACGTGGTGGCCGCCGATGCGCCAGCCCCACGGCGCCTCGCCGCCGGGCTCGCCGAAGACGGCGGCGTAATACATGCCCGGGTCGCGGAAGGGCACGTTCGGCCGCGTCTCCGCGTAGGCCCGCGCGGGCCAGCCGTCGAGACCCTCGAGCGTGGCCTCGAGGCCGATGATCGTGCTGGCGGTGACAAAGCCGCCCATGCTTAGCCCGGTGCCCATCAGCCGCATCGCCAGGCGGCGTTGCTGCGGGCGCATCTCGTTCAGCGTCAGGCCGCAGCGCTCGATCGGCGTGTAGTGCCAGGTCTGGCGCTCCGCCTCGTCGTCGAAGGGCAGCATCGCGAGCGCGCGCTGGTCATCGTCGAGCGCCTCGAGGAAGTCCGTCGCCGCCTCGGTCATGCGCTCGGCGGTCTGGGGGGCCGTGCTCGCCATCCTGGTTACCTCTCGTCGCCACGCTCGTCGTGGGCCGAGTATAGGCCCGCGAGGCCCGTGCGCGTTGACCCGGCTCGGGCGCGCCGATAGGATCGCGTACAACGGGCTCCCCACCCACCTAAAGGGCTCGATGGTCGACACGAGCGAAGCGTCCGCCGCTCTCGCAGGGTCAGGTGATCGCATCCGCACCTCGGGCGACAGCGAGGTCAGCACGTACCTCGAGATCGCGGAGGCGCGCGAACCGGGCCACCTGCTGACGCCCGCCCCCGAGGCGCCCGAAGCGATCGTCGTACTCGACTACGGCTCGCAGTTCTCGATGCTGATCACGCGGCGCATCCGCGAGGCCGGCGTCTACGCCGAGCTCGCGCCCTGGGACACGCCCTCGGAGAAGCTCTCGCACCTCAAGGTCAAGGGCTTCGTGCTCTCCGGTGGCCCCGCCTCCGTGTACGACGAGGGCGCGCCGACTCTGCCCCCTTATGTCGTGGCCTCGGGGCTGCCGGTGCTCGGCATCTGCTACGGGATGCAGCTGCTGGCGCAGTCGCTCGGCGGGCGCGTCGCTCCCGCCTCGAGGCGCGAGTACGGGCACGCGGTGATCACGCTCTCCGAGCCAGCGCACGGCCTCCTGCACGACCTGCCGCCGACGATGCCCGTCTGGATGTCACACGCCGACCGCATCGTCGAGCTACCGCCCGGCTTCCGCTCCGTCGCCTACTCCGATGACTCGCCGATCGCGGCGATGTCGAACGATGCGGGCTGCCTCGGCATCCAGTTCCACCCGGAGGTGGTGCACACGCCGCAGGGCAGCCAGCTGCTGCGCAACTTCCTCTTCGAGGTCGCCGGGTGCGCCGGCGACTGGACTGCGGCCAACTTCATCGAGGAATCGATCCGCACGACCCGCGAGCAGGTCGGCGACGGCCAGGTGATCTGCGCGCTCTCGGGAGGCGTCGACTCCGCCGTGGCGGCGACGCTCGTGCACGCCGCCGTCGGCGACCAGCTGACCTGCATCTTCGTCGACAACGGGCTGCTGCGCGCCGAGGAGCCGGAGCGCGTGGTCAACACCTTCCGCGGCCACATGGAGATCGACCTGCGTCACGTCAACGCGGCCGATCGCTTCCTCGCCGACCTCGCCGAGGTGACGAACCCGGAGACGAAGCGGATCCGCATCGGCGAGACCTTCATCCGCGTCTTCGAGGAGGAGGCACGCGGCATCGGCGACGTCAACTACATCGTGCAGGGCACCACCTACCCTGACGTGATCGAGTCCGCCTCGAGCGGCACGGACGCGACGGCGAAGATCAAGACGCACCACAACGTCGGCGGCCTGCCGAAGGACATGGAGCTCTCGCTGATCGAGCCGCTGCGCAACCTCTTCAAGGACGAGGTGCGGCGCGTCGGCAAGGAGCTGGGCCTGCCCGACGAGATGGTCTACCGCCAGCCGTTCCCCGGTCCCGGCCTCGCGATCCGCGTGATCGGCGAGGTCACGCGCGACAAGCTCGACATCCTGCGCCGCGCCGACTGGATCGTGATGGACGAGATCAAGAACGCGGCGGTCTACTACGACCTCTGGCAATCGTTCGCGGTGCTGACGGACACGCGCACCGTGGGCGTGCAGGGCGACGGCCGCACCTACGGCTACTGCATCGCCCTGCGCTGCGTCACCGCCGAGGACGCGATGACCGCGGACTGGGCGCGCCTCCCCTACGACCTGCTCTCCGTGATCTCGCGCCGCATCGTCAACGAGGTCCCCGAGGTCAACCGCGTCGTCTACGACATCACCTCGAAACCTCCCGGCACGATCGAGTGGGAGTAGGCGGCGTGAGGCGGGAGGCGCGATGAGCACGAACGTCCTCCTGCTCGGCGGCGGTGGGCGCGAGCACGCGATCGCCTGGAAGCTTGCCCAGTCGCCGCGCCTCGGCAGCCTCAGCAACGCACCCGGCAATGCGGGCACGGCGCAGTACGGCGAGAACGTCGCCGGTCTCGATGAGAACGATGGGGCCGCCGTCGTCGCGGCCGCGTCGCGGCTGCGGGCCGACCTCGTGGTCGTCGGGCCGGAGGCGCCGCTCGCGGCGGGCGTCGCGGACGCGCTTCGCGCCGAGGGCGTCCCCGTCTTCGGACCCTCGCGCGCGGGGGCGGAGATCGAGTGGTCGAAGTCGTTCGCGAAGGACCTGATGGCCGACGCCGGCATCGAGACCGGCCACGCCGCCACCTTCGACGACCCCGAGGCGGCGATGCACTACGTGCGGCGCTTCGGCGGCTCGCACGTCGTCAAGGCCGACGGCCTTGCCGCCGGCAAGGGCGTCACCGTCTGCGACACACCCGGGGAAGCCCTCGCGGCGATCGAGGAGGCGATGGTGGATGGCGTGTTCGGGGAGGCCGGCGCGCGCGTGCTCGTCGAGCAGCGGCTGAGCGGACCGGAGACCTCGGCGCACGCCTTCACCGACGGGACGGCCGTCGCCCACATGCCGTTCAGCTGCGATCACAAGCCGGTCTTCGACGGCGACCGTGGGCCCAACACCGGCGGGATGGGCGTTTACTCGCCACCGGGCTGGCTCGCCGAGGACGCCGCGCGCAGCATCGAGCGCGACGTGACGGAGCGCGCCGTCTCCGCCCTCGCGGCATCCGGCCGCGAGTACCGCGGCGTGCTCTACCCCGGCATGATGATCACCGCCGGCGGACCGAAGGTGATTGAGTTCAATTGCCGCTTTGGCGATCCGGAGGCGGAGGCGCTGCTGCCGCGCCTGCGCTCCGACCTGCTCGAGATCTGCAACGCCGTCGCCCACGGCCGCCTCGCGGACGTCGAGGTCGAGTGGTCGGACGAGGCTACGGTCGGCGTGATGATGGCCTCCGGAGGCTATCCCGGCAGCTACGACACCGGCGTCCCGATCAGCGGCGTCGGGGGGTCCGACTACGGCGTACAGGTCTTCCTCGCGGGCGCGCAACGAGACGAGGCCGGCGTGTTGCGGACCGCGGGCGGGCGCGTGCTCTGCGTCGTCGCAAGGGGCGCCAGCCTCGCCGAGGCGCGAGAGGCCGCCTACGAGCGCGTGCGCGCCATCAGCTTCGAGGGGGCGCACTACCGCACCGACATCGGCGCGCGCGAGGGCGAGACGGACGGGGACGGGGCATGACCACGCGCGACCCGAGCCCGCTGCGCTGCCCCATGCCCGAGTGCCGCCGCGCCATCGAGTCCGAGTTCTGGTCGACGACGGGCACGCGCACGAGCGAGCCCTGCATCCACTTCATCGCGATCTGGCGCGAGGGCGCGGGGAGCGAGGCGGCGATGGTCGAGGCGGTGATCTACGGCCTCGACGGCGACCGCGAGTTCGTGATTCGCAACGTGCGCGCGAGCGACGAGGAGGTGCGCCGTCGCCTCCGCGCCGCCGACCTGGGGACACTCGCCGCGATCGTGGGGCGACGCCTGCACGTGGTGGTCGAGGACGGCGGGCGCCGCGGCGCGGCCTTCGGCGACCGCCACGAGCGCTCGGCCGCGAGTCGCGAGCTGGCGCAGGTGATCGCCGGACCGGACCCGATCCTCGGCGGCGGCTCGATGCGGCCAGCTTGAGCGAGAAGCGTGGGAGACTGGATATGAGACGGCAACTGGACATGGAAGGCGGAGGGTGGATCGATGGCTGACGGTGCGCTTGTTGCGATCGTGATGGGATCGGCCTCGGACGAGGACGAGATGGCGGGCTGCGGGCAAATCCTGGAACGCCTCGGCATCCCCTACGAGCAGCACGTGATGTCGGCGCATCGCACACCGGACGTGGTGCGCGAGTTCTGCCTCGGAGCCTCCGATGCGGGCTTCGAGGTGATCATCGCGGCCGCGGGCGGAGCGGCGGCGCTGCCCGGCGTCGCGGCGGCCTACAGCGCGCTGCCGGTGATCGGCGTGCCGATCGCCTCGTCGCCCCTGAACGGCGTGGACGCGCTCTACGCGATCGCGCAGATGCCGCCCGGCGTGCCGGTGGCGGCGATGAGCATCGGCAGCTGGGGGGCGCGCAACGCGGCGGCGTACGCCGCGCGCATCCTCGCGCTGTCGCACCCGGACATCGCAACGTCACTGGCGGCGTATCGTGAGGAGCAGGCGGGGCGCTAGCCGCGCCTGAGGCGGGAGCAGCAGGATGAGCCAGATCCGGATCCGCAGCTACGAGGACCTCAACCCCGTCGCGCAGTTCCCCGGCGTCACGCGCCGCACGCTCGTCTCCGGCGACCGCCTCACCTTCGTCGAGATCCAGCTCGAGCCGAACGCCGAGGTGCCGGAGCACACGCACCCGCACGAGCAGGCCGGCCACGTCGCCGACGGGCTCGTCCGCTTCCGCATCGGCGCCGTCGAGTCCGATCTCGGGCCCGGCTCCTCCTACCTCATCCCCGGCGACGTGCCGCACCACGTCGTCGCCCTCGAGGAATCCACGCTGGTCGAGGTCTTCTCGCCCGTCCGCGAGGACTTCGCCGATGACTGATCCGGCTGCCCGCCGCCGAGGCGCCCGATGATCCCTCGCTACAGCCTGCCCGCGATCGAGGAGATCTGGTCCGACGCCTTCAAGTTCCAGCGCTGGCTGGAAGTGGAGATCGCCGTCGTCGAAGCCTGGGCCGACGCGGGCGTCGTCCCGCGCGAGGACGCCGAGCGCATCGCCCGCGACGCCACGATCGATGTCGAGGCGATCGGCCGCTACATCGAGGAGACGCACCACGACGTGACGGCGTTCCTGCGCTCCGTCGCCGACTCGCTGGGCGATGAGTCGCGCTGGGTGCACTACGGGCTGACCTCCAACGACGTCTGGGACACGGCCACCTCGCTGCAGCTCGCGGCGGCCGCCGATGTGATCGCCGGCATGCTGCGCGACCTCCGCGAGGCCGTCGCGCGCCGCGCCGTCGAGCACAAGCACACCGCCTGCGCCGGGCGTACGCACGGCATGCACGCCGAGCCGACGACGTTCGGACTCAAGCTCGCGGTCTGGGTCGCCGAACTCGACCGCCACGCCGAGCGCCTGCAGGCGGCGCGCGAGACGGTCGCCGTCGGGCAGATGTCCGGCCCCGTCGGGACGCACGCGACCGTGCCTCCGGAGGTTGAAGACGCCGCCTGTGCTCGACTCGGCCTGCGCGTCGCCGAGGTGACGACGCAGATCATCCAGCGCGACCGGCACGCCCACTACCTCTCGGCCCTCGCCGGCATCGGCGCCTCGCTGGAGAAGTTCGCGACCGAGATCCGCAGCTTGCAGCGTACCGAGATCGGCGAGGTCGCCGAGCCGTTCGCCGAGGGCCAGACGGGCTCATCCTCGATGCCGCACAAGCGCAACCCGGAGCTGTGCGAGCGCGTCGCCGGGCTCGCGCGCACGCTGCGCGGCTACGCCTCGGCCGGCCTCGAGGACGTCGCGCTCTGGCACGAGCGAGACATCTCGCACTCCTCGGTCGAGCGCATCATCTTCCCGGACGCCACCGGCCTGCTCGCCTACATGCTGCACATCTTCACCGGGGTAGTCGCCGGCCTCGAGGTCTACCCGGAGCGGATGCGCCACAACCTCGAGGCGACGCAGGGCCTCGTCTTCTCGCAGAAGGTGCTGCTCGCGCTGATCGAGGCGGGCATGAGCCGCGAGGCGGCGTACGGCGTCGTGCAGCGGCACTCGATGACCGCGCTGGACGAGGGCATCCCGCTGCTCGGCTTGCTGCTTGGCGACGACGAGGTGCGCGCGCGCCTAGATGAGTCCGTGCTGACGGAGATCTTCGACGTGGACGCCTATTTGGTGCACGTCGACGAGTCGTTCCGCCGCATCGGGCTGAACTGAAGACAGGACGAAAGGGGTAACGATGACAGCGGCTCCACTGCTCCAAACGGATCTGCCGGGCAAGGTGCATGAGGGCAAGGTACGAGAGCTCTACGACCTCCCGGACGACCGCCTGCTGATGGTCGCGACGGACCGCATCTCTGCCTACGACGTGGTGATGCCGAACGGCGTCCCGCACAAGGGCGAGGTGCTGACGCGGCTCTCCGCGCATTGGTTCAACCGCACGGCATCGGTGGTCCCCAACCACATGGTCGCGGTCCTCGAGGACGGTGGGGCAGCCGCCTACGGTGCGCCCGACGACCCGTCGCTCGTGGGGCGCTCGATGGTGGTGCGCAAGGCGGAGCCGATCCTGGTCGAGTGCGTCGTGCGCGGCTACCTCGTGGGTTCCGGCTGGGCCGAGTACCAGCGTTCGGGGTCGGTCTGCGGCATCGAGCTGCCGGAGGGGCTGCAGGAAGCGCAGCAGCTGACCGACCCGCTCTTCACCCCCACGACGAAGGCCGACGAGGGCCACGACATGCCGATGACCTACGAGGAGGTCGAGGAGTTCGTCGGGCCGGACACGGCGAACGTGCTGAAGCTGCGCTCGCTCGCCCTCTACGGCTACGCGGCGGGCGTCGCGCGCGAGCGCGGCGTGATCATCGCGGACACGAAGTTCGAGTTCGGCTTGCTCGACGGCGAGATCACGCTGATCGACGAGGCGCTGACCCCGGACTCCTCGCGCTTCTGGCCGGCCGACCAGTACCAGTCGGGCCGCGACCAGCCCTCGTTCGACAAGCAATACGTGCGCGACTGGCTGACCGGCGCGGGCTGGAACCGCGAGCCTCCGGCGCCCGAGCTGCCGCCCGAGGTGGTCGCGGCCAGCTCCGAGCGCTACACCGAGGCCTACCGTCTGCTCACGGGCGAGCCGCTGCCGGGCGCGAGCTAGTGGCGGGCGCCTTCGTCGCGCGCATCGACGTGATGCTGAAGCCGCTGGTCAACGATCCGCAGGGCCTCGCCGTGGCCGACGGACTGCGCAACCTTGGCTTCGACGCCGTCCGCGAGGTCCGCGTCGGCAAGCGCATCGAGATCACGCTCGAGGCCGCCGACGCCGCCGCGGCCGAGGCCGCTGCGCGCGAGATGTGCGAGCGCCTCCTCGCCAACCCGGTCATCGAGGACTTCGCCCTCGAGGTCTCGGAGGCCGCGCCGGCCGGGTAGCGACCTCGATGCTGTCGCCCGGCCGGGCGACATCATTGTGATATCATTCCGATATCGATCGCGATGAGGAGGCGAACGTGCCTGACGTAGCACTGCGCGGCCTTCCGGAGGACGTGCACCGCGAGTTGAAGTCGGCGGCCAGCCGCAACCACCGCAGCCTGAACGGGGAGATCCTCGAGAGGCTGACAGCATCGGTTCGCGGGCCCACGGCGGATACGGCTGAGCTGCTGGAACGAATCCGGGCGCGGCGCGAGACCTTCGGAGACATTGACGTCAGCAATGAGACCATCAACAATCTGAAGAACGAAGGACGGCCTTGATCGTCGCGGATACGAACGTCGTGGTGCAGTTCGTTGTGGGCGACGATGGCAGCGCCGATGCGGCCCTGCTCCATGCGGAGGATCCGGAGTGGGCCGCACCGACGATCCTCATGAGCGAGTTGCGAAACGTGCTGCTCGGGTTCGTCCGTCGTGGAGTCCTCGGTCCGGATCACGTCAAGTCCATGTGTGACGATGCCGGCCGGGCGCTCGGCGATCGCGTCGAGGACGTACCGCACGACCGGGTGATCGACACGGCGCTGGAGTGCGGCCTCACGGCCTACGACGCGGAGTTCGTGGTTCTCGCACGGACGTTGGGCGTGTTTCTGGCGACATCGGATCGCGAGATCCTCGAGGGCGCCCCGGATGTCGCCGTCTCCGTGCGGGAGGCGATCGAGCGGGCGCGACGCCAGTAGCGTCGAGGTCCGCGACCCGATCGCCCGTCGCCGCTACTCCGTCACAGCGCGCACCGCGGCCGAGATGGCGTCGATGATCTGGTCGATCTCCTCGGGCTGCACAACCAGCGGCGGGGCGACGACGATCTCGTCGACGACGAAGCGGGTGATCACCCCGCCCTCCTCGCGCATGTGGCGCGCGACGCGGCCGCCCGTGGCCTCGGAGGGGTCGAAGCGCTCGCCGCTTGCGCGGTCGCGCACCAGCGAGAGCCCGGCCATCAGGCCGAGGCGGCGGATGTTGTCGACGTGCGGGTGGCCACCCAGTTCCGAGGTCAGTCCGGCGCCGAGCCGCTCGCCCATCGCGGCGGCGTGCTCGACCAGGCCCTCGTCCTCGATGATCTGCAGGTTGCGCAGGGCGACCGCGCAGGCCGTCGGGTGCGCGCTGTTCGTGTAGGCATGCATGAAGCGCGCATCCGGCGGCAGATCCTGCAGCGCGTCCATGATCTCGCCGCTCACGAGGAAGCCGCCGAGCGGCACGTAGCCCGAGGTGATCGCCTTCGACATCGTCATGATGTCCGGCTGCACATCCCAGCGCTCGAGGGCGAACCAGTGGCCCGTGCGCCCGTAGCCGGTGATCACCTCGTCGGCGATGAACAGGATCTCGTTGCGGTCGCAGATCTCGCGCACCTCTGCGAAGTAGTCGTCCGACGGTGTCCAGACACCGCCGGCTCCCTTGACCGGTTCGGCGATGAGCGCCGCGATCGTCTCCGCTCCCTCGCGCTCGATCACGGTCTCCAGCCAGCAGGCGCACTCGCCGTCGGCGTTCGGCACGCACTCGCACGCGTCCGTCGGCGCGGTGTGGACGACCTCGGCGGGGAGCGGGCCGAAGTACTTCCAGAAGGGCGGCAGGCCGGTCATGGCCGTCGTCAGCAGGGTGCCGCCGTGGTAGGCGCGAGGCCGCGCGATGATCTTCACCTTCTCCGGCCGCCCGCGCAGGTTCCAGTAGAAGCGCGCCGTCTTCGCCGCGCCCTCGTTCGCCTCGGAGCCCGAGTTGGTGAAGAAGACACCCTGCAGGTTGTCGTAGGCGAGGCCGCCCGTGAGCTTCTTCGCCAGTTCGATCGCCGGGACGTTCGAGTAGCCGGTGTAGTTGTTCGTGAAGGCGGCCTTGCGCATCTGCTCCGCTGCCACATCGGCGAGCTCCGCGCGGCCGTGGCCGACCGCGACGTTCCAGAGCGAGGCGAGGCCGTCGATGTAGCGGCGGCCGCGTACATCGGTGAGCCACACGCCCTCGCCGCGGTCGTAGATGATCGGGTGGGTGTGGTCGGGCGCGTAGTACTGCGGGTGCAGCAGGTGCGCGAGATCGGTTGCCTCGAGGCCCGCGATCGCCTGGTCGTCTAGGCTGGGCGCTCCTGTGGTCATTGCCTGTGCTCCCTTCGCGCAGCCCGTGCGGGGATGCTCCCGCCTCGGGACGCTTCGAGCCTGTGTGAGCCTATGGCCAATCGTCGGGGTCGGCAAAGCGCTCGCGCAATGCCGCGCGGGCGGACTCGGCATCGTCCCACGGGTGCGACCCGTCCGCGCGCTCGATCGTCGGCTCGTGGCCCTTGCCGGCGATCAGCACCACGTCGCCCTGCTCGGCGAGCGAGATCGCGCGGGCGATCGCCGAGGCACGGTCCGGGACGCGCTCGAAGCGCCGCCCCTCCTCCGCGCCGACAGCCATCATCGCGCGGGCGATCTCGTCGATGATCTCGTCGGTCGGCTCGGATCGCGAGTCCTCCTCGGTAAGCACGGCGTAGTCGGCGTGCTCGGCGGCGGCAGCGGCCATGCCCGTGCGCCGCTCGCTCGGGCGCTCGCCCGCCGCGCCGAAGACGGCGATCAGCCGTCCGTCCGTGAGCGAGCGCAGAAGCTGCAGGACGTTGGCGAGCGCGTCTCCGGTGTGCGCGTAGTCCACGACCACGCCGATCGGCGACGTCAGCACCCGCTCCAGCCGCCCCGGCACGCCCGGGGTCTGCGAGATGCCGACGCTGGCCATGTACGGATCAAGGTCGAGGGCGATCACCGCGCCGAAGGCGGCGAGGGCGTTGGCGACGTTGAAGAGGCCCGGGATGCGCACCTGCGCATGCAGCGAGGCATCCGGCGTCACCAGCTCGAACGTCGAGCCGTCGCCCACGTTGTCGATCTGCCGGGCGGTCAGGTCGGCCTTCGGATCGTCGAGGCCGTAGCTAAGCACCGGCGCGCTGCTCGCCTCGGCGAAGCGCGCGTACCCGGCGTCGTCGGCGTTGAGGACCGCGGCGCGGCCGAGGCCCTCGAAGAGGCGCAACTTTGCGGCGTGGTAGGCCTCGACGCTGCCATGGAAGTCGAGGTGGTCTTCGCCCAGCTGGGTCAGCACGCCGACATCGAACGCGACATCGGCGAGCCGGCCGAGGGCGAGGCCGTGCGAGGTCGCCTCGACGACGGCGTACTCGCACCCGGCGTCCACCATGTCGGCGAGCAGGCGCTGGATCTCCGTCGCTTCCGGCGTGCTCATGCGGCTGTCGTTCATCGACCGGCGCAGCCCGCTCCGCGCCTCGACGGTGTTGATCAGCCCGACTTCCTCGCCGGCGGCCTCGAGGGCGGCGTGGATCAGCAGCGAGGTCGTGGTCTTGCCGTTCGTGCCGGTGACGCCGACCACGGTCAGGCGCTGTGAGGGATTGCCCTCGTGAGCCGCGGCGATCGAGGAGAGCGCGCGGCGCGAGTCCGCCACGATGGCGATTGGCGCGCCCAGGCCAGTGAGGGCCTCCTCGCGGCCCCGCTCGACGACAAGCGCGGCTGCGCCAGCGGCGACGGCGGCGCGCGCGAAGTCGTGCCCGTCGAAGCGCTGGCCGGGGATGCAGACGAAGAGGTCGCCGGGCTGCACCGCGCGCGAGTCGAGGCGCACGGCGTTGACGGGAGGCAGATCGGCTCGCCCACCTGCCTCGGGGGGCAATCCCGTCCGCCAGTCGCCGCGTGCGCTCATCGAGGCTCCTCCGCGATCCGGCCCTCCGACTGTCCTAGACTACCGCCTCGACGGCCCTGCGCCCTCTGGATTCAGCGAAACGAGGTGCTGCGATGATCGTGCTGACCGACGAGATGCGCCGCGCGATCGCTGACGCCCTCGACGACGGCTGCCCGGTGATCTCAAGCAGCGTCGACGGCGAGGGGCAGCCGAGCATGTCCTTCTACGGCAGCACGCAGGTGCATAGCGACGATCAGCTCGCGATCTGGGTGCGCAACCCGGCCGGCGACATCCTCCGCCGCATCGCCGCCAACCCGCGTATCGCCTTCCTCTACCGCAACCCGGCCCAACGCCAGATGTGGCAGTTCCACGGGCGCGCACGTGTCGTCGACGACGCGGAGACGCGGACCGCGATCTACGACGGCTCGCACAAGGCCGAGCGCGACCGCGACCCGGAGCGCCTGGGTGTCGCCGTGGTCGTCGACCTCGACCGCGTGCTCGAGCGGGGCGCGGTGCTGATGGAGCGCTGAGGGCGCCCGCCGCTACGGCTCGCGCCGGCGCGGCAGCGACACCTCGACGGCCAGCCCGCCCTCGGGCGGCGCGCTCGCCGTCGCCTCGCCGCGGTGCGCGCGCACGATCGCCCGCACGATCGAGAGGCCGAGGCCGTAGCCGGCCCTGGCGCTCGTGCGGGCACGCTCCAGCCGCGCGAAGCGCTCGAACAGGCGCGGCGCTTCCTCCGCGGGGATGCGCGGGCCGCCGTTGGCGATGCGCACGGTCGCAGTCCCCTCGTCGTACCCGCTTGCGATCTCTATCCAGCCGTCCTGCTCGTTGTGCTGCACCGCGTTGTCGACAAGGTTCCCCGCGAGCCGGTCGAGCAGCATCGGGTCGCCCTCGACGTTCGCCTCGCCGAGGTCGAGCGTGACGCGCAGGCCCAGCTCGGCGATCTCCGCCTCACGTGCGTCGAGAGCCTGGCGAAGCGCCTCGGCGAGGTCCCGCTCCTCGCCGCGTAGCAGTGGTTCCTCGGCGCGAGCGAGCACGAGCAGGCGATCGATCAACCCCTCCGTGCGGTCGATCGCGCGGCGCACGACCTCGGCCGTCCGTTCGAGTTGCTCGCGTCCGGCGTCCGGGTCGTCGAGGGTGACGTCGAGCTCGGTGCGGATGATCGTGAGCGGGGTACGCAGCTCGTGTGAGGCGTTCGCGACGAACTCCCGCTGCGCCTCGAAGGCGGACTGCAGGCGATCGAGCATCGCGTCGAACTGGTCGGCGAGATCCTTCAACTCGTCGGATGGCCCGCCGAGGGCGATCCGCTCCTCCAGGCTCGCCTCGCTGATCCGGCGAGCGGTGGCAGCGATGCCCTCGACGGGGCGCAGCATGCGCCCCGCCACGAACCAGCCGAGGCCGATCGAGACGACAGCCATCAGCGCCAGCGCGATACCCGACTGCCAGACGATCTGCTGGAGCGTGTCGGTCTTGATGTGCGAGATCACGCTGTCGAAGAGCGGCGTGGCGGCGACGCCGCGCCGCACGGTGGCCGAGCGCCCCGGCGTCGCCGGCCGCTCCACGACGAAGAAGAACTCGCCGCGCAGCTCGCCCGGCTCCAGGTCGAAGCGCTGCTCCACGTTCTCGCGCAGGTCATCCCCGTCGGCGGGGAAGTTGCGCGCGACGAGGGCGAAGTTGAGCGCAAGCAGGACCGAGCCGGCGAGCAGGAAGAGGCCGCCGTACCAGAGCGTGAGGCGCAGCCGGATCGAGGGTCGCGCGAGCGCGGACAACCAGCCGGGCGGGCGCATCACGGGATGCGGTAGCCGACGCCGCGCAGCGTTTCGATCAGCGGCGGCTCGCCGAGGCTCTTGCGCAGCTTCATGATCGTGACGCGCACGACGTTGGTAAACGGGTCGGTGTGCTCGTCCCAGGCGCGGTCGAGCAGCTCCTCGGGAGTGACGACCGCACCCTCGGCCTCGAGCAGCACCTGCAGCACCGCGAACTCCTTGCGCGTCAGGCTGAGCGCGCGCCCATCGCGGCTGGCGCTGCGCCGCGCCGCATCGAGGAGCACGCCGGCCCGCTCCAGCACCGGCTGAGCTGCGGGCCGCGAACGCCGCCCCAGCGCGCGGATGCGAGCGCGCAGCTCGCCGAAGTCGAACGGCTTCGCGAGGTAATCGTCCGCGCCGAGGTCGAGGCCCTCGATGCGATCGTGGACGGCTGCCGCGGCGGTGAGCATGAGGATGCGGCAGTCGCCCTCGCCGGCGACGAGCTCGCGGCACACCTCGTCGCCGTGTACGTGCGGCAGGTCGCGATCGAGCACGACCACGTCGTACGGGTGCACCGCGGCCTTCTCGATGGCCGAGGCGCCGTCGAAGGCGACATCGACGGCCAGGCCGTCGCGTCGCAGCCCGCGTGCGATCGCGTTCGCGAGATCGCGCTCGTCCTCGACCAGCAGCACGCGCATGGGACGCCCTCCTCTCGCCGCCGCTGACGGGCAAGGTATGTTGCCGACCCTAACGCGAACGTAACGTCCGCGAAGCGGCGGCGTTACGGAGGCGTTACCTCCGATTGTGCACCGTGGCGCGGTCCCGCGGCCTCCCGACCGGATGAGAGACCACCATGAGCGACGTTGACATCGACCTCCTGATCCGCGGCCGTAGCTCGCGCCGCCGGTGGCTGCTGCTCGCGGCCGGCGCCGTCCTCGCGGCCGCCGCGGTCGCCGCCTGGTTCCTGCTCCGGCCCGGCGAGACGGACGTCGTCGCCGAACCGCAGCGCAGCGAGGCGGTGACCGGCCAGCTCAGCACGACCGTGGATCTCTCCGGCTCGGCCGAGGCCGAACGCAGCGCCACGCTCAGCTTCGGCGTCGGCGGTACCGTCGACACGGTCGAGGTCGGGAGCGGGGACGCCGTGCAGGCGGGCGACGTGCTCGCGACCCTCGACGACGCCGATGCGCAGCGCCGGGTCGCGACGGCCGAGACGCAGCTGCGGCTCGCGGAACTGCGGCTCGACGCCCTGCTCGCCGACCCGGCCGCCGCCGAGATCGCGTCCGCACGACAGGCAATCGAGTCGGCCGAGACCCAGGTGCTGAACGCCGAGCAGGCGCTTGAGCGGCTTTCCGAGCCGCCGGCCGCGAGCGACCTGGCAAGCGCCGAGCAGGCGGTGGCGAACGCACTCGGCCAGCTATCGAGCGCCGAGGAGGCGCTGGGGCGGCTCTCCGAGCCGCCTAGTGCGAGCGAGCTGGCAAGCGCGGAGCAGGCGGTGGCGAACGCACTCGGCCAGCTCTCCAGCGCCGAGGAAGCGCTGGCGCGGCTCTCCGAGCCGCCGGGCGCGAGCGAGCTGGCGAGCGCGGAGCAGGCAGTGGCGACCGCGCTCGGCCAACTCTCCAGCGCCGAAGAGGGGCTGGCCGCGCTGATCGCGGGTCCGGGCGAGACGGAGATCGCCGCCGCGCGCACGGGCGTCACGCAGGCGCGGGCGCAGCTGAGCGGGGCGATCGACGGGGCCGACGATGCCTGGCACACCCTCGAAGGCGCGTTCGAGGAGTTCTGCGAGCAGTACGACCACCTCAACGATGTCGCCGAGGGCCCGTGCACCGCCACGCTGCCGCTCTCCGACGCACAGGTGCAGGAGCTGCGCGACTCGGCCGAGGATCGGACCAGCAACTACCAGCGTTACTCCAACGCCGTGATCAACACCAACGTCGCGTTCGTCGCGGACGACGCCACGAGACAGTCGGCGGTCACGGCGCTCTCCTCGGCGGAGCAGCGGTTGGCCGACCTGCTCGCCCCGATTTCCGAGGAGGATCGCTACCAGGCGGAGCAGAGCGTCGAGGCGGCGCGCGCGAATCACGCCTCGGCCGTCGCGCGCCTCGAGGAGCTGCAGGCCGAGCCGAGCGCGGAGGACACGCGCCAGGCCGAGCTTGCGGTGGAGGCGGCGCGGGCGAGCCACACGGCGGCCGTCGCACGACTCGACGAGCTGCGTGCGGAGCCGAGCGCGGAGGACGTACGCCAGGCGGAGCTTGCGGTGGAGGCCGCAAGGGCGAACCACGCGGCCGCCGCCGCGCGGCTCGAGGATCTGCGCGCACCCGCCGACGAGGCCGAGTTCGTGCAGGCGCGCGCCTCCCTCGAGAGTGCGCGCGCGAGCCTCGCCAGCGCGCAGGCG
>VXMT01000137.1:0-1985 GCA_009840965.1 Chloroflexota bacterium
CGGCTCACGACGCGCCGGGCGCCAGGCACTCCGCGGCCATCGGGGCCGCCTCGCCGGCGAGGGCGGCGTACTGGCCCGCCAGCCGGTCGACCTCCACCGGGTACGGCGTCGCGGGCCATCCGTCGAAGAGGGCGGCGAGCTGCTCGGCCACGACGCGCAGCGTCTCGGCCGCGCCCGCGAGCACGACCGCGGCTCCGCCGCACGCGGCACTGAACGTCCGGACGGGCGCCGCCGCCGCGGCCGCCGTCAGCTGGCCCGCGTCGCGGGCGATCACACGGAGGAAGTCGGCCTGCTGCGGGAGGCTGCTGCCGGTAGCGGACCGAGCGATGAGGGCGATCCGGCCGGACGCCTCGTCCAGCGCGCCCACCCACGCGCGGACGGCCGCCACGTCCGCGGCCTCGGCACCCGCTCCCTCCTCCTCCTGTTCCTCCGCCTCGGCCCGCACCTCCGCAGCCGCGCCGAGGCCGGGCAGGTACTGGTTGCTCACCCAGGAGCTCACGCCGCGCGCCTCCACGAGCGTCCACCCCTCGCACTCGCCGGCGCCGACCTCGATCACTTCGAGCTCGGTGCCGTCGGCCCAGCCGCCGGCGATGCGCGCGTCGGCGTGGCAGGCGGAGCGGAGGCTGACGCCGTCGCCGCCGGTCGCCCCGATCGTCACGAGAGCTCCCACCAGCGAGGGGGGAGTGCGGTCCCGGTCTTCGCTCGGGCCCGGTGCGGCAGTTGGCTCGGGTATCGCTGCTGCGAGCGCCACCTCATCCAGGCGGGCCGCAAGCTCGGGGAGCTCGGGCGGCGGCGCCGGACGACCGTCATCGCACGCAGCGAGGAGGACGATCGCAGCGAGCGCGGCGGGGACGAGGCGGCCTAGGCGCTCCATCGCACGTGCTCCCGTCGCGGCCGGCCCCCCGGGCGGCGCGGTGGCGGAGGGGGTGGGATTCGAACCCACGGTGCGTGGACACGCACGACGGATTTCAAGGCCGCTCCCTTAAACCACTCGGGCACCCCTCCGCGATCGATCCTAGCGCCTGCCCGAGGCGCGACGGGAGCAGGAGCGCGGCGCGCGGTCGCCACGGCGCCGGACGCACGCCCTAGACTCAGCGGCGGACCGAGGGGCAGCGATGGCTCTGAGCGACGCCGACCGGCTCGAGATCGTGCGGCTGACCGCCCTCTACAGCTGGGCGCTCGATGTGACGCGCGACGCCGCGGCCGTCGCCGCGACGTTCACCGAGGACGGCCTATTCGTGGGCGCCACGGGCACGGCGTCGCCCGGGCGCGCCGAGCTGATGAGCCACTTGCCGCGGACCAGGGAGCGATGGGCGCAGCGTGCGCCCCTGAGGCACTGGACGTCGAACCACGTCATCGAGGGAGACGGCGACGAGGCCACCCACACCTGCTACATCCTTCTGCTGGCACTGGAGGAAGGGGGACCGCGCGTCGACAGGACCGGGCTCTACCGCGACCGGCTGCAGCGCGTCGAGGGGCGCTGGCTCTTCGCGGAGCGGCACGTCTCCATCGACCAGTACCCGCGCTTCTAGGGGAGCGGGCGTCGGGCTCGGGTGCGGTATGGTGACCGGCGGCGGGCGAGCGCCGGCGCGGCCGCACCGGGAGCGGTCGCCGCGGCAACCCGGGGAGCGAGGTGTCCAGGTGACCGGTGGCGCGCCGGGCGGCCTCCCGAGGATCTCCGTGGACGGCGGCGACGTCGAGCTCCGCTACATGGAGCCCGGGGACGCCGACGCGGTGCTGGCGTTCGCGCGATCGGTCCCCAAGCACGACCTGATGTTCCTACAAACGGACATCACGACGGTCGAGGGCGTGAACGGCTGGGTTGACGACGTCCTGCTCGGCCTGGCCGCGGTGATCCTCGCCACCCGCGCGGGCGAGATCATCGGCTTCGGGGCGGTGGCCCGGCACGAGGCGATCTGGATGCGACACATCGCCGCCCTTCACGTCGTCGTCGGCACGTGGGGGGGGGGGCCGGCGCGGGGGCC
>VXMT01000137.1:1995-2706 GCA_009840965.1 Chloroflexota bacterium
GGTCTCGGCCACCGCCTCGCGGCGGAGGGGCGGCCGCTGGCGCGAGGACTCGGTGTCCGCCGCGCCACGACGCAGATGACGCTGGACCAGATAGCCGCGATGCGGACCTTTCGGGCGCTCGCGTTCGTCCCGGTCGCCGTGCTGCACGACCAGGTGAGCGATACCAACGGGGAGACCTACGACCTGCTGCTGATGCACCGGGACCTCGACCCGGGAGACGGGGGCGGCGACGAGGGCGACGCCGCGGCATCGTGATCTACGAGCTCCGCGTCTACACCGCGCTCCCGGGACGCAGAGAGGCGATGCTCGCCCGCTTCCGCGACCACACCACCCGCCTCTTCGAGAAGCACGGGATGCGCAACGTGGGGTACTGGACGAACTACGCGGGCGGTCGCTACGGGGAACTCGTCTACCTGCTCGCCTTCGACGACGTTGCGCAGCGCGAGCGAGCCTGGGCCGCATTCAGCGCCGACCCGGAGTGGCGCGAGGCGTACGAGGAATCCGAGCGCGACGGTCCCATCGTCAGCCATAGCGAGAACCGCCTGCTCGAGCCGACGGACTTCTCACCACTGCGCTGATCCGCCCTGCCCGCGCCTTGAGGGGGGCGTGGGGGCGGGGGAGCGGGCCGCCCCGCCGCGCCGGAAGAGGGTGTCGTGGGGGGGGTTTAAACAAAATAAGCAGGAGCCCGTATTAATCGGGGAGGACTAGGTG
>VXMT01000117.1 GCA_009840965.1 Chloroflexota bacterium
CCCCCTCACCCCGCCCTCTCCCTCGAGGGGAGAGGGGACCGGGATCGGCGCACCGGACTCCCGAGGGCAGGTCCGGTCCCCTCTCCCCCGGCGGGAGAGGGCTAGGGTGAGGGGGACTCCGGAGCTCCGGCCCTTCCCTGTCCACGCGCAGTCTCACGCCGCCCTGCCTTCCACCTCCGCACGCGCCTCGGACAGCGCGGCGAGCAGGCGCTCGCTGTCCTCGGGCGTGCCGATGGAGATGCGGACGTGGTCGCGCAGGCGCTCGTGGCCGAAGAAGCGCACGAAGACGCCGCGTCGCGCGAGCGCCTCGCGCAGCGCCGCCCCGCTGCCGGACGTGAGGCGGCAGAGCAGGAAGTTGGCCTGCGAGGGGACGGGCTCCAGCCAGCCGCCCGCCCGCAGCTCGGCCGCCAGCCGGTCACGCTCACCGGCGATCTCGCAGGCGCGCTCGTCGAGCAGCGCCGCGTCCTCGAGCGACGCGAGCGCGGCCGCCTCGCCGGCGGTGCTGACGCCGTAGGGCTGCTTGCACTGCATGAGCAGCGATGCGACCGGGGCCGGCATGACGCCGTAGCCGACGCGTAGCCCGGCGAGGCCGGCCCACTTGCTGAACGTGCGCAGCACGATCAGCGGCGCCTCGCCTCGCTCGCCGTCCTCGGCGGCGCGGTCCGCGAGGCTCGGCGAACCGCTGTGGCCGCCCTCGCGCCCGCTCGCGAACTCCACGTAGGCCTCGTCGATCACGACGATCGCGCCGCTCGTGCGCAGGCGCTCGGCGGCGCCGGGCGGCAGCAGCCCGCCCGTCGGGTTGTTGGGCGAGGGCAGGAAGACCGCCTTCGCGCCCTCGCAGGCCGCGGCGAGAGCGTCGAGGTCCACGGACCAATCGTCGCGCCTCGGCACGTCGACCAGCTCCGCGCCCGCGATCTCCGCGCCGAAGGGATACATCCCGAACGTGGGCGAGGCGATCACGACGCGGTCGCCCGCCTCGACGAAGATGCGGAAGACGAGGTCGATAATCTCGTCCGCCCCGGCGCCGGCGACGATGCACTCCGGCGGCACACCGTGGCGCGCGCCGAGGGCGCCGCGCAGTCTTCGCTGCTCCGGATCCGGGTAGCGGTGGGCCGCGTAGCCGCCCGCCAGCGCCTCCAGGGCGCGCGGCGAGGGGCCGTAGGGGTTCTCGTTGCCGTCGAGCTTGACGATCGCCTCGGGGGCGACGCCGTAGCGGGCGGCCACCTGCTCGGGCGGATCGATCGGCTCGTAGCCGCGCAGCGAGCGCAGCGGTGGGCGCAGCGCGCCCTCGAGGTCGAAGCTCGCGGAGTCGCTCATCACAGTCCCTCCAGCCTGCGCTCGATCGAGCGCGCGTGGCCGGTCAGGCCCTCGGCGCGCGCGAGCCGCGCGGCGTGCGGGCCGAGCTCGCCGAGCGCGCCCTCCGGCAGCGCGATCACGGAGCTGACCTTGAGGAAGTCGAGCACCGAGAGCGGCGAGGCGAAGCGCGCCGAGCCGCCCGTGGGCATGACGTGGCTCGGCCCGGCCACGTAGTCGCCGAGCACCTCGGGCGAGTGGTCGCCGACGAAGACGCCGCCCGCCGCCGTGATCAGCGGCGCGATCGCCTCCGGCTCGCGCGTGAGCAGGCAGAGGTGCTCGGGCGCGAACTCGTTGGCGAGCGCCACCGCCTCATCGAGGCCGTCGGCGACGACCGCTCCGCCGCCCTCGACGGCCGCGCGCGCGATCGCGCGACGCTCGAGGTCCTCGAGCTGGCGCTCGACCTCGGAGCGCACTGCCTCGGCGTGCGCACGCGAGGTGGTGATCAGCACCGGCCGCGCGAGGGCATCGTGCTCGGCCTGCGCCAGCAGGTCGGCTGCGCAGAGGTCGGGCGCGGCCTCCTCGTCGGCGAGGACGAGCGTCTCCGTGGGGCCGTAGATCGCGTCGATCCCGACCTCGCCGAAGAGCTGCTGCTTGGCGAGCGTCACGAAGACGTTGCCCGGCCCGAAGATCTTGTCGACGCGCGGGATCGTCTCGGTGCCCAGCGCCAGCGCCGCGATCGCCTGCGCGCCCGAGGCGCGGAAGATGCGCTGCACGCCGGCCAGCTCCGCCGCCACCAGCTTGAGCGGGTGCACGCTGCCGTCCTCGCGCGCTGCCGTGACGCCGATGCGCTCCGGGACGCCAGCGACGAGGCCGGGCAGCGCCGTGTGCAGCACCGAGGAGGGCAGCACCGCCACGCTGCCGGTCATGTAGATGCCGGCCCGGGCGATCGGCTGCACGGTCATGCCGACGCCGTCCTCGAGGAAGGAGCGCGGGCCGTGCGCGAGCTGGCGCTCGTGGTAGTGGCGCACGCGATCGGCGGCGAAGCGCAGCGAGTCGAGCAGCTCGTCCGGCGTCTCCGCGAAGGCGGCCTCGATCTCCTCGCGGCCCACCTCGAGCGGCGCGTCGGCCGAGCGATCGAAGCGCTGCGAGAAGGCGCGCACCGCCGCGTCGCCCTCCTCGCGCACGCGCGCGATGATCCGCGCCACCACCTCGGAGGCGCTCAAGTCTTCCCCGAAGGTCTCGCGGATCGAGGCCCGCACGGGCGGCGGCAGCGCGGGGTCGCCGAGCGGATCGCGGCGCAGCACGCTCGCGCGCGCGACCGCGGCGCCCTCGACGATGCGCAGCGCGAATCCGGATGCGGGCGTGGTGGCTGCCATCAGAGTTCCGGCAGGTACTCGCGGAGGCGCTCGGCGGCGAGCTCGGTCGCCTCCTCGAGGTAGCGCGAGACCTCGTCCTCGGTGACGTGGGAGAGCGACTCCTGGATCAGCCCGCCGGGGTTCTGCGCCACCTCCTCGATCTCCTCATCGCTGAAGCCGCCGCGCCGCAGGTGGATCTGCATCACCCGCGGGAAGCGCTCCCAGTCCGGGCGCTGGTAGGTGATCCCCCGCGTGAAGTCGCGCCACTCCGGCCACAGCCGCTCCTCGATGAAGCCGACCGCGATCGCCGCCTCTGTGGCGTCGATGGCGGTGCGAATCTCCGCGAGGGCCGCGTCGTCCTCCAGCTCGCGGCGGTTCATCTCGTACTGCAGGGCGCGGTCGAGCACGTTCGCGCGCAGGTCGCCGCCGAGGGACGAGCGCTCGCCGAAGAAGCGGCGGTAGACGCTCTGGATGTAGTGCTCGTCCATCAGCAGGTGCGTGACGTAGCCCGCCACGAACGCCCGCGTGCTCTCGTTGAGGCCGGCGAGGTCGCGGAGGTCCGGGTGCTCCTCGAACATGCGCGCCACGGAGTCCTGCTCTTCGAACTCGTCGAGCTCGAAGAAGTGCGTCAGGCGTCGGTCCACGCGCAGCAGCACGCGGATGTCCGGCGCCGTCGAGCCGAGGTAGTAGGAGCCGCGATCGGCGTCGATGTAGGGGTGGCCGAGCCGGTCGGCCAGCCCGTAGGCGCTCGCGAGGTGTGATCCCAGTGAGGGCACGTCAGACCTCCGCGGCTCCCGCCCGCAGCCGCTCGACCAGCTCGTCGAGCAACTCGCCGCGCACGCCGGGCGGGCGCTGCGTCGAGCCGATCGCGCAGTTGGTCGACTCCATGATGACGTCGATCATACGGAGCCGGTTCGCGCGCAGGGTGGAGCCGGTCTCGGTCCCTTCGATCAGGATCTCCGCATCGTCCGGCACGAAGCCCTCGGACGCCCCGGAGATCGGCAGCACCTGGTAGCGCCCGAGGTGGCGTTCGCGCGCGTACTGGTCCGCCAGCGCCACGTACTCCGAGGCGACGCGGATGGGCCGTTCCGGGTCGTCGCGCCGCCACCAGGCGATCGCCTCGGCGATCGTCTCGGCGGGCACGTCCTCGGGCACGACCGCGCCGAGGCGATAGCGGCTGCGGCGCAGGTCGCACAGCTCCGCAACCGGCGAGAGCGGGAAGGCCGCGAGGTGCGCCGCCAGCCAGTCGCGCCCGGTCAGCGCGAGGTCGAAGCAGCCCAGCGCGACCGCCTGCGGCATGTCCTGCGGGCGGATCACCTTCACCTCGAGGCCCTCGACGCCGGAGCGCGGGTGGCGGTCAGTGTCGCCGTCGCCGTAGCCCTCGAAGCGCAGGCCGGCGGAGGACAGCGCCTCGACGGTGTGCGGCTGCGCGTGCCCGTCCGGCAGCGCGAGGCGGAAGACGCCGCGATCGCCGGCGAAGCGCCGCGACGCGATGCCCTGGCGGCCGCCGTTGCGCCCGTTGCCGCGGGGGAGCGGGCGCGCCCCGGATGCCTCCCGGTCACCCGCCGGCAGTGCGAGCAGCGGGCCCAGCGCCTCGGCGAGGTCGCGGCTGGCGAGGGCGTCGCGATTGGCCACCAGCGTCGCCGTGCCACGCTGCACCTCGGCCACCACTGCCAGGCCCTCGCGCGCGAGATCGGCGTCCGCCGCCGCCTCGTCGAGCGGGACGCCGAGGATGGCGGCGTCGGCGTCCTCGGGCGGCCAGGCCTCGGGCTGGCCCCAGACCTCGATCACGCGGTAGTCAGGCACGCGCAGGTAGTTGAGCGCGCGCGTCGCCAGGTTCGGGTGCGAGGTGGTGACGCGCACGCCCGGCGTCGCCGCGAGGCGGTCGAGCGTGACGCCCTCGGGCGCGGCGAGCACGAGCCGCCGGCCCCCGAGGTCGAGCGGGCGCAGCGGCGTGAGCGAGTCGAGCGGGTAGCGCGCGAGCAACTCGTCGACCCAGGCGCGGCTGGTGATGCCGAGGTCGTACTGGCCGAGCGCGACCTGGATCGGAATGTCCTCCTCCGCGAAGACGCGCACGAGCACGCCCGGCCGGCCCTCGACCGGGAAGCGGTAGGCGCGCGACCCTCCCTCGTAGCCCTCGACGGCGAAACCGGCCGCGCGCAGGCGCGCGGCGAGCGGGGCGCGGAGGTCGCCGCGGGGCAGTGCGACGCGGATCACGACGCCGCCTCCGGGGCGAGCGCCGCGAGGCGCAGCAGGTCGGCGGCGAAGCCCGAGGCGGGCGCGGGCCGCCCGCCGATCGCCTCCGCCATGCGGTCGTAGCGGCCGCCCAGCAGGCAGACCTCGCCGCCCGCAAGGGCGCGGAAGGTGAGGCCGGTGTAGTACTCGAAGCTGCCCCCGGCGGCGGGCGCCAGGTCGCAGTCGACACCTGCCGCATCGAGGGCGCTCATCGCCGCCCGCAGTTCGGCGATCTGCCCGGCCGCCTCCGGCAGCGCCGCCTCGACGTTGTCGAGGTAGCCCGCACCGCCGCCGCGGATCTCGAGCAGCAGGCGCAGCCCGCTCGCCGCCTCCGGGCTGGCCGCCGCCAGCTCGCCGACGGCCTCCTCGCCGCCCTCGATCACGCGATCGAGGGCCTCGATCTGCCCCGTCTCGTCGAGCCCCGTCGACGCGAGCGCGGCGCGCAGCAGGCCGGCGTGCGCGAGCTCGAACCGTAGATCGCCGAGCCCGAGCGCGTTCAGCAGCTCGCGCGCGAGGCGCAGCAGCTCGACGTCGCCCTCGGGGGCGGCGAGGTCGAACAGCTCGACGCCGCACTGCCACAGCTCGCGATCGCCGTCGCCGGCGTCGAAACGGTAGACCGGCTGGACGTAGCTGAGCCGCGCCGCGTCGCCGTTCGCGGCGCCCTCACGGCTCTCGAACCAGCGGACGGCGGGGAGGGTGCTGTCCGGACGCAGCACCATCCGCTCGCCGCTCCAGCCGTCCCAGTCGAGGAACGAGTAGACGCGATCGAGCAGCTGCGGCGAGAGCGCCCCGGCGCTGGTGAAGAGGTGCAGCGGCTCGACGGTGGGCGTGCGGATCTCCTGGTACCCCGCCGCCGCCGTCACCTCGAGGAATCGCGCCTCGACGCGCCTGAAGCGCCGCATCTCGTCCGGTCCGATGTCGTGCATGCCGCGGCTGCGCAGGGTCTCTGCGCGGCTCACGGCGGGATTGTCTGTGTCTGCTTCGGTTTCGCTCACGCTCGTCTCACTCTCACGGCCTCGTGTTGGTGGTCTGGTCCTGAGGGCCGGGACGGCGACGCCGCTGTGTCTGGACACAGAAACGCCGCGACGGAGTTCCGCCGCGGCGTGTCACTGGCATCAGCGTTCCGGCTAGCGATGCAAGCGGCTTCGCGGCGGCGACTCCTCGCCCCGATGGCTATGCGCATGCGCGCGCCCGCCGCTGATCTCATAGCTACGCATCACGACCGATCGTAGGAGCCACGCCCTGCGAGGGCAAGCGAGGCGCGCTCACAGCGTCGTCACGTCTCCCGCTGCGAAGCTGCGCTCCGACCCGTCGTCGAGGCGCAGCGTCAGCTCGCCGCTCTGCGTGACGCCCGTTGCGACGCCCTCGACGACGCCCGCCGCTCCCGCATCCACACCGGCGGCAGCGAGCCGCACGCGCCGCCCGATCGTCTCGAGGCGCACACGCCAGTCTTCGAGGAAGGCGGACGGCTCGCGCTCGATCTGCTCGAGCCGCCGCTCAAGCGCCTGTGCGAGCGAGGCGAGCAGCATCTCCGCGTCCGGCGGCGTGGCGCCCGCGCCCTCGATGCTCGTCGCGCGCGCCCGCTCGTCCGGCGACAGCCCCGCCGTCGCGTCCTCCCGCAGGTTCACGCCGATGCCGAGGAAGACCTCGAGCACACCGCCGGGCCGGGGCCGTCCGTCGGCGAGGATTCCGGCCAGCTTGCGGCCGTCGGCGAGCACGTCGTTCGGCCACTTGAGCGTGACGGCGAGGTTCGCGGTGGCCTCGACCGCCTCGGCGGTGGCGAGGCCGCCCGCGGCGCTGAGCAGCGGCGTGTACGGTCCGGCGGCGGGGCAGAGCTGGAAGGTGACGAGCAGGGCCGCCCCCGGCGCGGCCACCCAGCGCCGCCCGAAGCGCCCGCGGCCCGCAGTTTGCTCGCCCGCGAGGTAGGCGTCGCCGCAGCCCTCGACGCCGTGCTGGTCCGCCCCGGCGCGCGCGTCGTCCATCGTCGAGGTGGTGCTCGCGACGGCGTGGACCCGGACGCCGATGCGCCCGCCGCCACGCAGCGAGGCGTAGCGCTCGTGATCGAAGGCTGAGTCGGACGCCATCGGCGAGCCTCCCGGACGCAGAACACCCCGGCCGCTGGCCGGGGTGTTCCGTTCAGTCTCACGGGCAGAGGATCAGCCCGCGGACACCTCCTTGGAGATGTCCCACCGGTGGTCCTCGGCCTCGTGACTACGATCATCATCCATGTGGGCATCACCTCCTTCCTCACTGCCGACGATAGGCCCGCCGCCGCGCAAGCGTCAATCGGCGGGCGGCGCGGCCGGCTCCGCCTCCTGCGACTCCTCGGGCTCCCGCTCTCCGAGGGTGTAGCCGCGGAAGGAGAGGAAGCCGATGAAGACCAGCACCGCGGCGACGGGGCCGACGAGGCGCACGCCAAGCGGGTCGCTCGCGCTGTCGCCGGCGAGCAGCACGAGGGCGAGCAGCAGCGGCGCGAAGGCAGAGGCGCTCTTCTCCAGCAGGTTCTGCGTGCCGTAGAACATCCCCTCGCGGCGCGTCGAGGTGCGCCGCGCGTCGTGGTCGACGATGTCGGCGATCAGGATGTTCGGCAGCATCAGGATGCCGGCCAGCGGCATCCCGGTAATGAGGATCACGACCGCCGCCTGCGCCACCTTCGGGATACCCGGCGTGAAGCCCGCGAAGAAGAGCAGGAACAGGCCGCCCATGCTCCACAGCATCGCCGTGCGGAAGGCGTACGCGTTGCCCCTGCGCCTCGCCAGTGGCGTGAAGATCGCGATCCCGATCAGCACGCCGACGATCACGATCACCGTGAGCGCGAAGGTGAATACGCCTTCGTCCTCGGAGCCGCTGAAGCCAAGGGCCTCACTCGTCGAGAGGGCGGCCGAGACGTAGAACGGGAACAGCGCGGTGAGCATCAGCTGGGCGATGCGGAAGAAGATGAAGCTGGGCAGGAAGGCGACGAACTGCTTGTTGGAAAACGTCTCGCGCACCGAGCGCTTGAACCCGGGCGTCGAGGGCGTGTCGTCGCTCTTCGCATAGCTCCAGCAGCCGAACAGCGCCGTGTAGCGCGTCGCCAGCGCGACGGCCGCCATGATCGCCGCCATCGTCGTGAAGCCCACGATGTCGACCAGCAACGAGCTGATCGAAAGCCCGATGAAGGCGCCGAAGACGCCGAAGGCCAGCTGGTACGCCGCCACCGTCACGCGGTGCTGGTGCGACTTCGCGATGTGCGGCAGCAGCGCCTCCAGCGGCGCTCCCGAGATGTTGCTGGTCAGCCAGAAGATCTCGAGGATCACGACCAGCCAGAGCAGGTTGGCGAAGCTCGCGCCGGCGACCGGGGGGGCGAACCGCAGCGCGAACACCAGCGCCCACCACGGCGGCCCCAGCAGGATCCAGGGAATCCGCCGCCCCCAGCGCGACCTCGTGCGATCGGTCAGGTAGCCGACGACCGGGTCGTCGACCGACTCGACGATGCGGGCGACCGTGAGCAGCAGGCCGAGCACGACCCGCGGCGCAAGCTCGTCGGGGAACGAGAAGCCACCGAGGTCGAGCCCAGGCAGGCCGACCCCGGGGATGCGCGTGTCCAGATCGTCGCGGTCGGACGGCGGCGCGTAGAAGAAGATCAGCCACAGCGAGAAGGCCTGCGAGACGACGTTGCCGGAGACGGACCCGCTCGCGTAGAAGACCCTGGTGCGCAGCGGCCGCTCTTCGTCTGTCACGCAGCCCTCCACCCCGGCCCGGGGCCGGATGCGGGCATGCTACGGCATCGCGCTCAGGCCTCGCCGTAGACCCCTCGCAGCTCGGGAGGCAGCAGCGCGGCGACGGCGCCCATCACGGCGCGCGCTCCCTCCTCGTCGCTCGCTCGCTCCAGCGTGAAAGGCGCGCCAAAGCGGGCGACCAGCGCCCCGTCCTCCTCGTCGTGCACCGCGACGGGGACGAGCGGTGTCGCTCCCGAGGACAGCCAGGACAGCGCCGCGCCGGAACCCGGCCAGGCCGGCGCGAGCTCCGGCCCGGAGCCGCTTGCCGCCTCCGGCGTGACGCCGAGGACGGCACCCCCCCGCAGGATCTCGCGCGCCTCGCGCAGCAGCGCCGAGCGCGATCGCACCTCGGCGTCCGGCTTGGCCACGAGCAGCAGCCCGTAGGCCTCCCCGATCTTGCCCAGCAGCCAGGCCATCAGCCGGTCCGGCATCGGCAGGCCGAAGTAGCGGAAGCGCTCGAAACGGTCGGTGATCAGCCAGTGCACGGGCGGCTCCTCGGCGCGCCGGGTCGCCAGCACGGCGCCGACGAGCGCCGCGCACCACCACACGCGCAGGCCCGGCCGCTCGTAGTGGTTCATCACCACGATGCACGGCCCCTCGCTCGGCACCTGCTCGATGCCGTGGACGCGCGGGCGCGGCGGCCCGCCCCGCAGCATTTCGCGCGAGTCGCGGCTGAGTCGCCGGCGCCGCCGCAGCACCGCGACGCTCAACAGCCAGCGCACGATGTACCCCAGCGAGAAGCCATAGGATCGCGCTCTGCCTCGATCGAAGGTCATCTCCGCGAGCCCCCCGGACACCGCCCTACGCCCCCTCCGCCGCCACGCCGGTCGCCACGAGCGCGTCGATCTCCTGCTCGGACAGGCCGAACTCGCGCAGCAGCTCTCGCGTGTGGCGGCCCACCGGCGGCGCGGCGGCGCGGGCCTCCGTCGGCGTCCCCGAGAGCTCGATGATCGGACCGACGACGCGCTGCGGGCCGGTCACCTCGTGCTCGAGTTGCACCATGATGCCCTCGGCGGCGACCTGCGGGTCGTCGGACATCTCCTCGGGCAGGTTGACCGGCGAGACGGGCGTGCCCGCGGCCTCGAAGGCCCCGACCCACTCGGCGACGGTGCGCTCGGCGATGCGCTCGCGGATCACCTGCTTCCAGCGCTCGGCCTCCACGAGGTTGACGGGGTCGAGGGCGTCGTAGTCCGGGTCGTCGCAGTTCTCGCCCTCGAGGCCCAGCACCTCACGCATGGCGTCGCGGTTCGCCTTGGTGAGCGCGCCGAGGACGACGCCGCCGTCCTTTGCCTGATAGCCGTTGTAGTAGAGCGCGAACTGCGTCCCCAGCTCGCGACCGGCCATGCGGATGCCGACCACCTCGCGGTAATCGGCGCCGCGCGCCCGCGCCTCGTCGACCTTCGCCATCGTCACGTCGCGCACCGCACTGTCGGAGACGGGCTCGCGCATCGTGATGTGGCTCTGCGCGAACATCGCCGAGCGCAGCAGCGAGCCGGAGATCTTCTGGCCCTCGCCGGTCTGTTCGCGGTGATAGAGCGCCGTGGTCACGCCCATCGCGGTGGCGATGCCCGTCATGTAGTCCGCCCAGGCGCCAGCCTTGAGCGCCAGCGGCTCGCCGCCCTCGCCGACCTTGCCCTCGCCCGCCATCAGCCCGGAGTAGGCCTGCGCGACGATGTCCGAAGCGGGGAAGCCGGCCAGCCGTCCGCGCGTCCCGAAGCCCGTGCTCTCCACGTAGATCAGGTCCGGCCGGATCGCGCGCAGGGTCTCGTAGTCGATGCCCAGCCGCTTCGCGACGCCGAGGCGGTAGTTCACGACCACCACGTCGGTCTGCGGCACGAGCCGCTGGATCAGCGCTCGGCCCTCCTCGCGGTTGAGGTCGACGACCAGGCTGCGCTTGCCGCGGTTGAAGTTCTGGAAGAGCTTGCCCTCGTTCGGGACGACGGCGCGGTTGCGGCGGTGCGGCTCGCCTCCGGGTGGCTCCACCTTGACCACGTCCGCCCCGAGGTCGCCGAGGATGACGCCGCAGACCGGCCCGGCGACCACGACCGAGAACTCGAGCACCCGGATCCCGTCGAGCGCGCCGGCACGCATCACAGCCTCCCGTGCGGCGGGCGCGGCGCGGACCCGTGCGATGCCGCCCCACGCCCGCGCGCATGGTAGCGTGCGCGCGCCGAGGCGGGAGAGGAGCCGCGCAGTGATCAAGGCAATCCTGGCGCTCTGGGCGGAGCACGACTCCGATCCGGGCGAGTTCCAGCTCGAGTTGCTCGACCGCTGCGCGGAGGCGGCTACCGGCAGCGGCGCGATCCCCCGGCCGCTCGGCATCGCGCTCAACCTCGCCGATCTCGAGAGCGGCGAGCGCTGGGATCGCGGCGGGCCGGAGGGACCGATGGCGGACGCCATGGTCGCCGTCTGGACCAACGACGCCTGGGCGGAGGACGGCACGCTCGGCAGCTTCGCCGGCGCCCTCGCGGGCACGGCAGGCGTCGCCCGCCTCGGCGGCTGGACGGTCGAGGAGCACTACCCGAAGCGCTACGAGCGCGACTGGGCGGACGGCGAGCGCTCACCGGGCGTGAAGATGATGACGCTGATGCGTCTCGCGCCCGGGCGCTCCCACGAGCAGTGCGCGCGCCACTGGCGCGAGGTGCACACCCCGCTGGCAATGCGCATCCACATCGGAATGGAGCACTACGTGCAGAACGTCGTGCACGCGCCGCTGGCGGGCACGGACGCCGACCCCGACGTCTTCGGCGTCGTCGAGCTGCACATGCGAACGCGCGAGGCCTTCCGCGAGGAGCGCTACGACTCCGAGGAGGGGCGGCGCGAGATCTACGACGACATCCCCAGGTTCATGGCGCTCGACCGCGCGACCGGCGGCTACTTCACCGAGCGCATCCTGCGCACCCCGCCCGGGGAGGTTCGGGGCTCCTCGTAACGGCCGGGCCTCGCGGAAGGGACGTGGCGATGCAGCAGTTCGAGGGTCGGGTGGCCGTCGTCACGGGCGGGGCGAGCGGGATCGGCCGCGCACTCGCGACGCGCTTCGCCGCGGAGGGCATGAACGTCGTGCTCGCCGATGTCGAGCGTGACGCCCTCGAGGCGACGGCGGCCGAGCTGCGCGACGGCGGCGCGGAGGTGCTCGCCGTCGAGACGGATGTCTCAAGCGCGGAGAGCGTCGAGGCGCTCGCCGATCGCGCTTACGAGGCGTTCGGCGCGGTGCATGTGGTCTGCAACAACGCCGGGGTCGGCGGCGCGAACGTCGCGGCCTACCGGGCCACGCTCGCGGACTGGGAGTGGACGCTCGGCGTGAACCTCTGGGGCGTGATCCACGGCGTGCGCGCCTTCGTGCCCCGCATGCTCGACGGCGGCGAGGAGGGCCACGTCGTCAACACCGCCTCGATCGCCGGGCTGACCCCGCTCGCGGGCAACGCGCCCTACGGCGTGAGCAAGGCCGGCGTGGTCGCGCTCAGCGAGGCGCTCTACCTGGAGCTGGAGCGGCGGGGCGCGCCCGTGCGCGCCTCCGTGCTCTGTCCCGGCATCGTGAACACGAACATCCTCGACTCCGGGCGCAACCGGCCGGAGGCGCTGCGCAATCCCGTGCCGGAGCGCCCCGATCCGGCGCAGGAGCGGCTGCGCGACGAGTTCGCGCGCAACGCGATCGCGCCCGCCGAGGTCGCCGCGAAGGTCTTCGAGGCGATCCGCGATCACCGCTTCTGGATCCTCACGCACGACATCGACTCGTGGATCCGCCGCCGCAGCGAGGGCATCCTCTCGCGCGCCAACCCGCAGGCCCGGCCGCGCGGGTAGGCGCGAACCGCGAGGAAGGACGAGCGAGTGCAGGACTTCGAGGGCCGCGTGGCCGTCGTCACCGGCGCCGCGAGCGGCATCGGCCGCGGGCTCGCCCGGCGCTTCGCCGAGGAGGGCATGCGCATCGTGCTCGCCGACGTCGAGCGTGACGCCCTCGAGGCGGCCGCGGCCGAGCTGCGAGATGCGGGCGTGGAGGTGCTCGCCGTCGAGGCCGATGTCTCGAGCGCGGCAAGCGTCGAGGCGCTTGCCGATCGCGCCTACGAGGCGTTCGGGGCGGTGCACCTGCTGTGCAACAACGCCGGCGTAGGCGGCGGGCGCGGGCCCACGCAGGACACCACGCTCGCCGATTGGCAGTGGATCCTCGGCGTGAACCTCTGGGGCGTGATCCACGGCGTGCGCGCCTTCGTCCCGAGGATGCTCGATGGCGGCGAGGAAGGCCACGTCGTCAACACCTCGTCGGGCGCGGGGCTGGCCGCGACGCCGTTCAACACCGTCTACGGCACCAGCAAGGCGGGCGTAGTCGCGCTGAGCGAGGCGCTGTGGCTGGAACTCGATCTGCGGGACGCGCCCGTCTCCGCCTCGGTGCTCTGTCCCGGCCTGATCCGCACGAACATCCTTGACGCGGAGCGCAACCGGCCGGAGGCGCTGCGCAACCCCGGCGAGCCGCCGCCCGAGGGCTCGGGCCGCGCCCGCCTGCGCGATGCGATGGAGAGCAGCGGGATGCCGCCCGCCGAGGTCGCCGCGCACGTCGTCGAGGCGATCCGCGAACGGCGCTTCTGGATCCTGACGCACGATGATATGGATCCGTGGATGCGCCAGCGGGCCGAGAGCATCCTGGCGCGCAGCAACCCGAGCGGCCGGCTCGGCGGCTGAGCCTCGGCCGACACAACGAGGACGTAGTGAAAGGAGGCCTCGCGTGGAGCTGGGAGCGGGATTCCCGCAGCGGGCCATCGGGAGCGACAGCGGCGCGCTGCGCGACTACGTGCAGGGCGTCGAGCAGCTCGGTTACGCGCACATCCGCGCCGCCGACCACGTGCTCGGCGCGGACGCGAGCCAGTACGAGCTGGAGGGGCCGTACACCCACCACGCGATCTTCCGCGAGCCGTTCGTGATGTTCGGCTACGCGGCCGCCGTCACCTCGCGCATCAAGCTCATGACCAGCGTGCTCATCCTCTCGCAGCGCCAGACCGCGCTCGTCGCCAAGCAGGCGGCCGAGGTCGACCTGCTCTCCGGCAGCCGCTTCGAGCTGGGCATTGGCAGCGGCTGGAACGAGGTGGAGTACGAGGCGCTGGGCGTCGACTTCGCGACGCGCGGCTCGAGAATCGAGGAGCAGATCGGGGTGCTGCGCCGGCTCTGGGAGGAGCCCCTCGTCACCTTCGAGGGCGAGCACCACGCGATCCGCGACGCCGGCATCAACCCGCTCCCGAACCGCCGCATCCCGATCTGGATGGGCGGCTACGCGCGCGTGATGATGGAGCGCGCGGGCCGCCTCGGCGACGGCTGGCTCGTGCCACCGCGCTTCCACAGCCCCGAGGGCTTCCTGCCGCGCCGCGATCGGGTGCTCGCCGCCGCCGAGCAGGCCGGGCGCGACCCCGCGGAGATCGGCTTCAACCTCAGCGTCAGCACGAAGGGCAAGGACCTGGACGAGCAGCTGCGGCGCGCCGAGCTGTGGCGCGGCATGGGCGCCACGCGCTTCACCGTCAGCACCAACACCTCCGGCTTCGCCAGCGTCGGCGAGCACCTCGAGGCGCTGCGCGCCTTCATCGAGGCCTACCCGGGGTAGGTGGCGCATGAAGATCTACACGCGCAGCGGCGACGAGGGCGACACCGGGCTGTTCGGTGGGCCGCGCGTCCCCAAGGACGACGCACGCGTCGAGGCATACGGCGCCGTCGATGAGCTGAACGCGGCGCTCGGGGTCGCCGCCGCGGGGCTCGACCGCGACGCGTCGCCCGACCTCGCGGAGATGCTGCACGAGATCCAGTCGACGCTGTTCGACCTCGGCGGCGAGCTGGCTACGCCGGACGCGCGCGAGCGCGCGGCGAGCGGCAAGCTCACGCCCCTGCTCGCCGAGGGCTCGAGCGAGCGCCTCGAGGGCTGGATCGACGCGCTGGAGGAGGAGCTGGAGCCGCTCACGCAGTTCATCCTGCCGGGCGGCGCGCCGGTGGCGGCCCAGCTGCAACTCGCGCGCACGGTCTGCCGCCGCGCCGAGCGGCGCGCGGTTTCGCTGGCGGCCATTGAGGACGACGTGGCGGGCGAGGTGCTGGTCTACCTGAACCGGCTCTCGGACTTCCTCTTCGGCGCGGCGCGCGCCGTCAACCGGCGCGAGGGCGTCGAGGAGCCGCGCTGGGCCTCGCCGCGCTGGGCTTCGGAGGAGAGCTGACGGACCCGGACGCTACGCGGTGGCGGCGACGGGGGCGAGCGTGACGGCGGCCTCGCGCAGCAGCTCGACGGTCTCGTCCCAGCCGATGCAGGCGTCGGTGATCGATACGCCGTAGCGCAGCGCGCTCACGTCGTCGCCGAGGGACTGGTTGCCCTCGTTGAGGTGACTCTCGAGCATCAGGCCGATGATGCCGCGGTTGCCCGCCGCGCGCTGCGCGATCACGTCGCGGAACGCGATCGACTGGCGGCGGTGGTCCTTGCTGGAGTTGGCGTGGCTGCAATCGACGAGCACGGTCGGGGCGAGGCCGGCGGCCTCGAGCTGCTCGTGCGTCGCGCGCACGGACTCCGCGTCGAAGTTCGGCCCGTCGCTGCCGCCGCGCAGCACGATGTGGCCGTAGGGGTTGCCGCTCGTCTGCACCGTGCAGGTCCGACCCTCGCGGTCGATACCCAGGAACGCGTGCGGCTCACGCGCGGAAAGCAGCCCGTTCACGGCGACCTCGATGTTGCCGTCGGTGCTGTTCTTGAAGCCGACGGGCATGCTCAGACCGCTAGCCATCTGGCGGTGCGTCTGGCTCTCCGTGGTGCGCGCGCCGACCCCGACCCACGAGATCAGGTCGGCGAGGTACTGCGGCGCGATCGGGTCCAGGAACTCCGTGCCCGCCGGCAGCCCGAGGCCGCCGATCTCGATCAGCAGCCGGCGCGCCCGGCGCAGTCCCGCGTCGATGTCGAACGAGCCATCGAGGTCCGGGTCGTAGATCAGGCCCTTCCAGCCGACGGTCGTGCGCGGCTTCTCGAAGTAGACGCGCATCACCACGAGCATGCGGTCCTCGACCTCACGGGCGAGGGCGGCGAGGCGCTGCGCGTACTCCATCGCCGAGCGCTCGTCGTGGATCGAGCAGGGCCCCGCGACCAGCAGCAGCCGATCGTCATTGCCCGAGAGGATCTCCTCGATCTCGCGGCGGCCCCGGACCACGGTCTCGAGGACGGCGGGGGGGATCGGCAGCTCGGCCTCGAACTCGGCGGGCGTCGGCAGCGGGATCGTGTCGACGACGTGGAGGTCGGAGACGGGACGGTCGAGGTAGTCGGCCATAGTGTCCTCCCGGGACGGGTGAGCTGTGGCGCAGCGCGCCGTGTTGCCTCGAGTAGCCGGGCGGCCGGACCGTCCGCGGGAGTGTCCGCGCACGTGGGGAGCCGTCGGCGCGAATAAGCGTAGCACTGCAATCGTTCTGCCGATAGCGCGTGCTATGTCAATCGGCGTGAACGACTCGCCCTCGCAAAGCGTTCCGATCCCACGACCAGCACGACGGCAGCGATGAGAGCGACACCCAAGCCTGGGGCGAGCGGCCGGGCAGCCCGGCGCACGCGGCGGATGCAGTTGCTCACCGGCTAGCCGGGGGACCGGCGTAGGCGGCGGTGACCGCCTCGGCCATCCTGCGCAGGTCGGGGTGGTCCGGGTTCCCGAACGAGGACATATGCAGCCGGCCCGTCTCCCGGTCGGCCGAGAAGTACCACGCCTTGTCCGCACTCTCGAATAAGTAGGACTTGCCGCCTCCGGAGTTACGTGTGCCCCAGAAGGTGAAGCTGATGCCCGCCGGCACTTCGAGGAGCCGAGGCGTCTGAGCCGGGATCACGTAGCTGCGCCCGCCCTCGAAGACGTACCCGTGCGAGTTGCCCTCAAGACTGGGCAGGATCGGGATGCCGTCCGCGTTCAGTTCGAGCGTGCGCTGCTCGCTCGTGCGCGGGGGCGGCGCGTAGCCCGGGGCTCGGCGGAACGAGGCCTCGAACCGGTCCAGCCGAGCATTGGCTGCCGTGGCGTTGTCCCCGACGACTAACCTTGTGATCTCACCCGTGTGTTCCCCGATGCCGATCAGGGAGCCCGTTTCGGGATCCGTGAAGCCGTGATGCGTTCCCGTTGGGCTCTCTGACGTGAAGCTGTAGCGCAACGTCATACCGTCCGGGACATCGATGAGCCAGCTGCCGTCAGGAAGTCGGTAGGTACGGCCGCCCTCGAGGGTTTGGCCGAACTGCAGATCCTGCACGCCCGCGGTATTCTCGCTGGCCACCTGGGCCAGAACGCCGGTGGACCAGAGGGCCGCCACGGCAACGGCGACGGCAACAACGACGCCCAGCGCGGAACCGACAACCGTCCTTCGCCGCGAGGCCCGGGTGAGGCGTCTCATGGCGAAGCCCTTTCGCGCGACCCGGCGCTGCTTCCATCAAAGATAACGTTCGGCCGGGCCCCGCGGTTCTGTGGGGTGGATATTCCCGTCACGGATGCACAGGGAATGGCCGCCCTCGGGGGCCCTCGCGCCGCCTCCCCGCGGCGCGCTACCCTGCGTCCGGCGCAGCCGATCGCCGCGTGGAAGGCAGGCCCGATGACCGAGGACGGCGCGTTCGCACTGCACGTGCCGGTGCACTACCGGCGGCTCGGCAACGGGCTGCGCGTCGTCGTCTCGCCGGACGACTCGGCGCCGATCGTCGCCGTCGCCGTCTACTACGAGGTCGGCTTCCGGCTCGAGCCGCGAGGGCGCTCCGGCTTCGCGCACCTCTTCGAGCACCTGATGTTCCAGGGCTCAGGCCAGCTCGCGAAGATGGAGCTGGTCCAGCTCGTGCAGCAGAACGGCGGGGTGCTCAACGGCACGACCCGCACGGACTACACCAACTACTTCGAGGTGCTCCCCAAGTCCGCGCTGGAGCTCGCGCTCTGGCTCGAGGCGGACCGTATGCGCGGGCCGCGCATCACGCAGGACGAGCTCGACAACCAGCGCGACGTCGTCAAGAACGAGGTGCGCGTCAACGTCCTCAACCGTCCCTACGGCGGCTTCCCCTGGATCGACATGTGCGAGCGCGCCTTCCGCAACTGGCACAACTCCCACAACGGCTACGGTGAGTTCGAGGACCTCGACGCGGCCAGCCTCGACGATGTGTGGGCGTTCTTCGGCGACTACTACTCGCCCCGGAACGCCGTCGTCGTGATCGTCGGGGACGTGGACGTGGAGGAGACGTTCGCGCTCGCCGACCGGCACTTCGGGTCGATCGAGGGCACACCGGCCCCGGCGCCGCCGGACCTCGGCGAGCCGCGGCAGGAGGCGGAGCAGTCGTTCACGAAGCCCGATCCGCTCGCCAGCCAGCCCGCGCTCGCCTTCGCCTACCAGACCCCGGAGCGCGACACGCCCGAGTACCTCGCGATGGGGGTGCTGCATCAGTTGCTCGCCGGTGGCGACGACTCGCTGCTGCACCGTGAGCTCGTCAGCCGCCGCGGCTACACGGGCCAGGTCGACGGGGGCATCAACTTCCTCGGCAACATGTACAGCGCGCGCACGCCGCTGCTCTGGACCTGCTCGCTGATCCACGACGCCGGCACGCCGCCCGAGACGATCGTCGAGGCCGCCGAGGAGGTGATCGCGCCGCTGCGCGAGACGCCCCTCGACGAGGCCGCCTTCGAGCTCGCGCTGGTCAAGGCGCGTTCCGGCCTCTACTCGACGGTCGGGGGCGGGATGTTCCCGGCGATCGGCCTCGCCGACCTGCTCGCCTCGTTCACGCTCTTCGACGACGACCCGGAGCGCGTCAACCGCCTGGAGGCGGAGATGCGCGCGCTCAGCCCCGCGCTGGTCCTCGAAACGGCGCGCGAGTACCTGCGCCCCGAGGCGCGCACCGTGATCGCCGTCGAGCCGGGAGCGAGCGCCGCATGAGCGAACGACCGACCGCTGGCGCCCCGGCCGCCTTCCGCCTGCCCGAGCGCACGGACCTGACACTCGGCAACGGGCTGCGCGCCACGTTCGTCGAGTACGGCGCCGTGCCGAAGGCGTTCGTGCGCGTCGCGCTGCGCGCCGGCGCGATGAACGAGCCGGAGAACGCCTCCGGGCTCGCGGTGCTCGCCTCGCGCTACCTCAAGGAGGGCGCGGGCGACCTCGACTCTGGCGAGCTGGCCGCGCGGATCGCGCGCTGCGGCGGGCGCCTCGACACGCACGCGGACGACGACGACAGCACGCTCGACGTGCAGGTGCTGTCGGAGTCGACGCCCGAGGCGCTGCGCCTGCTCGGCGAGGTCGTCACGCGTCCGCGCCTGCCGGAGGCCGAGCTGGAGCGATTGCGCGCGGAGCTGCTGCGCGAGCTGGCCGTCGCCTCGACGCAGCCGGACGTGCTCGCGCTGGAGCGCTTCCACGCCGCGCTCTACGGCGATCACCCCTACGCCCGCGTGCTGCCCGCGCGCGAGCACGTGGAGGCGCTGGGCATCGAGGACGTGCGCGGCTTCGTCGCCGGTGAGCTGGGCGCTGCGCGCGCCCACGTCTACGTCGCCGGCCGCTTCGACGTGGCGGCGGCCGAGCAGGCGCTGCGCGAGGCCTTCGAGGGCTTGGGGGCCGGGCCGGAGCCGCTGATCGCGCCGCCCTCGCCACGGAGCGAGCGCGCGATCCACCTCGTGGACCGGCCGGGCGCGGAGCAGTCGACGATCCGCCTGGGGCTGCCCGCGCCGGACCCCTCGCACGAGGACTACCTGCCGCTCACGGTGGTCGACACGCTGCTCGGCGGGGCGTTCATGTCGCGCATCACGCTCAACCTGCGCGAGGACAAGGGCTACACCTACTCGCCGCGCAGCACCCTCGCCGTGCACTACCGCGACGCCTGCTGGATGCACGCCTCGGACGTGACGACGGCGCATACGGGCGACTCGCTGCACGAGATCTTCGCCGAGATCGAGCGCCTGCGCGCCGAGCCGCCCCCGGCGGAGGAGCTCGAGGGCGTGCAGCGCTACATGGCGGGCGGCATGCTCGTGCGCAACGCGACGCCCGCCGGCCTGCTCGGGCAGCTCGGCTTCCTCGACTTCCACGAGCTGGGCGCGAGCTACGCCGAGCAGTACGTCGATCGCGTGTACGCCGTGACGCCGCAGCAGGTCCGCGATCTCGCGGCCGCGTACCTGCGCCCCGAGGAGATGACGATCGCGATCGTCGGGGACGCCTCGGTGATTCGCGAGCAAATCGCGCCCTATGGTGCTATCACTACGTAGCGAGGAACGTTCCGTGTCGGAAGCAAACAGCCGCGCGCCTCAGATCGAAGACTTCGACCCGACGCTGCGGGTGAAGCGGAAGCCCTACCACGAACGGCTGCAGGAGCTGCAGCTCGAGCTGCTGCACCTCCAGGTGCGGATGCGCGACGAGGAGAACGCAGCCGCCGTGATCGTCGTCGAGGGCGTCGACGCCGGAGGCAAGGGAGGCACGATCGCGCGCCTCGCGGGGCACCTCGATCCGCGCGGGGTCCGCGTCCACGGGATCGGCGCGCCCACATCGCTGGAACTGCTGGGGCACTATCTGCAGCGCTTCCACGCGCGCATGCCGCGTCGCGGGCGGATCGCCGTCTTCGACCGCTCCTGGTACGGGCGCGTGCTCGTCGAGCGCGTCGAGGGCCTGACGCCGCGCTCGGACTGGGAGCGGGGTTACCGCGAGATCCGCGAGTTCGAGCGCCAGTACCACGACAGCGGAACCGTCATCATCAAGTTCTGGATGCACATCTCCAAGGAAGAGCAACTGCGCCGCTTCGAGCAGCGCGGGTCGGACCCGTTCAAGCGCTACAAGCTGACCGCGGACGACTGGCGCAACCGCGACGCCTGGGATCTCTACATGCACGCGGCGGACGAGATGTTCGAGCGCACCCACACGGACGTCGCGCCGTGGGTGCTCGTCAGCGCCGAGCAGAAGCGCTACGCCCGCCTCGTCGTCCTCAGCACCGTCGTCTCCCGGCTCCGTGAGGCCTTCGGGTAGCGGCGCGGAGCGACCCGGCCACTATTCGCGAACGAGCTCCCGAACCCCGGCCAGGATCGTCTCGGCGTCCATCCACTGGCGCAGCTCCCCGGCCGTCTCCTCGGACGGATCGAGGACGGCCCTGATGCGCTGCGCGAACGGCGAGTCGTGTGGGTAGACCCAGACCAGCTCGTGCTGGTACCGGGGCAACTCCTCCGGGTAGTGCGCCAGACCCTGCGCCATGAGCGCCATGCCGATCCTCGCGCGGACGTGAGGCCCCGACCTCACATTGCCGGAGGCGTTCCTCAGATCGCGCATCGACGTCTTCCAGACGCCCCCGCAACTCTCGACTCGCCTCGCAATCTCTTCCCAATACTCAACGTCCACGTGACTGCCCCCCGGCCCCTCGCCCCTATCATCAATCATCATAGGCGTACCTCGCGGGTGGCCCTGGGGAGACCTTCGCGTAACCCTCTCCTCGGGGCAGCGAGCGCATCCCCTCCGGTCCCCTCTCCCCGAGGGAGAGGGTGAGGGTGAGGGAGGATCCGCCCCCTGGAGTTTCGTTGCGCCGTCGGGGCTTTCGACGGGGCGCGGGAGTCCTCCCCTCACCCCTGCCCTCTCCCCCAGGGAGAGGGGCCGGATCGGGCTTGTGGGAGTTGCGCAAGGGTCTCCTGCGGCAGAGGGGCGTGGGCGTGTCGAGGCGGGCGGCACTCAGTCGGGCGCGGCTCCACGCCCGGCCGGCGCGCGCGGTGCGAGGGTCTCGCCGGCCTCGCGCGTGGAGGCGTACTCCCAGAGTGGCCAGGCGCCGCGCAGGCCGTCGTCGTCGCCGCCACTCGCCGGGACCACCCGCGAGGGGTCGAGCAGCCGGGCGGTGTGCATCCCGGCCAACCGCTCGCGCAGCGGATCGAGCAGCAGCGCGCCCGCCGCGGCGACCCCGCCGCCGATTACCACGCGCTCCGGCATGTAGGCCTCGATCGCGTTCGCGACGCCGACGGCGATCGCCTCCGCGATCTCGCGGAGCCCGCCCAGCGCCGCGGCGTCGCCCGCCTGTGCGCGCCTGGTGGCCTCGGCGCCGCTCAGCCCGGAGACCCGCTCGAGGGCGGGACCGGCCGCGAGCGATTCGAGGGTGCGCAGCGCGCGGTAGTCGATCGTGGTCTGGCCGACCTCGGCGAGCGAGCGCTTGCCGTGCAGCAACTGCCCGCCGATCACGACGCCGCCGCCGATGCCGGTGCTGATCGTGAGGTAGACCATGTCGTCCGTCCCGCGGCCCGCGCCGTAGCGGTGCTCGCCCACGGCGGCGAGATCGGCGTCATTGGCGAGGACGGCAGGCAGACCGCAGGCGTCGGCAAGCGGCTGCGCGGCGAGATGGCCCTCCCAGGCGCTGAGGTTCGGCATCCGCCCAGCCACGCCGTGCTCGTAGTCCACGACCGCGGGCACGCCGACGACGGCCCCGCGCAGCTCCTCGCTTGCCGTGCTCGCGACCTCGATCATCAGGCGGGGCAGCGCGCCCGGGTCGTCGGCCGGCGTCGCTTGCGCCGCGCGGGAGACGATCCCGCCCTCGGGCGTGACGACGGCGACGCGCATGTTGGTCGCGCCGAGGTCGACGCCGAGGACCGCCGCGCCGGCCATCTATGCCTCGCGCACGGCGTGGCCGCCGAACTCGTTGCGCAACGCGGCGAGCAGCCGCAGCGCGAAGGCGTGCTCGCCGCGCGAGGCGAAGCGGGCCCACAGCGAGCCGGCGATCACGTTCACCGGCACGCCCCGCTCGACGCCCTCGATCACGGTCCAGCGGCCCTCGCCGGAGTCCTCGACGTAGGGCTGGATACCGCTCAGCGAGGGGTCGCCGGCCAGCGCACGCTCGGCCAGCTCAAGCAGCCACGAGCGCACCACGGAGCCCTGCTGCCAGAGCCCGGCGATCTCCGCCAGGTCCAGCTCCTCGTCGTAGGCGTCGAGTAGCTCGAAGCCCTCGGCGTAGGCCTGCATCAGCCCGTACTCGATGCCGTTGTGGACCATCTTCACGTAGTGTCCCGCGCCGCTCGGGCCGAGGTGCGCGTAGCCGCCCTCGAGGGCGAGCGCGGCGAACAGCGGCTCGGCGTCGGCGAGGGCGGCCGCCGCGCCGCCGACCATCAGGCAGTAGCCGTGCTCGAGGCCCCAGACGCCGCCGGAGACGCCGCAGTCGAGGAAGCGCAGCCCGCTCTCGGCGGCCTCGCCGGCGCGGCGGATCGAGTCCGTGTAGCGGCTGTTCCCGCCCTCGATCACGAGGTCGCCCGCCGAAAGGAGGCCGAGCAGCTCCGCGAAGGCGCTCTCGGTCGCCTCCCCGGCGGGGAGCATCAGCCAGACCGTGCGAGGCGGATCGAGCGCCGCGACCATCGCCTCGAGCGAGTCGGCGTCCCGGAGCTCGGCGTCGAGGTCGTAGCCGACGACCTCGTGACCGGCGCGACGCAGGCGTTCGCGGATGCCGCCGCCCATGCGCCCGAGGCCGGCCAGCCCGATCCTCACGCGCCCAGCTCCGCCAGCTCCCCGAGCGTCACGCGTGCGACGCGGCGGCCGAGGGCGAGCAGCGATTCGAGGTCGCCGAGCGCCTGCGCCCGCTGCAGCTCGCCGAAGCCGACCGCCCGGCCGGGGATCGCGAGGTCGTCGTCCTCGTCGCGCACGACCTGGATGCAGATCGCGCTGCCGGGGCCGCCCTTGTGCAGCTGGCCGGTCGAGTGCAGGAAACGCGGGCCGAAGCCCACCGTGACGGCCGCGCGGTGCCGGTCACGCAGGCGCACGCGGGCGGCCTGCAGCGCCTCGACGTTGCCCTCGCTGCGCGGCAGGAAGGCCTGCAGCGCGATGTAGTCGCCCGGCCCGGCGCCCGCGAGCAGCTCGGCCGCGCCGGCCGTCGAGGGCGCCTCGCTGCCATTCGCGCCGGCGAGGATGCGCGCGGTCGCGTCCTTCGCCTGCTGCACGTTGGGCTCGTCGAAGGGCTGCACGCCGAGCAGGCGGCCGGCCACGGCGGTGGCGAACTCCCAGCGGTAGAACTCCGCGCCCAGCCGCGCGGCGTCCTCCACCGGGAGCCGTACGACCGGATGACCCGCTCGCTCGAGCGCCGCGAGGCCCTCGTGATCGCCGTAGGCGACGAACAGCCGGTCGTCCCCGTAGACCTCGGGCGCTCCGAGCGGCGCGCCCTCGACGGGCACGATGCCCCGGCCGTCCTTGCCGGTGGACTCCGCGACCAGCTGCTCGATCCACGCGCCGAGGGCGGCGAGCTCCGGCGGCAGCACGAGCGTCAGCTTGTCGCGGCCGCTCGCGGCGGCGGCGCCGAGAATCGCCCCTAGCCGCACGCCGGCGTTGTCGGCGGGCGGGGCGCAGGCCCCGCAGGCGCGCTGCAGCTCCGCCGCGGCGCCCAGCAGTCCTCGCAGATCGACGCCCAGCAGCGCGGCGGGCACGAGCCCGAAGCAGGACAGCGCCGAGTAGCGCCCGCCGATCTCCTCCGGGTTGAGGAAGACGCGGCGGAAGCCTCGCTCGCCCGCAAGCTCGGCGAGCGGCGTGCCCGCATCCGTGATCGCCACGAAGCGCGCGCCGTCCGGCACTCGCGACCAGAAGTAGTCGAGCTGCGAGCGTGTCTCCAGCGTCGTGCCCGACTTGCTCGCGACGACGAACAGCGTGCGCGAGAGATCGAGGCGCGCGTCGAGGGCGCGTATCTCCGCCGGGTCGGTCGTGTCGAGGACGGTGAGCGCGGGATGGCCCGGCGCACTGCCATGCGTGCCGGCGATGACCTCGGCCGCAAGGCTGGAGCCGCCCATCCCGAGCAGCACGACGTCGCCGAGGCCCCCGGCGACGGCCTCGCGGGCGAACGCCTCGATCTCCTCGACGCGCCCGGCGAAGTCGTCGGGCGCGGTAAGCCAGCCGAGGCGGTTCGCAACGCCCGCCGGGTCGTCGGCCCAGAGCGTGTGGTCGCCGGTCGCGATGCGCCCCGCGACATCCTCGCGGGCGAGCCGGTCGAGCGCCTCGCCGGTTGCGGCCTCGATCGGCCCGAGGTTGCCCTCGGTGCGGGCGCTGCCGGAGCGGATCGCGGTCAGCGCCTCGTCGATGCAGCGCAGCAGCGCCAGGAAGTCCGCCTCGAAGGCGTCGAGCCCGTCGACGAGCAACTGGTCGGTCACCGCCTCGAGGTCCACGCCCGCCTCGGCGAGGGCGGCGAGCGTCGCCTCCGCCTCGGCCTCGTCCTGGCGCGTGATCGCGTGCGAGGCGTCGCCGTGGTCGGCGAAGGCGTTGAGCGTCGGCTCGGGCAGCGTGTTCACCGTGTCGGGCGCGACGAGGTTGTCGACGTAGAGCACGTCCGAGTAGGCGGCGTTCTTCGTGCCGGTCGAGGCCCAGAGCGGGCGCTGCACCCGTGCGCCCGAGGCGGCGAGGCCGTCCCAGACCGCGCCGGAGAAGACCTGCGCGAAGCGCGCGTAGGCGGCGCGCGCGTTGGCGATGCCCGCCTTCCCGCACAGCGGCGAGTCGTCCGGCAGCTTCCCGTCAACCTGCGTATCGACGCGCGAGACGAAGAACGAGGCGACCGAGGCGATCGCCGAGAGGTCTCGTCCCGCCTCGAGGGCGCGCTCGAGGCCGGCGACGTAGGCGCGCGCGACCGCCTCGTAGACGGCGATGTCGAAGAGCAGCGTGATGTTGACGTTGACGCCCTCGCCGATCAGCCGCTCGACCGTCTCCGGCGCGTTCGGCGTGCCGGGCACCTTGATCATCACGTTGGGCCGGCCGACCGCCTCGACGAGGCGGCGTGCCTCGGCGATCGAGCGCTGGGTGTCGTGCTCGACGCCCGGCGGCAGCTCGAAGGAGACATAGCCGTCGGCGCCGCCGCCAGCCTCGTAGATCGGGCGCAGCGCGTCGGCGGCGCGCCGCAGGTCGTCGCCGGCGAGGCGTACGAACGCCTCGTAGGGCTCGCTCACTCCGGCGTCGGCGAGTGCGCGCAGCTCGTCGTCGTAGTCCGAGGAGCCTGCGATCGCCTTGCCGAAGATCGTCGGGTTGGAGGTCAACCCGGAGACCCACTCGTCGTCGATCAGGCGCTGCAGCTCGCCGGAATCGAGGAAGCCGCGGCTGATGAAGTCGAGCCAGGTGCTCTGGCCCTGCTCGTGCAGGAGCGCAAGCGACTCGCTCATGTGTCGGGACCTCCTCGAGTGGCGGGGAGCAGGCTCGCGGCCTTCGTGCGCATCGTAATGGAGATTCGGCCCTGTGGCAGCGCCGGGATTGGCGAGGCGTCGCCTCGCTATACTCCGCAGGCGACGAGCGAGTGGAGGTGAGCGATGGGCGAGTTCGTTGAGTACGAGGTGGAGGGCCGGATCGCGACGGCGACGCTGAACCGGCCGGAACGGCTCAACGCGATGAACACGCCGCTGATCAACGAGCTGGTCGGCTACCTCGAGCAGGCCGCGGACGACTCCGGCGTACACGTCGCCATCGTGCAGGGCGCGGGCCGCGCCTTCTCGACGGGCTACGAGATCGGCGAGCAGCGCGACCACGACCGGCCCTGGTCGCCGGCGCTGGACCGCGACCTGATCGAGAACCGTCTGCTCACCTGGCTGCGCATCCCGGAGATCCGGGTGCCGATCATCGCCAAGGTGCACGGCTACTGCATCGCCGGCGGGACGCAGCTGGCGAGCATCTGCGACGTGACCTTCGCCGCCGAGGACACGCGCGTCGGCAGCGGGCCGCAGCTCCCCCTCGGCGCGGGCTTCGTCACCGCCTTCTGGGCCTGGCACATCGGGCCGAAGAAGGCGAAGCGCTACGCCTTCCCCTCCGGCGAGTTCATCACCGGCGCCGAGGCGGCCGAGCTCGGCCTCTTCAACGAGGCCGTGCCCGCGGACCAGCTCGACGCCTACGTGCTCGACTACGCGCAGCGCATCGCGCTCGTCCCCAAGGACGTGCTCGTGATCCACAAGCTGACGGCGAACCGCATCCAGGAGATCCAGGGCTTCCGCTCCGCGCTGCGAACGGGCGCCGAGCTGGACGTGATCGCCCACTTCTCACCCGAGGTCGAGAAGCTGCGCGCGAGCGTGCAGGAGCTGGGCGTGCGCGGCGCCATCGACGCCTGGAGGTCGCAGCTCTAGGCGCGGCCCCCCGGCCGACGCCGACGGCGTTGCGATGGCGCGCCCGGAGACGGTAGTCGACGCCGAAGGCGTCCCGGTCCGGCTGTCCAGCCCGGACAAGCTGATGTTCCCGGAGCGCGGCTGGACGAAGCTCGACGTCGCCGAGCACTACCTGCGCTGCTCGCCGGGCGTGCTGCGCGCCATCGGCGGGCGGCCCTGCCTGCTCAAGCGCTGGCCGCAAGGCGCGGGCGGCGAGCCGTTCTACCAGAAGCGCGCACCGAAGGCGGCGCGGGAGACCGCCCGGATCACCTTCCCCTCGGCGCGGCCCGGCCGCATGGTCGTCGCGCGCGAGCTGCAGGACGTGATCTGGATGGTCCAGCTCAACTGCCTCGACCTGCACAGCTGGCCCGTCACCACCGAGGATCTCGACCACCCCGACGAGCTGCGCCTCGACCTCGATCCGGCCGAGGGCGCGGACTTTGAGATGGCGCGCGCGGTCGCCGCGCTCTGCCGCGAGGTGCTCGCCGAGCACGGCCTGGAGGGCCGACCCAAGACCTCCGGCTCGCGCGGCATCCACATCTACGTCCCGATCGAGACGCGCTGGACCTTCCACGAGGTGCGGCGCGCCTCGCTCGCCCTCGCCCGCGAGGTCGAGCGCCGCAATCCAGACATCGCGACGACCGAGTGGTGGAAGGAGCGGCGACGCGGCGTCTTCATCGACTACAACCAGAACGCGCGTG
>VXMT01000291.1 GCA_009840965.1 Chloroflexota bacterium
CCGGGGCGCCGGCCCGGCCCCCCCCGCCCACCCCGCGCCCGCCGCCGGCGGCGAGCAGCGCCAGCAGCGCGGAGCCGAGGCCGCCCACGGGCCAGGGCGCGCCCTCGGCCGGCGGGGGCGGCACCCGGTTGGAGGCGATGATCACGCGCCGCCTGGCGCTGGTCACGAGCGCGCCGCCTCTCGCGCGAGCCTCAGCCACTCGCCCAGCAGCGCCGCGACCGCCGAGGGCGCGATGGTGTGGGCAGCCGCGGTCCGGCGCGGGCGTTCGGCGACCAGCACGCCGAGGCCGCGACCCGCGATCGTGTGGAAGGCGTCCTCGTCGGTCTCGTCGTCGCCGAGGTAGGCGGCGGTCGCGCCGCGCGGCAGTTCCACCAGCAGCTCGCGCATCACGTCGCCCTTGCTCCGTCCCGTGCAGCGCAGCTCGATGCCGCCGTCGAAGTGGCACAGCTCGAAGCGCTGGTCCGCCGCCAGTGCGTACCAGCGCGGCTCGACGCTCGCGATCAGCGCCTCGCCCTCGGAGGGAGCGACGCCGCGGACGTGCAGCGCGAGGCTCGCCGACTTGCGCTCGAGGCGCTGCGCGGCCTGGTCGCCCAGCTCACCGACGAGGCGCTGCCACTCGCCGCGGAGAAGGGCGGCGGTGTGCGCGTGCGGCGCGTGATCGCTGCGCCGTCCGTCCGGCAGGCGGCGCTCCCAGCCGTGCACGCCAAACAGCTCGGGCAGCGGATCGAGGTCCAGCAGCGCCTCCAGCTCGGCGATCGGCCGCCCCGAGACGATCACGACGCGCGTCGGCTCGCAGCTTCCGAGCGCTGCGAGGAGATCGCGCAGCTCGTCCGGCATCCGCGCCTCGGCGCGCTCGCTGCGGAACGGCGCGAGCGTGCCGTCGTAGTCGAGCGCGAGCAGGCTGGGACCGGCGGCGACGGCGCGCAGCTCGGAGAGGAGCGAGGGGTCGAGCGTGGACGGGAGCGCGCTATCGGGAGAGGTGGTCGTCATCGTGCCGAGGCGCCTCCACCACGCGTGACCGTAGCAGCCCGCGAGCGCGCGCGGCAATCGCCCCGCCCGTGGCGCCGCGCTGTTGCGCGTAAGGGGGCTCGCCGGTGATCTGCGCACGGGCGCATGGCGCAGCGGCGGCGAGACCGCCGGCGGCCCGCCCGGGAAGCGGGGCGCTGCCAAGATGGTCGAGCCGCACGAGGTAGCCGTCCCGGATCGCTCGTTCAGCCTGCTCGAGGGCGTGATCGGCGCGGAGGCGGTCGCCGCCGCCCGCGACCGCGCGAGCTCACTGCGCGAGCTCCTCGCGGGGCGCGTCGTCTGGAACATCAACTCCACCGCCACCGGCGGCGGCGTCGCCGAGATGCTGCCCTCGCTGATCGGCTACGCGCGCGACCTCGGCGTCGAGACTCGCTGGCTCGTGATCGAGGGCATCGCGCCGTTCTTCACGCTGACCAAGCGCATGCACCACGCCCTGCACGGCGCGACGGGCGACGGCAGCCCGCTCGGCGAGGCCGAGCGCGCCGTCTACGAGCAGGTCGCCGCGGAGAACGCCGTCGGTGTGCTCGAGGCCGTCGGCCCGCGCGACATCGTGATCCTGCACGACCCGCAGACCGCGGGCCAGGCGCCGCACCTCGCGCGCGCCGGGATCCCCACCGTCTGGCGCTGCCACATCGGCAGCGACGCCTCGAACGAGGAGACCGAGCGGGGCTGGGCCTTCCTCGCGCCGTACCTCGAGGCCGTCGATGCCTTCGTCTTCACGCGGCAGGCCTACGTCCCGCCGCTCGTGGCGGACCGCGAGGTGATGCTGATCCCGCCCTCGCTCGACCCCCTGACGGCGAAGAACGAGGACCTCGACGGCGAGACGGTGCGCGCCGTGCTCGCGCACACGGGGATGGTCGCGGGCGCATCGGGCGGGCCTGTGGACTTCACGGGCCAGGACGGGACGCCTCGACGGGTCGAGCGGCGCGCCGAGGTCGTGCGATCCGGACCGCCGCCCGCCGCCGACGTGCCGCTGGCGGTGCAGGTCTCGCGCTGGGATCCGCTCAAGGACCCGATCGGCGTGATGAACGGCTTCGCCGCCATCGCGGCGGAGACCGACGCGCAGCTCATGCTCGCCGGGCCGGATACGAGCGGCGTCGCCGACGACCCCGAGGCCGCGCACGTCCTCGAGCAGACGATCGAGGTCTGGCGTGGCCTGCCCGAGGCCGTGCGCGACCGCATCCACCTCGTCTCGCTGCCGACCGACGACGTCGAGGAGAACGCGGTGATGGTGAACGCGCTGCAGCGTCACGCCGCGGTGATCGTGCAGAAGAGCCTGCAGGAGGGCTTCGGCCTGACGGTCACCGAGGCGATGTGGAAGGGCCGGCCGCTGCTCGCGAGCGCGGTCGGCGGCATCCAGGACCAGATCGAGGACGGCCGCGACGGTGCGCTGCTCGCCGATCCGTCCGACCTCGCCGCCTACGGGACGCGGCTGCGCGAGCTGCTGGCGCAGCCGGAGCGCGCCGAGGCGCTGGGCCGCCGGGCGCGCGAGACCGTGCGCGAGCGCTACCTCAGCGTGCGCCACCTCGCCCAGTACGCCGACCTGATCGAGCGCCTCGAGGCGTAGCCCGCACGTCCTTGCTTTGCGGGGGGCTGCGCCCCCCACACCCCCATCCCGGACGAGCGTGCGCTACGCGCCGCTCGGGCCCGCCCCCCCGCGGCG
>VXMT01000070.1 GCA_009840965.1 Chloroflexota bacterium
GGCCAGAGCCGCGCGCAGCGCGTGCTCGTCCGGGATGGGGGTGTGGGGGCGCAGCCCCCCACAGCAAGCCGCGGGCTACGTCTCGGGGTCGAGGCGCTCCGCGCGGACGATGAAGCGGTGGCTGTAGGTGCGGCTGACGCGGTTGAAGTCGCCGCTGCAGGTGATCAGCGTGATGCTGTCCACCTCCACGTCGGCGCTGAGGATCGGACGCCAGCCGCCCTCGAGGTCCCTCGAGACCTCGCGCAGCCAGGTCACCTCGTAGCGGTGCGTCACGTTGCCGATCTCGACCTCGATCAGGTCGCCGACGGCGAGCAGCTGCAGGTCGTAGAAGACGGCCTCGCCGTGGTAGCGCGCGTCGGCCCAGGGGATCTCCGCGAGGTAGTCCACGTGACCGGCGAAGACGGCGTTCTGCCCGCCGCCCGGCACGCCTCCGAGCCCCTCCCAGGGCGAGAGGTCGTACCAGACGACGTCCGAGGGCCCGGTCGGGTCCTCCATGATGTCGCCAGTGACGAGGCGCTGCCCCACGGCCGCGTCGATGCCGAGGATCGGGATGCGCATCCGCCCGAGCGTCGCGTCGGGCGCCTCGCCGACCGCGTCTCTTAGCGCCTCGAGCGAGTAGTAGGTGGGCTGTCCCGGCGCGGCCGTCGCGGTGGCGGTCGCCGTCGGCGAGGCGATCGGCGTCGCGGTCGCCGGGGGTGGCGTCGGCGTCGGAGGTGGCGTCGAGGTCGGCGTGGCGGTCGCCGTCGTGGGGGTCGCGGTGGGCGCCGGGGTGTCGGTCGCAGCGGGCTCCGGGGTGGGTGTCTCGGTGGCCGGAGTAGCGACGACGGGCGCCGGGGTGCGCGTCACGGTGGCGACGGTGACGGGCGGCTCGCCTCCGCCGCCGGAGATCGTGAGGGCGATCGCGACGCCCGCGATGACGCCGGCGGCGACGCCGGCGACGGACCAGCGGGTGGTGGGGGACTGGCGGGACCACCAGTCGGCGGCGTGACCGGCCGCGCGTCCGATGCTCGCGGTGATCTCTTGCAGGGCGTTCATGCCTACTCCGGGGCTCCGGCAGAGCGCCCGCGCCGCGCGCGCCCTCGCTGCTCAGTCCACCCGCGCCGGGCGGGCCCCCCCGGTCCGCACGCCATTAACGATGGCACAGATCGAATCGCGATGGAAGATCGGGGGGCGCTCCCTCCCGTCATTCCGGCGGAAGCCGGAATCCAGGCTCGCCGGACACGCGAGCGCCCTCGGAAGGTCCGTTGCGCCCTCGAAGCTCCGCCGTGCGCCTCCCTCACCCTCCGCCCTCTCCCGCGCCCGGACCGCCCTCGAGGGACCCTTGCGCCGATCCGGTCCCCTCGCCCTGAGGGAGAGCCTGTGCGCTGTGGGGGGATTCCCCCCACACCCCCGTGGGTGAGGGCGGATCCGGCGTCACCATCCTCGATGGACTGTTGCGCCCTTTCAGCTCCCGCGTGCGCCTCCCTCACCCTCCGCCCTCTCCCTCGGGGAGAGGGGACCCGGAGCCGGGCTAGCGCCCCGCGCGGATGCGCTGCAAGGCCGCGCCGAGGCTCGGCTCGGCGATGAAGAAGGCGAGGCCGTCGGTGGCGGCGCCGCGGTTGTCCTGCACGAACTTCCAGCTCGCGACGCCGACCACCCGCCCGCACGCGTCGACGAGCGGTCCGCCGCTGTTGCCGGCGTTCGTCGGCGCGTCCGTCTGCAGCTGCCTGACGCCGGCCTCGTCGGTGAAGACGCGCGAGACGATGCCCGCCGCGAGCGAGGCGCGCTCGCCCTGCCCCAGCGGGTAGCCCGCCACCATCACCCGCACGCCCTCGCGGACCTCACCGCCCCAAGCGAGCGCGGTCAGCCCGGGCGCCTCGGCGGCGAGGATCGCGATGTCGCCGTCCTCGCGGCGCACGCGGCCGACGACTACGGCGGTCGTATCGACGTGCTCGTTGCGCAGGGTGATCTCGTCCGGATCGCCGTCGAGGAGGTGGGCGGCGGTCACGAACTCACCGTTCCCGATGTAGAAGGCGCTGCCGATCCGGTCCGCCGTCTCGGCCTTGACCGTGGCGGCGATCACCGCCTGCGCGGAGTCCTCGAGGCGGCAGGCCGCGGGCGGCGGATCGGGGATGGCGATGTCGCCGTAGCGGTGGCGCCCACTCGTGCTGTGGCCGTCGTCGAGCGCGAGCGGCGCCGTCCCGAACGCGCCCCAGGGCGTCCCGGCGAGCCGCGCGCTGATGTAGAGCGTGCGCTCCTCGGCGACGTGCTGCCAGACGCGCACATGGACCCCGGCGAGGGCGATGTCGCCGTAGCGGTAGTTCCCGCTCGCGCTGTGGCCGTCGTCGAGCGGCAGGGGGCGCGTGCCCGCATCGCTCCAGCGGCCGCGCGCCCGCCGTGCGCTGACGTAGATCGCGGCGGCGTCGGCGATGTCCTGCCAGACCCGCACCTCGGCCGCCGCCTCCGGCGCTTCCGGAGGATCGGGCGGCGCGTCGGTCACGCCGGACGCGCGAGCGCCCTCGCGGACCGTGGCGCCGGCGGCCGTCAGCAGCAGGAAGAGCGCCAGGAGGACGGTCAGCCTTCGCATGGCGAGAGCGTACCGCCGCCCGGCGGTCGCGGCGAGGATCGGGGCCGCAGGGCGCGCCCTTGGAAGCTCCGGTGCGCCCTCGAGGGCGCGCTACGCGCGCTCCCCCTC
>VXMT01000169.1 GCA_009840965.1 Chloroflexota bacterium
GGCCCGTTCCGGTGCCGCGATTGAGAGGGCGGCTACTCGGCCTTGACGGGCCGCTCGTACTGCGACTCGCGCTTCTCGACGAAGGCCTTCATCCCCTCCATGCGGTCGTGGTCCCCGGCGGTCTCCGCCATCTGCGCGCGGACGGTCCGCCGTCGCTCCTCGAGGCGCTCCGGCCCGGCAATGTTCCCCGAGGCGAGCTGGAGATCGATCGAGCCCTGCTTCAGGCGCTGGATCGAGTCCGGGCCCATGCGCGCCGTCGCCTCGGCGACCTCGATCGCCTTCTCGAGGACCTGGTCCTTCGGCACGACGTAGTTGGCGAAGCCCCACATGTGGCACTCCTGCGCCGTGAAGCGCCGGTCCGTCATGGTGAGCTCGCGGGCGATCATCGGCGGCATGAAGGTGTTCATCGAGACCATGCCGCCCACGTTGATCTTCGCGTGCAGGTCGGCGATGTAGGCATCCTCCGCCATCACGATCATGTCGCACATGATCGCGACCTCGAGGCCGCCCCCGACCGCGGAGCCGTTGAGCGCGCCGATCAGCGGCTTGCGGACGTGGTAGTGGTTGGCGAGCACGCCGAACATCTCGTGGTCCGGGTCGTCGATCGGGCGAAGCGCCTGCGCCTCGCCGGCGCCGTAGGTGCCGACGAACTCCTTGATGTCGCGGCCGGCGCAGAAGAAGCGGCCGGAGCCGGTGACGACCCCCGCCCGGATCTCGTCGTTGCGGTTGATCTCGTCCCAGCAGGCGACGATGTCGCGGTGGATCGCGGTGTTGAGCGAGTTGAGCGCCTCCGGCCGGTTGAGCGTGACCACCGCGATGTTGTCGCGCAGCTCGAAGATGCCGGATTCCATGTTGCTCAGATCGACGCCGTACAGAGCCATATACCCCCCTTTGCGGCCCGCGTCGGGCCCGCTGCCCCTACTCCTCCGGCGCACCCGGAGGCCCGGGTCGACGCCTTCTGCCACCGCGGCCGGACGAGAGCGGGCACCGCTCGCCGATGGACGGCACCCCCGCCGGCCCCGGATGGCCGGATACTATCACTCAAGCGGTGCTCTCACCACGGCATCGATCGTCCGCAGCCGATCCTCGGGCGTCTCGCCGAGGCTCCCCCCGGAGGCGACGATGACGTGGTCGGCCACCCCCACGTAGCGCTTCGTGAGCTCCTCGCGCACCTCGTCGGCGGGGCCGGTGATGGCGATGCGATCGATGACGTCGTCTCCTATCAACCGCGAGGCGCGGTCGAGGTCGCGATCGGTGAGCACGGCCTTGCGGATCGCCTCGTAGCGATCGCCGATGCCGTAGTACTCCAGGATCCCCTGGTAGCTCTTGGTCGAGAGGTAGTTGGCGATGGTCTGCCCCGCCAGATGGCGCGCGATCTTCTTGTCCGGGTGGACGACCGTCGTCGCCCAGACGCCGAACTCGAACGGCGCGTCGTAGCCGCTCTTCGCGCGGCCGGCGTCGATGTTCGGCCGCACCACGTCCCGCAGGTAGTCCGAGCCGACCGTCGGGTGGCCGCAGAGGCCGTCGGCGACCTCGCCGGCGAAGCGCTGCATGTTCTCGTTGACGGCGGCGATCCAGATCGGGATCGGCCGGAGCACGGCGCGGTCGGAGCGGACGGCGCGGATGCCACGGATCCGGTAGTACTCGTCCTCCCAGCGGAAGGTCTCGCCCGCCTCCACCGACGACCAGAAGGACCTGACCATCGAGATCACCGAGCGCAGCCGGTGGATGGGCCGGGGCACGTCGATCCCGTACTGGTACATGTTCTGGAGCTTGGTGCCGGTCGCGATCCCGAGGATGACGCCGCGATCGGTCAGCGCGTTCATCGTCAGGTAGGACGAGGCGACCGTGACCGGGTTGCGCAGGAAGGCGCGGAGGATGCCGGAGCCGACGCGGATCCCGGGGGCGGCGGCGCACATCGCCGACATGTGCACGATGCCGTCGGAGGCGGGATTGTCGTCGGTCCAGGCGGAGTCGAAGCCCGCCTCCTGCGCCTTCCTGGCGTAGACGCCGCGCAGCTTCGAGCCCGGCACGGCGGCCAGCGTCACCCCGTAGTTCATCTCGTTCTCCTCACCCCGCTCCGAGGCGCCGGCGGACGCTGCCGCCCCTCACGCGCCGCTCACCATCGCTCGCGATACCCGCGTCGCTCCGCCCCTAGGAGCGGGTCGGCCGGAAGCCGAGCTCGGCGCCGACGAGCGGCCTGTCGCCAACAGCGCCCGCGCGCTCCAGCTCGGCGATCTCCGCCTCGCCCTTCCCGAGCAGCTCCGCGAATACGTACCGGTTGTCCTCGCCCATCTCGGCCGGCGGATGGGTGATCGGAGGGCGCCGGCCGTTGACGAGCCAGGGCGCACTGTACACGGGGTAGGTGCCGAGATCATCGCGGTAGAGCCACTGCAGGAAGCCGCGGGCGGCGAGCACCGGGTCGGCGTCGATGTCGCGGGGGCGCGTCACGCGCTGGCAGGAAACGCCCCGTGGCCGGAGCTGCTGCTCGAGCGTGGAGGGCTCGCGCTCGAGGCAGAGCCCCGCGAGCAGCGCGTCGAGCGCCTGCGGATCCCGGGCATCCGCTGAGGGCGCGCCGAGCTCCTCGAGCCCGGCCACGCGCGCCTCGCGCTGGGCGTCGTCGCCGCACGAGATGGCGACCCAGGCGGTCTCGCCGGCGCAGCGGGAGCTGG
>VXMT01000196.1 GCA_009840965.1 Chloroflexota bacterium
GAACCCTCGACCTGCTGTTTACGAAACAGCTGCTCTACCTCTGAGCTACACCGGCTCTGGCGGGCGCGAGGCCCGTGGATCATTGAAGCCCCCGCGCCCGCGACCGTCAATCGGGACGCGCCCCCGCGGCGCTACAATCCGCCCGCAACAGCCTGATTCGAGGATGGCGGTGAACCGATGCCGATGATGGTCTGGCACGCGCTGCGCAACCTGGACCTGCACGACGTGCCCGCAAAGGCGCGCGCCCTCGAGGATCTCGGTTACGACCTGATCGCCACGACGGAGTCGAAGCACGACCCGTTCCTGCCGCTGACGCTGGTGGCGGAGCACACGGAGCGAGTGCGTTTCACCACCTCGGTGGCGATCGCCTTCCCGCGCGCGCCCTACATCACGGCGAACATGGCCTGGGACCTCGCGCGCTACTCGGGAGGGCGCCTCGTGCTGGGGCTGGGCACGCAGGTGAAAGGGCACAACGAGCGGCGCTTCTCGGTGCCGTGGGGGCCGCCCGGCCCGCGGCTGCGCGACTACATCCGCTGCATCCGCGCCATCTGGCGCTGCTGGCAGACCGGCGCTCGCCCCGACTTCGAGGGCGAGTACTACCGCTACACGCTGACCAACCCGGACTTCGATCCCGGCCCGATCGAGCATCCCGACATCCCGATCGTGATCTCGGCCGTGAACCCCTACAACTCGCGCCTCGCCGGCGAGCTCTGCGACGGCATCGCCGTGCATCCCGTAAGCAGCTTCCGCCATCAGCGCGAGGTGGTGCTGCCGCGCGTCTTCCAGGGCGCGCGCCGTGCCGGCCGCGACCACGCCGGGCTGATGGTGCGCTCGGGCGGCTTCATCGTCACCGGCCGCGACGAGGAGGAGCTCGCGCAGTCCCGCGAGGTCGCCCGCCGCCGCGTCGCCTTCTACTCCTCGACGCGCTCGTATCACGGCATCCTCGCGCTGCACGGGCTGGAGGAGACGGCGGCCGAGTTGCATCGCCTCTCGATCGAGGGCCGCTGGGACGTGATGCCGAGCCGCGTGAGCGACGAGATGCTGGAGGAGTTCTGCGCGATCGGCAGCTGGGACGAGATCGCCTCGGAGATGCGCGAGAAGTTCACGGGACTCGCCACCGCCGTGAACTTCGAGGTGGAGCCCCGCAACCCCGACGAGGAGGCGCAAGTACGCGAGATCGTCTCCGAGTTGCAGCAGATCCCGACCTGCGCCGAGGTCGATGCCGCGGCCTGAGCGCGGGCGCCCCGGCCTCAGCGGCCGCGGCGCAGTGCAGCGGCGATCAGCAGCGCGCCGATCAGCGGCGCGACCGCCGCGAACACGAAGACGCCGCGCAGCCCCGCGAAGGCAACGAACAGGCCGGCGAGGGCGGACCCGCCGCCGATGCCGATGTCGAACGCGCCGATCAGCGTGCTCATCGAGGCGCCCTGGCGCCCCGTCGGCGCGCGGTCGACCGCCATCGCGAGGATCGTGGGGTGCGAGATGCCGAAGCCCACGCCGAGCAGGAGCGCGCCGAGCAGCAGGACGAGCACGTGGTTCGCCGAGGCGATCACGAGCAGCGCCGCGACGAAGGCCATGATCGCCGGTAGCAGCACCGGGATGCGCCCGTAACGGTCGGCGAGCCGCCCGGCGAGCACGCGCACGACGATCAGCGTCAGCGAGTAGGGCAGGAAGAAGAGCCCGGGGTTGCCCAGCCCCTCGGCGTCCGCGAAGACGGCGACGTAGGAGAGGACGACGCCGATCGGCGGGAAGAGGCAGAGCGCGATCGATGCCGGGAAGAGCGCGTCGCGGCTGATCAGCGTGAAGCGCGCGCCGCCCTCGGGAGCCGCGGGGTGCGGCGGCTCGGGCAGGCGCGAGGTGAGGACGAGTCCGATGACCGCGACCGACCCGGCGACGACGAAGACGGCGTTGAAGCCGGCCTCGATGGCGATCGTGGCGCCGAGCAGCGGCCCGATCGCGCTCGATGTGTTGACGGCCACGCCGTAGACGCCCATCGCCTCGGCGCGGCGTTGCGGGGGCGCGAGGTCGGCGACCATGGTGCTGCCGGCCGTGCTGACGGCGGAGAGCCCCGCGCCCTGCAGCGAGCGCACGCCGAGCAGCGGCGCGACGGCGCGCGCGAACGGGTAGAGGGCCATCGAGAGCGCGAAGTCGATGTTCCCGGCAAGCAGCAGCGGCTTGCGCCCGTAGCGGTCGGCGACCCAGCCGGTCAGCGGGCGGAAGAGCAGCGCCGTCCCGGCGGTGACGCCGAGGATCAGCCCCACCTGCCCCTCGCTGCCGCCGATGTCGAGCAGGTAGAGCGGCATCACCGGGAGCAGCATCTGGAAGCTGAACATCTGGAAGAAAGCGGCGGTGCAGAGCAGCAGCAGGTTGCGCGTGAACAACGGCGGCGGCTCGGCCGCGCGGGCCGCCGCCGCGATCGTCGGCTCGCACGGCTCGGCGGGAGGGCCGGGCGTCGTGGTCACGGTCCGAGGGTAGCCCCTGCCGCCGTCACGATCGCGCCGTGCCGCGCGCCCCTTCCCGTCACTCCGGCTCGCCTTCCCGTGTCATTCCGGCGAAAGCCGGAATCCAGGCTCGCCGGCCGGACTGCTGCCTCAATGGGCGGGCTGCGCCCGCTCCCCCTCACCCCCCGCCCTCCCCCGCGAGGGGGGAGGGAGCCGGAC
>VXMT01000115.1 GCA_009840965.1 Chloroflexota bacterium
GCTGGCAGGCCTCGCGCAACCGCGTCTTCGACCCGCGCCTGATCGAGGAGAAGGTCTCGCGCCTCGCCTTCGAGGCGGAGATCGAGGTCACGGCGGTGCTCCCGCCCGGCGGCGCGGAGGAGCGGGCGCACGACCTGCTGGAGCCCGTGGCGGCCGCCTATCGCCACTACGACCACCCGGCGGGCGCGCGCCTGCACGCAGGCAAGGTGCGGCCCGTCCTCCCCACCACCCCCGCCGCGCTGCATCCCGCCCCGGCGGGCCTCCTGCGCAGCCGCGGCGTGCTCGGCGTGCGCGAGGTCGCGGCGCTCTGGCATCCGCCGGGGGCGAAGGACGAGACCCCGCTCGTCGCGCGCTCGGGGGCGAGGGTGCTCATCCCCCAGGCCCGCGCCGTTAAGGGCGGCGCGCTCGTGGGCACCACGGCCGGCGGCGCGAAGGAGATCCGCTTCCCCGAGGACCTGCTGCGCCGCCACCACCTCTACGTGGCGCGCACGCGCATGGGCAAGTCGACGCTCATGGAGCACGACGTCGCCCACAAGCTCCGCGAGAAGGCGGCGGGCCGCGACCGCGACGCGATCATCGTCGTCGACCCCCACGCCGACCTCGTGGCCGACATCCTCCGGCAGGTGCCGGAGTCCCTGGTGGGGCAGGTGCGCCTGCTCGACCTCGCCGGCGAGCGCGGCTACCCCGGCATCAACCTCCTCGACACGCGCGTCTTCAGCGACCGCGACCGCACGGCCGACTCGGTCGTGCGCGTCGCGCGCGGGCTCTGGGAGCAGTGGGGGCCGCGCATGCAGTCGATCCTCGAGCAGGTCGTGAAGACCCTGCACGAGCACAACGCCCACCCCGCCACCGCCGCCGAGGAGCAGTACACGATCCTCGACGGGCTGCGCCTGCTCTCCGACGACCGTTTCCGCACGCTGGTGCTGAAGCGGGTTGCGGACGAGTTCCTGCTCGACTGGTGGGAGCGCGAGTTCAAGGGCTGGCGCCGGGAGTACCGCGCGGACGCGCTGGCGCCCGTGCAGACGCGGCTCTCCTACTACGCCTCCTCGAAGCGGGCGCGCGCCATCCTCGGCCAGCCCCGCTCCACCATCGACCTGCGCCGGACGATCCTCGACGGCGGCGTGCTCCTCGTCTCGACGGCGCAGGCTGTAGCCGGCAGGGACGTGGCCGCCCTCGTCGGGGCGTCGGTGCTCAACCTCGCCGACGCCGTCATCCGCGAGCAGGGCGAGCTGCCCCAGGAGCAGCGGCGCGGCGCGCTCGTGGTCGTGGACGAGATGCAGTCGATGCCGGGCGTCGACTACGAGTCGATGCTTTCGGAGCTGGGTAAGTTCGGGGCCTCGCTCGTGCTCGCGACGCAGAGCCTGGCGAAGCTCGACGACCTCTCGCCCACGATGAGGGACACCCTGCTCGCCAACATCGGCTGCCTCGCCGTCTTCCAGGTCGCGGGCTCGGACGCGCGCCAGCTCGTCTGGGAGCTGGACCGCGACCGCGTCTCCGAGGAGGACGTCGTCTCCCTGCCCGTGCATCACGCCTACGTGCGCGCGACGGTCGGCACGGAGCGCGCGCCCGCCTTCTCGATGGAGGTGCTCAAGCCGGACGGCGGGAGCCCCGCGACGGCGGAGCGCATCCGCGAGGAGGCGTCCGCCTACCTGCTCACCGAGGAGGAGATCGCCGCGCAGCGCGCCGAGGGCCGCAGGCGCGTCGACCTCTGGCTCGACCAGATGGCGGAGGAGGACGACAAGAAGGCCGGGTCGTCCGGCAAAGCGGAGCGCAATGACCCCGGCGACCAGCCCCCGAAGGAGCCGCGCGGGAACCGGCAGCGCAGCAAGCGCCAGCCCCCCGGCGGCGACTCCGGCGAGGACGCCGCGTGAGCGTCGAGCGCGAGCTGCTGCGGCTGCTCGGCGCGATGCCCTTCCTCGACCGGCTGGAGGCGGCCGCCGTCTCCGGCTGGTCGCGAGGGGCGGTCTACGCCTCCTGCGCGGCGCTGGAGGAGGCGGAGCTCGTCGCCCCGCTGCCCCACGCCTCGGAGCTGCTCGCGCCGACCCGGCGCTACTCCCTCACCCGCGCCGGGTTGCGCCGGCTTGCCGCCGACGAGGACGTCGGCCTCGGCGAGCTGCTGCGCTCGCGCCCGCTCACGGCGCACTGGCGGCGGCTCCTGCTGGAGCGGCTCGACGGCGTGGCCTCCATCTACCGGCTGACGGCGGCGATCACGGAGGCCTCCTGGCCGCTGCGCTTCCGTTGGTACCGGGCGGCTCCCATGGACGCCGCCATCGCCCTCCCGGACGGGCGCAGCCTCTTCGTCGTGCGGGAGGGCCGCACCGCCGACCGCACGGCCTTCGCCAAGCGCCTCTGGCGGCTTCGCGAGGGACCGCGCCCGGGCGCGCACCTGCTGCTCGTCCCCGATGCCGTGCGGCTGCGCCACACGGCGCGGCTGATGGCGGCGGCGTCCGCACCCGCCTTCCTCGCGCTGGAGCGAGACGCGGTCGCCTCCGGCCTCGACGCGCGCGTCTGGCGCACGGCCTCCGGCTCGCCCTGGCTCTCGCTCCGCGAGGTGCTCGCGCACACGGCCCGGAGCGGCGCCTGGCCGGAGGAGGAGCCGCTCGGGCGTGCGACCGTGCCCCGCGACCTCCACCCCTG
>VXMT01000101.1:0-4003 GCA_009840965.1 Chloroflexota bacterium
GCGCACCTCCGGGTCGTGCACGCCCGCTTCGGCGCGGAAGACGATGGCGCCGTTGGCCCGCCCGGCGAGCTCGCCGAAGTGCTCCTTGAGCACCTCGCGCCCCTCGCGGCTGTCGGAAGCGGGCGCGTCGTACTCGGAGTCGAAGCGCGAGCCGACGACGAGGAAAGCGACGGCGACCGCGACGAGGAGGATGGCCCAGCCAACGACCGTCTTGCGTGGGTTACGGAAGCACCACAGGCCGACGCGGCCGAGCATCGGAGTCCTCCGTGGGCGCGGGCTCGTTCGAGGAAACGGAAGCACGCGTTCCGGGGTCCGGGTGGCGGGCAACTGCCCGCGATCGGGCCCCGTCGATCCCGGAGATCCACCCTACCAGCGCGGCGATCGATTGAACACCGCGACGGCTGCCGGGATCAGCCCGTTGCGGCGATCCACTGTACCCGCTCGCGCCAGTCGTCGGCAGCGAGATCGACGATCTCCGCTTGGGGCGGCTTGCCGGCCTCGAGGGTGAGATAGGCGACGTGACCGAGCCGCGGGCTCATGTTGCGCGGCAGCGTCGCGCTGCCCGGATTCACCACGAGGATCTCCTCGAGCCAGTCGATGCGTTCGTAGTGCGTATCGCCGCAGACGATGATGTCCGGCCGCGCGCCGCCCAGGTACTGGTTGAGCAGCCGCTGCAGGTCCCAGTTGAGCGGTTCGAAGATGTGCAACAGCGCGATCGAGAACCCTTCCAGCTCCAGGAAGTGCACCTTCTCGATGCGCGGGTCGTCCTTGAGGTGCGGGTCGTGGTTGCCCTCGGCCGCGTAGATCGGCGCGATCTGCTCCAGCTCGTCGAGCACGCGCGCCACCACCAGATCGCCCGCGTGGAAGATCAGGTCCACGCCGTCGAGCGCCTCGAGGATCTCCGGAAAGATCCGCGGCGCCTCGGGCACGTGCGTATCGCTGAGGATGCCGATGCGCACGCCGGACTCAGGACGCGGCCCGCGAGGGCAGGCTCACGACTACCGCACCCGGTCCGACCGAGGTGCCCTGCGACATCTGCGAGCGGATCTCGAGCTCGACCAGGTGCTCGCCGTTCTCCACCCACTTGCGCTTGACCTCGCCGGAGGTGGTCACCGCCTCGCCGACGACGTTGAAGATGTTCATGCGGAACGGGCCGGTCTTCTTGAAGCGGCCCGCGAGGCCGACGTACTCGCGCACGCAGCGCTCCCACCAGCCCTGGATGAAGCCGTTGTTCGCGTACATCTCCGGCGCGCCGGTTGCGATCGAGACCGGGCTGTTGTGGTGGATCTGGTTGAAGTCGCGGTTCGCTCCCGCCTCGACGACGAGGCGCGCGATCGTGACGTTGATCGTGATCGGCGGGACGGCGTCGCCCTCCTCCACGTCCTCGAAGTAGCGCTGCTGCGACCAGTCGATCTCGTCTACTGCGCCGACGTCGACGTTGCGGATCGCCAGCAGATCCTCCTCCTCCGGCTCTTCGTCCTCCTCGAGAGGCGGGGGCGCCGAGGCGGAGGGCCGAGGGGTGTCGAAGGCGACGTAGCGGTAGCCGCCGTTGCGCAGCACGGCGACGAGATCGCCGTGCTGGTTCACGACCTGGCGCTCCCAGATCGTGAACGCGCCCCGGCCCACGCGCGTCTCGCGCGGCAGGCAGGAGATCAGCTTGCGGCCCTTCACCGTGAGCCGATCGCCGACGACCGGCGGCTCGTGGTACTCGATCTCGATGTCCGTGGCGAAGCCGGCCGTGGTCGGCGGCTCCGGCGGCTGCGGCATCACCGGGCCGCGTGCCCTCGGGATGTCGACATGCGGGTGCGCCAGCGGGTAGCGCGTGCCCTGGCCGGGCCGCCAGAGGCCGATGTCGATCCAGGTCGAGGAGACGCCGCTGTGCGGCGCGAGGATGCCGCGGTAGCCGTGCGCCTTCGCGACCTCCTCGTCGTAGTGCAGCGGGCACGAGAACTCGAGCGGCTCGCAGTAGCGGCGGATCGTGGCGCGCTCGATCTCGTCGACGGCGGTCGACTCAACGCCGCCGGAGAAGTCCTGCCCGACGACATCGACCGTCGGTTGCCACGCCTGCGTCCAGTCATCGCTCATCGCGTCACTCCTCTGCACTCGCACCCACGACGGCCCGTCAGTTCGTAGCGAAGGGCGCGGCGCAGTGTCAATAGCGGGTGGGACTGTGCGCTCGTCCGGCGAGGGACTATCCTGCCCTCGTGACACACCTCATCTTCGAAGAGAGCCAGGAACTGGACCGGCCGATCCTGATCGCGGCCTGGTCCGGGTGGAACGACGCCGGCGAATCCGCCACGGGCGCGATCCGCTTCATGCTGCGGCGCTGGCGCGCGAAGGCCTTCGCCCACATCGACCCGGAGTACTTTTACGACTTCACGCAGGCCCGCCCCAAGGTGAAGCTGGAGAACGGCGAGCGCGTGCTGGAGTGGCCGTCGAATCAGTTCTCGGCCCGGCGCCGCGAGGGCGACGCGCAGGACATCGTGCTGCTCGAGGGGGTGGAGCCGCACCTCTCCTGGCACGCCTACTCCGACACGATCATGGAGTGCTGCGAGACGCTCGGCATCGACACCGTGATCACGCTCGGCGCGCTGCTCGCCGAGGCGAGCCACTCGCGCCCGATTCGCGTCTCCGGCAGCTCCGAGGACGCCGGGCTGCGCGAGCAGCTTGGCCTCGAACCGCCGCGCACGACCGGCTACCAGGGCCCGACCGGCATCGTCGGCGTGCTCAACAACCGCCTCCGCGACGCCGGCTACCGCACGGCCTCGATGTGGGCGAACGTGCCGCACTACGTGAACGCCTCGCCCAACCCCAAGGGCGCGCTCGCCATCCTCGAGCAGCTCAACGCCAGCCTGAGCCTCGACCTGAGCCTGCACGACCTGGAGGTCTTCGCCGCCCGCTTCGACGCGCAGGTGGGAGCCGAGATCGCGAAGAACCCGGAGATGGCCGAGTACGCGCGCCGCATCGAGGAGCAGCTCGAGGAAGAAGAGGAAGAGGCCGCCGCGGACGAAGCCGCCGCAGGCGGCGCCGCCAGCCTCCCGGACGCCCAGGACATGGTCGACGAGCTCGAGCGCTTCCTGCGCGAGCAGCGCGACGACCAGTAGCGAGCCGCCGCGCCCTGGCAAGACCATTGGGCGCTGACGGCGTCAGGTGGTACGATGCGCGGCAGCAGTCGCAGGCGCTCTTTAATCCGGTCCCGCGAGGCCGGGAAGGACGCAGCAGATGAATGCTCTGACGTTCGCGGTACCGGGACGCGCGCCGTCCCACCCTCGTTTCCCCTCCCCGGAACGCGGAGGGGCTTTTTTTGCCCACCAGCAGCTCCCCACTCCATCGCGGAGCCCTTCCATTGGCTGACCCGACGGAACAGGCTGAGCACGCGCGCAGCGAGGACCTCGCGGCCGCACGCGGCGGCGGGCCGCTGCTCGACGCCGAAGGCATCGGGCGCACCACCCGCCGCCTCGCCCACGAGATCGTCGAGCGCAACGGCGGGCTCGACCAGCTCGTGCTCGTCGGCATCCCCAGCCGCGGCGCCGTCCTCGCCGAGCGCCTCGCCGACCTGATCGGCGGCTTCGAGGGCGAGCGCCCGCCAATCGGCCGGCTCGACATCACGCTGCACCGCGACGACCTCGCCTCGCGCGGGCTGCGCAGCGTGCCGCGCAGCAGCGAGCTGCCGGACATCGAGGACCGCAACGTCGTCCTCGTCGACGACGTGCTCTTCACCGGCCGCACCGTGCGCGCCGCCCTCGACGCGCTCAACGACTTCGGACGCCCGCACCGCGTGAGCCTCGCGGTGCTGATCGACCGCGGTCACCGCGAGCTGCCGATCCGCGCCGACGTGGTCGGCAAGAACATCCCCACCGCTCGCGGCGATCAGGTGCAGGTGCTGCTCGACGAGGTCGACGGCCGCGACGCCGTCGTCGTCATCCCCGGAAGGGATAGACCGTGACCACCGAGCACAGTCCCTCCGGTCCCCTCTCCCCGAGGGAGAGGGTCAGGGTGAGGG
>VXMT01000101.1:4013-26766 GCA_009840965.1 Chloroflexota bacterium
ACCCCTGTCCCCCCCACCACTGCCCCGCCGGCCCCCCCCCCCCTGGGGTGTGGGTCCGGGGGCGGGCGAATCCGGAGACCGGCAGCGCCATCGGGGCGTTCGGAGGCGCGCGGAAGTCCTCCCCCTCACCCCCGCCCTCTCCCCAGGGAGAGGGGGCCGGAACGCGCGCCGAGCGCATCCGCTCCAGTCCCCCGAGGGAGGGGGCCCGACGGATCCCCGGAAGGGATAGACCGTGACCACCGAGACACACGAGACCTCCGGCGCGAGCGCCGCGCCGCTGCTCCCCGGGAGCGGCGAGCCGCTGGCCGCCGCGCCCGAGCCGGGCCCCTGGCGCCACCGCCACGTGCTGGACCTCGACGACTTCGGGGCCGACGAGATCGTCACCGTGCTCGATCTCGCCGGACGGATGGCGGAGGTGCTGGAGCGGCGCATCGCGCGCGTGCCGGCGCTGCGTGGGCACACGATCGTCAACCTCTTCTACGAGCCCTCGACGCGCACACGCGCCTCGTTTGAGCTGGCCGGTAAGGTGCTGGGCGCGGACGTGCTCTCGGTCAGCGCCAGCACTTCCTCGGTACAGAAGGGCGAGTCGTTGATCGACACGGTGCGCACGCTGCGCGCGATGGGCGCCGGCATCCTGGTGATGCGGCATGCCTCGTCGGGCGCGCCCTACCTCGCCGCGCGGCACACGGACGCGGCGATCGTCAACGCCGGCGACGGCGCGCACGCGCACCCCACCCAGGCGCTGCTCGACCTCTACACGATGCGCCGCCACTTCGGAGGCCTCGAGGGGAAGCGCGTCGTCATGGTCGGCGACATCGCGCACTCGCGCGTCGCCCGCTCGGACCTCTGGGGCCTCGCGGCAATGGGCGCGGAGGTCGTCGTCTGCGGGCCGCCCACGCTGCTGCCGCACGGCCTGCGCCCCGGCGACCGCCCCGAGCACGCCGAGTCCGCGCTGCCCCACGTCGAGGTCGAGACGGACATCGAGCGCGCGATCGAGGGCGCGCACGTGGTGATGGCGCTGCGCCTGCAGAGCGAGCGCCAGGAGGGCGGGCTGCTGCCCTCGCTGCACGAGTACTCGCTGCACTACCAGGTCACGGCGAAGCGCCTCGCGCGGGCGCACCCCGACCACCTGCTGATGCACCCCGGCCCCAAGAACGAGGGCATCGAGATCGCCCGCGAGGTCGCCGGCGGCGGCCGCTCGATGATCGAGGAGCAGGTCACCAACGGCGTCGCGGTGCGCATGGCGCTGCTCTACCTGCTGGCGCTGGGCCGCGACGCCGCGGACGCGAGCGCGGGGGAGGGCGCATCGTGAGCACGCTCGCCATCCACAACGGCCGCGTGATCGACCCCGCCCTCGGGCGCGACGGGATCGCCGACGTGGTGATCGTCGACGGGCGCGTCGCCCGCGTCGGGCCGAACGAGGGCGACGCGGTGATAGAGGCGGACCGCATCGACGCGACGGGGCTGGTGGTGACGCCCGGCTTCGTCGACCTGCACGTGCACCTGCGTGAGCCCGGCTTCGAGTACAAGGAGACGATCGCCAGCGGGACCGCGGCCGCCGCGCGCGGGGGCTTCACCACCGTCTGCGCGATGCCCAACACGGACCCGCCGCTGGACCGTCGGGCCGCCGTCGAGTCCGTGCTGCGCCAGGCCGAGGAGCACGCCGCCGTGCGCGTGCTGCCCCTCGGCTGCATCACGCGCGATCGCGCCGGCAAGGAGCTCGCCCCGGCGGGCGAGCTGGCGCAGGCCGGCGTCGTCGCGCTCTCCGACGACGGCGACGCCGTCGCCGACGCACGGCTGATGCGCCACGCCCTCGAGTACGCGGGCGCCTTCGGCCTGCCGATCTCGCAGCACTGCGAGGATCCCGCGCTGGTGCACGAGGGGCAGATGCACGAGGGCTGGGTCGCGACCCGGCTCGGGCTGCGCGGCCGCCCGGCGAGCGCCGAGGAGACGTTCGTTGCGCGCGACATCGCGCTCGCCGAGCTGACCGGCGCGCACCTGCACATCGCCCACGTCTCGACCGCCGGCTCGGTGGCGCTGATCCGCGCCGCCCGCGAGCGCGGCGCGCACGTCACCGCCGAGGTGACGCCGCACCACCTCACGCTCACCCACGAGGAGGTGGGCTTCGCATCCCCGGAGCCGCACGCGGCGAACGGGGACGGCGCGAACGGCTACCGCAGCATCGGCTACCACTCGGACGCGAAGGTGAACCCGCCGCTGCGCTCGCACAGCGACGTCGCCGCCTGCGCCGAGGCGCTGCGCGACGGCGTGATCGACGCGATCGCGACCGACCACGCCCCCCACGCCGTCTCCGACAAGGAGATCGAGTTCGACCTCGCGGATGCCGGGATCAGCGGGCTGGAGACCGCCCTCGGCCTCTCGATGAGCCTGGTCCACGACGGCAGCATCGAGCTGACCGCGCTGATCGAACGGCTCACGGCAGGGCCCGTCCGTGCCTGGAGCCTCGACAGCCGGCCCGGCCTCGAGGGCCTCGGGACGCTCGCCCCCGGCGCCGTCGGCGACGTCGCCATCCTCGACCCGGACGCGACCTGGACCGTCACGCCCGAGGATTTCGCCTCGATGGGCAGGAACACGCCAATCGCCGGCCGCGAGCTGCGCGGCCGCGTGCTGGCGACCGTCTACGGTGGCCGCGTCGTGCACGCGCTGGAGGGGGTCGCGCTGTGAGCGAACGCCCGCCGGCCCGGCTCGTGCTCGCGGACGGCCGCGTCTTCGAGGGCCAGGGCTTCGGCGCGCCCAGCACCGCGACCGGCGAGGTGGTCTTCAACACCTCGATGACCGGCTACCAGGAGGCGCTCACCGACCCCTCCTACGGCGGCCAGATCCTGACCATGACCTACCCCATCCAGGGCAACTACGGCGTCAACGACACCGACGACGAGAGCGCGCGGCTCCAGGTGCGCGGCTTCGTCGTGCGCGAGCTGACCGACCTGCCCTCGCGGTGGCGCAGCACGCAGACGCTCGGCCAGTACCTGGAGGCGGCGGGCGTGCCGTGCATCGCGGGCATCGACACGCGCGCGCTCACGCGCCACCTGCGCTCGCACGGCGTGGTGATGGGCACGATCACGCGCGACGAGTCGCCCGCCGAGGCGCTGGCGCGGCTGCACAGCGAGCCCCTGTACGGCACCGAGGACTACGTGGCCGAGGTCTCCACCCCGGTCCCCTACGAGTTCGGCGAGGGCACGGAGAACGGCGCCGGGCCGCGCCCGCACATCGTCGTCGTCGACCTCGGCGTGAAGCGCAACATCATGCGGCACCTGCGCCGGCGCGGCTGCCGCGTCACCGCCGTGCCGAGCACGGCGAGCGCCGAGGACGTGCTGGCGCACGGCCCGGACGGCGTGCTGCTCTCGCCCGGACCGGGCGACCCGATGCTGCTCGATCACGTCGTCGAGACCTCGCGAGGGCTCGTGGGGCGCACGCCGCTGATGGGGATCTGCCTCGGGCACCAGGTGATCGGCCGCCTCTTCGGCGCATCCACCTACAAGCTGAAGTTCGGCCACCGCGGCGCGAATCACCCCGTGATCGACAAGCCCACCGGGCGCGTCTACATCACCTCGCAGAACCACGGCTACGCCGTCGACGGCGACGGGCTCGAGGCCGCCGTCGAGGTCGAGCAGGTGCACCTCAACGACGGCACGGTCGAGGGCCTGCGCCACCGCGAGCTGCCGCTGTTCACGATCCAATACCACTCGGAGGCCTCGCCCGGACCGCACGACACCGAGTTCCTGTTCGACCGCTTCCTCGAGAGCGTGCGCGAGGAGGGGAGCCGCTGATGGCCGAGTCGCAGCCGCCCCAGGGGCCACTGTGCCGCCGCGCGGTCGCCGGCGACGCCGAGCAGATCGCGGGCATCATCGCCGAGCTGATCGAGGAGCCGCAGCCGGTCGCCTTCGATCGCGCGCTCAGCGCCGCCGAGGTGCGCGACGCCTGGCTGGGCGACGACGAGGGCGCCGCCGTCTTCGTCATCGAGGACGCCGGGCGGCTGCTCGCCTTCGCCGTGGTCGAGCCGATCGAGGGCGCCCCGGAGGCCTGCTCGCTGGGCGCCTGGGTGCGCGAGGCGGAGCGCCGCAAGGGCTACGCGACGGCGCTCGCGGAGGAGGCGCTGGCCTTCACGCGCGAGCGCGGCTACCGGGCGATCCGCGCGCGCCTGCCGGAGGACAACGAGCCGGCGCTCTCCTACCTCTCCTCGATCGGGGCGCTCGTGCCCCTGACCAACCCGGGCGCGCACTTCGTGCTGCCGGCGGAGGAGTGATCGTGAGCGAGCAGACAGCCCCGGACACCTCGCACTACGCCGAGAAGCGCGCTCGGGACTGGGAGGCGTTCAGCTCGCGCAGCGGCTCGCCCGCCAGCCACTGGGAGCTGTGGGCCGAGGAGTCGTTCGACTGGCGTCCGGCGATCAGCTTCTTCCAGCCCGTCGGCAAGGACTACGAGGACCTCGCCGAGCGAATCCAGCCGCTCTTCGACGCCCTCGAGGGCCTCGAGGAGGTCGAGCTGCCACCGGCGAGCTTCCTGCACCTCACGATGCTGCAGATCGGGTTCCTGCGCGCCGCCGACATCTACTGGTCGCAGGTGGAGACGTTCTACGTGAACGCCGCGCCGCGGCTGCATCGCATCGAGCCGTTCAGCATCCGCATCGGCGGCGTCTCGGCGAGCGAGGACGCGCTCTACCTGGGCGTCGACGACGGCCTCGTCCTGCGCGAGGCGCGGCGGCTGATCGCCCTCGGCGTACCGAAGGTCTACCAGGTGTTCCGGGAAGCCGGGATCGAGACCGGCGAGGCCGACCCCTACGTGCCGGAGGTGCCGTTCGCCTACTTCACCGGCGAGGGCGACCGGGCGCGAGTGATCGAGGCGATCACGCCGTTCCTCGATGTCGATCTGGGCGAGTACCCGGTGAGCCACATCAAGATGGGGCGGATCGCGCCGGACCCGGACATCCACTTCCCCGACCCCGACGTCGTCGCCGAGATCATTCTCTTCGGCAAGGACTACCGGAAGGGCTACCACAACTGAGCCTCGCCACCCCATCCGAAGCTGCCGCAACCCCGGACAGCGCGGAGAAGCCGCGCAAGGTGCTGATCATCGGCAGCGGGCCGATCGTGATCGGCCAGGCCGCCGAGTTCGACTACGCCGGCACGCAGGCCTGCAAGGCGATGCGCGAGGAGGGCATCACCTCCGTCCTCGTCAACTCCAACCCGGCGACGATCATGACCGACGAGGACGTCGCCGACGTCGTCTACATCGAGCCGCTCACCGTCGAGGTGCTGGAGCGCATCATCGCGGCGGAGCGCCCGGACGGGCTGCTCCCCACGCTCGGCGGCCAGACCGGGCTCAACCTCGCCGTCGAGCTGGCCGAGGCGGGCGTGCTCGATCGCTATGGCGTACGCCTGCTCGGCACGCCGCTGCAGTCGATCCGCCTCGCGGAGGACCGCGAGCAGTTCCGCACGATGTTGCGCGAGATCGGCGAGCCCACCCCCGAGTCGGTGATCGTCGAGGACTGGGAGACCGCCCTCGCGGAGCGCGACCGCATCGGCCTCCCCTGCGTGGTGCGGCCCGCCTACACGCTCGGCGGAACCGGCGGCGGCATCGCGCACACGGAGGAGGAGTACGAGCGGATCGTGCGCGGCGGGCTCGCCGCCTCGCCGATCACGCAGGTGCTGGTCGAGCGCTCCCTGCTCGGCTGGAAGGAGCTCGAGTGGGAGGTCATGCGCGACGGCGCGGACACCTGCGTGATGATCTGCAACATGGAGAACCTCGACGCGATGGGCGTGCATACCGGCGACTCGATCGTCATCGCGCCCTCGCAGACGCTCTCCGATCGCGACTACCAGATGCTGCGCACGAGCGCGCTGAAGATCATCCGCTCGCTGGGTATCGAGGGCGGCTGCAACGTGCAGTTCGCGCTCGCGCCGCGGCCCGACGTGATTCCCTGGCCGGGCGCGGAGTCCGCGGACGAGCCCGAGTACCACGTGATCGAGGTGAACCCGCGCGTCTCGCGCTCCTCGGCGCTCGCCTCGAAGGCGACGGGCTACCCGATCGCGCGCGTCGCCGCGAAGATCGCGGTGGGCAAGCGGCTGGACGAGATCACGAACTCGGTCACCGGCCGCACCACCGCCGCGTTCGAGCCCGCCCTCGACTACTGCGTCGTGAAGATCCCGCGCTGGCCGTTCGACAAGTTCGGCTTCGGCGACCGCCGCCTGGGCACGCAGATGAAGGCGACCGGCGAGGTCATGGCGATCGACCGCACCTTCGAGGGGGCGATGCAGAAGGCCGTGCGCTCGCTGGAGATGGGCGGCCGCTCGATCCTCTGGGAGCACCCGGAGTGGGGCGACAACCCGCCCGGCCCGGACACCGCCACCGACGATCGCCTCTGGGTGCTGCTGGCCGCGCTGCGCCGCGGGAAGACCCCGCTCGAGATCGCCCGCGAATCGGGCGTCGACCCGTGGTTCCTTGAGCGCCTCGAGCGCATCGTGAGCATGGAGCGGCGGCTGCTCTCCGAGGAGCTGACGCCGCAGCTGCTGCTCGAGGCGAAGCGCCTCGGCTTCAGTGACGCTGTGATCGGGACGCTCGCCGACCGGTTGCCGAACCAGGTGCGCGCGCTGCGCGAGGAGTGGGACCTGCGCCCGGTCTACAAGATGGTCGACACCTGCGCCGCCGAGTTCGACGCCGCCACGCCCTACTTCTACTCGACCTACGAGCACGAGAACGAGGCCGAGCCCGAGCCGGCCCGCGAGCGCATGCTCGTGATCGGCTCGGGTCCGATTCGCATCGGCCAGGGCATCGAGTTCGACTACTGCTCGGTGCAGGCCGCGCACGCGCTGCACGACGCCGGCATCCAGTCGATCCTCGCCAACTCCAACCCGGAGACCGTCTCCACCGACTTCGACACCTCCGACCGGCTCTACTTCGAGCCGCTCGACGAGGAGGCGGTGCGCGACCTGCTCGACAACGAGGCGGGCGGAGCCGAGGCGCCGCCCTCGATCGTCCAGTTCGGCGGCCAGACCGCCGTCAACCTCGCCCGCCCCCTCCAGCTCGCCGCCCTGCCGATCGCCGGCTCCTCCGCCGAGGCGATCGACCTCGCCGAGGATCGAGGGCGCTTCGAGGCGCTGATCTCCGACCTCGGGATCCCGCAACCGCCCGGCGCGGCCGTCCGCACGCTCGATGAGGCGGTCCCGACCGCCGAGGCGATCGGCTACCCCGTGCTCGTGCGCCCCTCGTACGTGCTCGGCGGCCGCGCGATGGAGGTCGTGCAGGACGAGGACGAGCTCGTCCGCTACTTCGCGGCCGCCCTCGAGGAGCGCAGCGGCCCGGTCCTGATCGACAAGTACCTCGAAGGCCTCGAGGTGGAGGTCGACGCGATCTGCGACGGCGAGACCGTCGTGATCCCGGGGATCATGGAGCACGTCGAGCGCGCCGGGGTGCACTCCGGCGACTCGATGGCCGTCTACCCCCCGCAGAGCCTCACGACCGGGCAGCGCGAGGCGATCATCGACTACACGACGCGCATGGCCCTCGCCCTCGATGTGCGGGGGCTGATGAACGTGCAGTACGTCGTCGCGCCGGAGGCCGCCCCGCAGGGCCCCGGCGTATTCGTGATCGAGGTGAACCCGCGCTCCTCGCGCACGGTGCCCTTCATCTCGAAGGTCACGGGCGTCCCCATGGTGCCGCTCGCCGTGAACGTCATGCTCGGCCATTCGCTGGCCGAGCAGGGCTACCAATCAGGCCTCGTCCCGGAGCGCTCGCTCGTCGCCGTGAAGGCGCCCGTCTTCTCGATGTCCAAGCTCGTCGGCGTGGACACCTTCCTCGGCCCCGAGATGAAGTCCACCGGCGAGGTGATGGGCGTGGACCACGACTTCGACGCAGCGATGCGCAAGGCTGCGATGGCCGCCGACCTCGCGATCGCGCCCGGCACGCCCTTCCTGCTGTCGCTCGCCGACCGCACCAAGCCCGAGGCCGTGCCGCTGGTCCACGCGCTGCACGACGCCGGCTGCGAGCTGTTCGCCACGGAGGGCACCGCGGCGATGATCCGCGACGAGCTCGGTCTGCCGGTTCGCTTCGTGACGAAGCTGCTCTCCCGGGGCCGGCCCAACGTCGTCGACGTGATCAATGACGGCTCCGTAGGCGCGGTCATCAACACGCTCGAGGGCGGCCGCCCCTCGCACCTGCGCGACGGCTTCCACATCCGCCGTAGCGCCACCGAGATGCGCATCCCCTGCTTTACCTCGCTGGACACGGCGCGCGCCTCGATCCAGGCGTTCACCTCGCCCGCCTCCTACAACGTGCGCCCGATCGGGGCCTACCGCGACGGCCACGTCGGATGACGGAGCGCCGCGCCGGGCCGCTCGACGCCGTGCTCTTCGACCTCGACGGTACCCTCGCCGACTCGATGCGCTCGATCGCCGAGGCGCTCGCCGAGACGCTCGGCGGGCAAGGCTACGAGACGAACCCCGACGAGTTGATGCCGCACTTCGGGCCGGACATGCGGGTGGTGATCCGGCGCGCCATCGGCGTAGACGAGGCCGAGGCGGAGCGCCTCTACGCGCTCTACCTGCCGAACTACTACGAGCGCTACATGCCGGACACCCCGCCGCTGCCCGGCGCCGGCGAGCTGATCGAGGACCTTGCCGTGAGGCTGCCGCTCGGCATCGTCACCTCGAAGCTCGAGGCGGGGGCGCGCACGCTGATCGCGAACCTCGGTTGGAGCGAGCACTTCGGCCCGATCGTCGGGCGCGACACGACCGGCATCATGAAGCCGCGGCCCGAGCCGCTGCTGCACGCCCTCGCCGAACTGGGCATCGAGGGCGAACGCGCCGCCTACATCGGCGACACCGAGGAGGACATGCAGTCCGCCCTCGCCGCCGGGGTCGCCGTCCGCGTCGGCGTCACCGAGATCCGCAGCGAGCGGCAGCTGATCGAGGCGGGCGCCACCACCGTCTGCCGCGACCTCCCGGCGGTGCGCGCGCTGCTCGTCGCCGCCATCGAGGGGTGGCCGGGCGCGCTCCCCACCGCCGCAACGGCGGCCGGGAGCGGGCAGCCATGAGCGCGGAGCAGGGGAGCGAACCGGGCCGCAGCTCGCTCGCGGGGCTGCTCGGGCAGTTCGGTCGGCTCGGCGCGACCGCCTTCGGCGGGCCGGCGGCGCACGTCGCGATGATGGAGGACGAGTTCGTGCAGCGGCGACGCTGGCTCGACCGCGAGACCTTCGCGCGCGCCCTTGCCGCTACCAACCTCGTCCCCGGCCCCAACTCCACCGAGATGGCAATCCACCTCGGCTATCGCCGCCGAGGCGTGCCGGGCGCGATCGCCTCGGGCAGCGCCTTTATTCTCCCCGCCGCGCTCGCCGTCGCGGTGCTCGCCTGGGTCTACTTCCAGTGGGGCACGACGCCGCGCGCCGACGACCTGTTCGCCGGCATCCGCCCCGCCGTCGTCGTGCTCGTCGCGCTCGCCGCCTGGCGGCTGCGCGGCCCGGCGCAGCGCAACCCGCTCGCGATCGCCCTCGCGGCGGGCGCGTTCGCCGTCACGCTGCTCGCGCCACGCTGGGAGGTCGTCGCGCTGCTCGGCGCCGGCGTGATCGCGCTGCTCGCGAGCGAGCACGGGCTGCGCGGCAGGCTGCAGCGCGCGATCGTCGCCTTCCCCGCGCCGCTGCTCCCGCTGGCGCTGCCCGCTCTCGCCGTGACCCTGCCAGACGCCGTGCCGATCGCGCTGATCCACCTCAAGGCCGGCGCGCTGCTCTTCGGCGGCGGCTACGTGATCATCCCGCTGCTGGAGCCCGACGCCGTCGCGCAGGGTTGGCTCACCGAGTCGCAGTTCCTCGACGCGATCGCGATCGGCCAGGCGACGCCCGGACCGATCGTCACCACCGCCACCTTCGTCGGCTACGCCGCGGGCGGCTGGTGGGGCGCGCTGATCGCGACGGTCGCGATCTTCGCACCGGCCTTCGTGTTCGCGATCTCGCTCGGGCGGCTGCTCGACCGGCTCTCGGCTTCGGTGGGTTTGGGCGCTTTCTTCGAGTGGTTAGCCGCCGCCGTCTTCGGCGCGATCGCCGGGGCCTCCGTTGTGCTGCTGATGAGCCTCGAGGCCAACCCGCTCAGCGGCGTCGTGCTCGTTGCGAGCGGCGTGGTGCTGCTCCGCTCGCTCTTGCCCTCGTACGCCTGGCTCGTGCTCTGCGGCGCGGCCGGCCTGCTCTACCACGCGGCGGAGCTGCCGGCATGAGAAGCGCCGTCGTCGAGGTCACCGAGTCCGCTCGCCTCTACGGCGAGACCCACGTGCTCTGGCTGACAATGCCCGAGGAGTTCCGCAACGCGACGCCCGGCCAGTTCGTGATGGCCTACATCGGCGAGCAGGACGACCCGCTGCTCGGCCGCGCCTGCTCCTTCCACCGCCTGCGCGAGGGCCGCCACGGGCCGGAGTTCGCGCTGCTCTTCGACATCGTCGGGCGCGGCACGGACTGGCTCGCGCGGCGCGAGCCCGGCGACGCCGTACGCGTCGTCGGCCCGCTCGGGCGCGGCTTCGAGCCGCGCGAGCGCGTCGACCACATGCTGCTCGCGGGCGGCGGGATCGGCTGTGCGCCGCTCGTCTGGCTCGCCGACGAGTTGGTCGAGCAGGGCCGCGAGGTGACGCTCGTCCTCGGAGCCGCGAGCGAGGCGGGCATCTTTCCGCCGCGGCTGCTCCCGGAGGCCGTCGAGGTCGTCGTCGCCACGGAGGACGGGTCGCTGGGCGAGCGCGGCCTGGTGACCGCGCCCTTCGAGCGGCTGCTGCCCTGGGCCGACCAGGCCTTCGCCTGCGGACCGAACCCGATGTTCGAGGCGCTGTTCGGGGTGCTCACGCGCTCCGGGCTGCGCAAGCCCGTGCAGGCCCTGCTGGAGGAGACGATGGCCTGCGGCATGGGCATCTGCTACGGCTGCGCGATCTTCCCCAGGCGCGGCGGCGTCCGGCTCTGCTGCACGGACGGCCCGATGTTCGACCTGCGCGACCTCTACTGATGCTTCGGCAACTCGCCGTCCTAATCCCGATCGTCGGCGGCCTCGTGGCCGGAGCGCTGATCGGCGGCGTGGTGATGAGCCCGGAGCCGGCGATCATCGGCTGGCTCTTCGGCGCTGGCGCGGGGCTGATGGGCGGCGCCTTCATCGTCGCCATCGCCACCAACGAGTCCCTCGCCGGCCGCGGCCGCGGCGGCCCGCGCTCCGCCAGCTACCCCGGCGAAACGCCGCCTCGACCCCGCGACGAGGGCGAGGACGAGGAGTAGCGCCGAGCTACGCGCCTACGCGGTCGAGGATCGTCGCGACATCGATGTACTCGTCGGCGAGGGCGCGCATCTCGATCGAGGTGCTGCCGCTGAAGGCGATCACCTCGACGCGCACGCCCTGCGTCTGCAGCACCTCCACCGCACGCGCGAAGTCGGCGTCGCCGGAGACGATCGAGACGACGTCGAGGCGGTCGGCCATCGTCACCATGTCGAGCGCCATCTCGACGTCGAAGTTGCCCTTAACCGAGCCGTCCTGGAAGCGCTTCATCGGCTTCGTCACGATCCGGTAGTCGTGCCGCACGAACGGCTCGACGAAACGCTGGCGTTCCACCGGCTCCCCGGGATCGTCGGAGACGGGCGAGTAGGCGGTCGCGCGGATCAGCTCGCGACCCTCGCTGAGGTAGGCCAGCAGCTTGCCCATGTCCACGCTCGCGCCGTCCGGGGCGCCCTCGCCGCGCTCGGCCCCGTAGATCAGGTTCGGCACGTCCACGAAGACGCCGAGGCGTAGCCGCCGCACGGCACGGTCCTGCATCTCGCGCAACGCCTCGAGCGCCTGGGATTGCGCCGTCAGCGCCTCGCGAAGCGCGCGCACCTCCTCGGCGAGGGCTGCCGCGCCCTGTGCATCGTCGTTGCTCGCCGCGCTCGACTTGCGGGTGCTGGCGCGGCGGCGGGGAGCGGCCTTCTTCTCGGGCTCCGCCTCGGCGGTCGCCGGCTCGGGCGCGGCCTCCTCGGCCGCCGCGGCCGCGCGACGGCGCCGTGGTGCGCGCTTCTTCGGCTCGGCCTCAGCCTCGGCGGTGGCCTCGGCCTTGTCCTCGGCTGGTGCCTCCTTGGGAGCCGCCCGCGCGCGCGACCGTCGCTTCGGCGCGGCCTTCGTCTCGGCGGCCGGCGAGGACTCCGCCTCGGCCTCGGCCTTCGACGGCCTCGCCGGACGCCGGCCTGCGATCCGCGGGTCGTTGAGTGTCTCGCCGCTCTCGGGCGCGTCCGAGGCGCGCTGGCGGCCACGGCCACCTCGCGTGCCGCGGCGGCGCGCGCCTTCGCCGGCGGCCGGTGTGTCCGCGCGATCGGCGCTCATGCCGCTACCCCCGCATCCCCTGCGTACTGCAGGACCGAACAGCGAGCCGCCACCTGCTCCGCGAGCTCCACGAAGGCCCGCGCCTCCTCGGACTCCGGAGCGGCGGCGACCAGCGGGACGCCGTCGTCGCCCGACTTGCGCACCGCCGCCGCCAGCGGCAGCTCGCCGAGGAACTCGACGCCAAGCTCGTCGGCCGCCTCGCGGGCCCCGCCGCGGCCGAAGATGTCCGATGTCATGTTTTCCACGATGCCGAAGATCGGAACGCCGAGCCGGTCGAACATCCCGATCGCTTTCGTCGCATCCTCGATCGCCACCTGCTGCGGCGTCGAGACGATCACGACGCCCGCCACCGGCACCTGCTGCGCCAGCGACATCGAGGCGTCCGAGGTGCCGGGCGGGAGGTCGACGATCAGGTAGTCCAGCTCGCCCCAGTCGATGTCGTGCACCAGCTGGCGCACGCCCGAGCCGATCATCGGCCCGCGCCAGACCACGGGCGTGCCCTTCGGCAGCACGAAGCCGATCGAGGCGGCGCGCACGCCGTGGGCCTCCATGGTGTGCAGGCCCTGCTGGCCCTCGGCGAGCCCGCCCTGCTCGAGGCCGAGCATCGTGGGGATGTTGGGGCCGGTGATGTCGGCGTCGACGATGCCGACCGCCGCGCCGAGCTGCGCGAGGGCGACGGCGAGGTTGGTCGCGACCGTGGACTTGCCTACGCCGCCCTTGTTCGAGGCGACGGCGATCACGTTCTTGACGCCCGTCACCGGCTCCGGGCCGTCCTCGCGGCGCGCCTGCCCGCGTACCTCCGCGTCCCACTCGATCTCGACCTCGTCGATGCCCGGGACGGCGTCGAGTGCGGCGCGCACATCCACGTCGATCTGCTCGCGGAGCGGGCAGGCCGGCGTGGTCAGCACCAGGCGGAAGGAAGCCGTGGAACCCTCCACGGCAACATCGCGCACCATGTTGAGGGAGACGATGTCGCGATGCAGCTCGGGATCGCGGACCTCGGCGAGCGCGGCCACTACAGCCTCTGCGTTTGTCACGTTATGTCCTCACACTGCTGAGAATGCTCGCTCTCGGCCCAGATTCGTGCGAAAATCCCCGGAGTAGCTCCAACCTGGAGGGAACCAAAAGGCCGTCGCGAGCGTTTCATCTTGTAGGTACGGAATCTGCGCCATCCGGGATGGACGCGCCAGCGGGGAAGGCAACGGGATGCTGGGGGCTCGTTCGAGGGCTGTTCCCGGGATCGCGTCACGCCTCCCCACGGGGTCGGAGGCCCCGACTCGGGGCATCGCGCTCCAGTATAGCCGCCCGCTCCCTCAGGGGCAGCGGCGGGAGGCGTGATCCTGGCCGCGCAGCCGGCGATGCCGGCAGGGCGCGGGGGCGAAGGAGGCCTTTATCGGGTTTTACAGCATTTTAGTGCACTTAAGGTTGACATCAGAGGCGTCAACCGGTAGGGTTATGTCTCTGGTGTGCCGCGTGCAACCGCGAACACACAGCGACCACACCGAGGGGTAGTCAGGCGTCGAGCGCGATCTGGGGGGACCACGCAGGCGCCACGGGAAGGCAGAAGAACGATGGCTACGGCAGCACAGACCGGGAACGACGTACAGACCAGCGCGACCTCGCGCGTGGCCTGCGTGCACCACTGGGTGATCGAGTCCCCGAGCGGCAGGCGCGAGAGCGCCGGCGTCTGCAAGCGCTGCGGGCTGACGCGGAACTTCGCGAACGCTACCGAGAACGTGATGTGGGAGCAGACGAACACCCTGAGCGCAACTCCGATCAGCGGGCTCCGACACCTCCCCCGGCCGGACCACTCCCTGCTCTCGGACGAGCTCGTGGTCGACTGACCTCACAGCACAGCGATGACACAGGGCGGCGCCCCCGGACTTCCGGGGGCGCCGTTCTCGTCTCCGGCGCCCCCCCGCCCCGCCGAGCCCGGCGCCGGGTATCATGAGCAGACCCGGAGCGAGGCGGCGCATGGACCTCAGCCTCACCATCGGCCGCGGCGGCAAGCAGGACCTGCTGCTCAAGAATCCCGTCCTCACTGCCTCCGGCACCCTCTCCAACGGCATCGAGTTCGCGCGACGCTTCGACATCGACGCGCTCGGCGGCGTGATCTCCAAGGGCACGACGCTGCGGCCGCGCCGCGGCAACCCGCAGCCGCGCACCGTCGAGACGCCCGCCGGGATGATCAACTCGATCGGCTTCCAGAACGTCGGCGTGGGTGCGCTGATCCGCGACCTCGCCCCCGCCTGGGCGCGCTGGGAGACGCCCGTCCTCGTCAACATCATGGGCGACAGCGTGCGCGAGTTCGGACAGCTCGCCGAGCGCCTCGAGGACGTCCCCGGCGTCGCCGGCCTCGAGGTCAACGTCTCCTGCCCCAACGTCGAGGTCGGCGGAATGGAGTTCGGGCAGGACTGCGACCTGACGGCCGAGGTGGTCGCCGAGGTGCGGCGCTGCACCACGCTTCCCTTCGCCGTCAAGCTCACGCCCAGCGTCACCGACATCCGGCCCTTCGCGGAGGTCTGCGAGCAGGCCGGGGCAGACGCGCTCTCGCTGATCAACACGGTGCCCGCGACGGCGATCGACATCGAGCGGCGACGGCCCGCGATCGCCACCATCTTCGGCGGGCTCTCGGGGCCCGCGATCAAGCCGATCGCGCTGCGCAGCGTCTACCTCGCGGCCTCCGTCACCAGCCTCCCGATCATCGCCTCGGGCGGCGTCATGGACGGGCGCGACGCCGTCGAGTTCCTGATGGCCGGCGCCAGCGCCGTGCAGGTCGGCACCGCCACCTTCACCGACCCCGCCGCGCCCTGGCGCGTGCTCGACGAGCTGCGCGCCTGGTGCGAGGCGGAGGGCGTCGAGCGCCTCGACGAGATCATCGGCGCGGCGCGCCGGCGCGACTGAGGCGAGGAGACTGCGATGCGCGGTGTTGCGGGCATGGTTGGCGGCGCGGTGTGGCTGGTCTCGGGAGCGTTCGCGGGCGGCGCCTGGGGTTGGGCCGCGATGCGCGTGGCCTACCGCTACCTCGACATCGACAGCAGCGAGGGCGCGCTGGCGGTCGGGGTGATCTTCGGGCTCGCGGTCGCCCTCGTGCTCTGGGGCCTCGGCTGGCGCGAGCTGCGAGGGTAAGCCCTCATGAGCTCCCTTCCTGGGCCCGGCACAGCGGCAGGCTAACGCGAGCGATCCCCTCGGCAGCGACGTATCGCCATGGTGGGCCACTTCCATCACGGCCGGCACGATCATGCACGGACTCCCACCTGCCGCTCCGCAAGTGGTTCAACGCCATCTACCTGATGTGCGAGAGCAAGAAGGGCGTCTCGGCGCTCCAACTCAAGCGCACCCTCGGGGTCGCCTATCAGACCGCCTGGCACCTGTGTCACCGCATCCGCGCGGCGATGCCCAACCGCCCCCTCGAGGGGCCGACGCTGTTCGGCGTCGTCGAGGTGGACGAGACGCTGGTCGGGGGCAAGAAGCGCGGGAAGGGCCACGGCTACCGCGGCAACAAGACGTGGGTCGCGGGCGCGATCCAGCGCGACGGGCAGGTGCGGCTCGAGCAGATTCCGAACGTCCGGCGCACCACGCTCCACGGCTTCATCCGCCGCACCGTGCGCGACGAGGCCGAGGCGATCTACACCGACGAGTTGAAGTCCTACCTCGGCATCGAGGACGACGACACGCGCCACGTGACGGTCATCCACGGCGCGGAGCAGTGGGTCGTGGGCGACGTGCACACGGACTCGATCGAGGGAGTGTGGTCGCTGTTCAAGCGCTCGATCGCCGGATCGTTCCACAAGATCAGCGTGAAGCACATGGACCGCTACCTCTCCGAGCTGGAGTGGCGCTTCAACAACCGCGGGAACGACCGCATCTTCATCGACACGCTGCGGCGTATCGTCACGACGGACGTGCTCACGTACCGCGACCTGGTGGCGTAGGCAGCGGGTTGTCGTTCCGGCACTCCCACGCGTTGTCGAAGTAGCGATCGGACGCGGCCTTGGCCGCATCGCGGTACGCCTTGACCACATCGAAGTAGTCAACGTGGGGCCAGCCCTCGTAGATCAGCGAGTAGTAGGCGGCCACGAAGCCGTCCATGCGGGCAACCTCGCTCATGTCGCTGATCGCGGCCTCGCACGCTGCCCCGTAGGGCGCGAAGGCTGGAACTAGGCCGAGCAGCCGGACGCTGTAGTCGTGGGCGCGCTCCTGAATCCCGAAGAAGGCGGCGGCCTGCGCGGCCGGGCTCGCGTTCCTGTCCACGTCGTTCATCTCGTCGAGGAACGTCACCCCGTCCCACAGATCCACGAGGACCACGAACGGATCGAGCGGCGCCGCCGGGGAAGCCGCTGGCGCGGGAGCGGCGACCGCGAGGGAGATCGCGGAGGAGTGAAGCCAGCGCCCCCGGCTGCTGACCGGGAAGAAGCGCCGGGTCGGCAGGATGCGCGGTCCCCAGCTGTCGCCGTCGCGCTGCTGTAGGGCGAACTCCACCCGCCCGTCGTCGAGCCGTTGCGCGACGATTCGGACCTCGACCTCAGACTGCTGTGCGGTGGCGGTACTCGCGACCGCTGCGATCGCCAGCACCAGCGCGAAGGCGATGCGCCTCATGGTGATGATGCCCCCCTGCGGTGAACGGTATCCGACTCACCACAAGCAGACATGGCGCATCGCCACAGGGAGGCACGTGCACCGTTCCCGATGGCACCAAGTCTTGCCGGTGGTGAGTCGCCCCGACATAGGCCGAAGCGCATCAATCGTACGCCCCTACTCGCCCCAAGATCGTATGAATCGTGTATCGAACCCAACGTTTCCCGTATGAAGCGGCGTATGGTCTTATCCAAAGCGGGCCCAGGCTGGCGCGAAGTCCGCAGGTAAGCCCTCGCCGGCTCCGTTCGGAGACGTTTGACGTGTCCGAGGCGCGGGCCGTAGCGTCGGATCGCACCCTCGACGGTGCGTGTCTCGGGGTGTAGCTCAGCCAGGGTAGAGCGCTGCGTTTGGGGCGCAGAGGTCCGCAGTTCAAATCTGCGCACCCCGACCAACACCGCACCGTGTCCCGCCCCGCAGCGGAGGAGCCGCGAACTCGATGCAGGAGACGCTCCCGCCCTACGTGCTCGTCGTGCGGATCGGCTCGATCCTCGGCATGTCGCTCGCGCTCGCGATCGGGCTGCTGCTGCTGCTGGGCGGCTTCGTGCTCGCCTCGCTCGTGGCCTTCGCCGCCTTCCTGCCCTCGCTCGGCATCATGGTCTACGCCGAGCGCCGCGCCGCCCGCGACGAGGAAGGCGAGGGCTGATCGCGGCGTTCGCCGGCCTCGCGCTGCCGTAAGCCGGAGAGCGCCTATCCTGTGCGCATGTACCAGGAACCCTCGGGCGGCGAACCCGGCGGCTGCCGCGAGACGCTGTTGCTCACGCGCATCGCATTCGGCGTGCTGATCCCGCCGCTGCTCGCCATCGCCGCCGTGCTCGTGTTGCTGATCGCCGGCTTCGTGCTCTTCACCACGCATCCGCTGCTCGGCCTGCTGCCGCTGATCCCGATCGCCGCCGCCCTCGTCTGGGTCGCGAGGCGCGACATGGGCAACGACGAGGGCGACCTCGACGACCTCGACCTCCCGCGCTGAGGCGCCCGCCGCCTCGCACAGCGACATACTGCGCTAGACTCGTTGACATGCCGGATCCACGCGTCATCGCCCGCCAGCGCCTGAGCCGCGAACGCGGCTACGTGCAAAAGGACTGGGGCGGACGGATCCCGGTCGTCCTCGTCTACCCCAACTCCTACTACATCGGCATGTCCAACCTCGGCCTGCAGACCGTCTATTCGCTCTTCAACGCGTACCCGGACTTCGTCTGCGAGCGCGCCTTCGTCGATCCGCCCGAGCGGGGCAAGCGCAACGGGGACCGGCCCCCGCACATCGTCTCGCTGGAGTCGCAACGGCCGCTCGAGGACTTCGCGGTGATCGCCTTCACGCTCTCCTACGAGTACGACTACCTCCACATGGTGCAGGCCCTGAAGAGCGCGCGGATCCCGCTCTGGGCCTCGCAGCGCGACGAGCGCCACCCGCTCGTGATCGCCGGCGGGGCCTGCATGCTCACTAACCCCGCCGGCGTCGCGCCCTTCCTCGACGCGGCCGTGATCGGCGAGGGCGAGGAGATCGTCCCCTCGCTCGTCGGCGCGTTCGAGGACGGACTCTACGGTGGCCGCGACGACCTGCTCGACGAGCTCGCCGCCATCCCTGGCGTCTACGTGCCGGAGCGCCCGCCATACGGCCCCGTCGAGCGCCAGTGGGTCGAGGACATCGGCTCGACCGAGGCCTACTCGACGATCCTCACGGACGACACCGAGCTGTCCGACATGACGCTGATCGAATGCGCGCGGGGCTGCGGCCGCGGCTGCCGTTTCTGCATCGCCGGTTACGTCTTCCGCCCGCCGCGCTACCGCCCGCTCGAGGACCTGCTCGGCGTCGTCGAGCACTCGCTGGAGCACAGCGAGCGGGTCGGGCTGCTCGGGGCCGCGGTCGCCGATCACCCGGAGCTGCCGGAGCTGGTGGTCGGCGCGGGCGAGCTGGGGGCGCGCGTCTCGATCTCCTCGCTGCGCGTCGACAACCTGCGGCCGGAGGTGCTGCGCGTGCTCGCCGCCGGCGGCACGAAGACGGTCACCGTCGCGCCCGAGGCCGGCTCCGAACGGATGCGCGAGGCGATCAACAAGGGCGTCAGCGAGGAGCAGATCCTGCACGGGGCCGCCCTCGTCGGCGAGGCCGGGCTGACGCGCTTCAAGCTCTACTTCATGATCGGCCTGCCCGGCGAGGAGGACGACGACGTCCACGCCCTCGCCCAGCTCGGCAACCGCATCAAGGAGCGGCTGGACGCGGCGGGCAACGGCACGCGGCTGGTGCTCTCGGTCAGCCCGCTGGTGCCGAAGCCGTGGACCGCCTACCAGTACGAGACACAGCAGCCGCCCGAGGTGATCAAGGCGCGCCAGGGCATCCTCAAGCAGCACCTCGCCCCGGGCATCGAGCTGCGCAGCGACTCCCCGCAGACCGCGCGCATCGACGACGTGCTCTCGAGGGCGGACGGCCGGCTGGCGGCGATGCTGGCGGAGTTGCCGGACGCCTCGCTTGGCAGCTACAAGCGCGCCATCCGCGAGCACGGCCTGGACGGCGCGCGCCCCTGGGCCGGCGAGACCCCGCCCTGGCACGTCGTCGACGTCGGCATGACGGAGCGCTTCCTGCTGCGCGAGATGGACAAGCACGAGCGCGTCCGCCGCACCATCCCCTGCCCACCTCCCGAGGTGGGCTGCAAGCTCTGCGGAGTGTGCTAGGCAGCGCAGCGCTCGGTCCGAGGACTCCGCCAGGCCGTCCGGCCCCGACGGGAGTGACCGCTTCGCCTCTGAGCACAGTCTCGCGGGGCCGGATGACGGTGCGATGACGGCGATGTGGCGGGCCGGTGAACGTTACGTTTCGGTCGTGTGTCTGGCGGCCAGCGGTCCGGGGGGCGTAGCCTTGCGGCATGACCGCCGCCGCCACCTCCATCGCCGCGAACCTCGCCGCCGTGCGCGCACGCATCGCCGAGGCCTGCGAGCGCGCGGGCCGCGACCCTGCCGAGGTCACGATCGTCGGCGTAACCAAGACCCATCCGCCCTCGCTGGTCGAGGAGGCGCTGGCGGCCGGGTTGACCGACATCGGCGAGAACCGCGCGCAGGAGCTGCTGCCCAAGGCCGAGGCGCTCGAGGCGCGCGGGCTCGCCCCGCGCTGGCACTTCATTGGTCGGCTACAGCGCAACAAGGTGCGCGGCGTGCTGCCGCACATCGCCGCCCTGCACTCGCTCGACACGGCGCGGCTGGCCGACGAGATCGAGCGGCGCGCCGATCGCCTGGAGGGCGACGGCGCAGCGGCGCGTGACCCGCTTCCCTGCTACCTTGAAGTCAACGTGGCTCGCGAGGCCTCGAAGGACGGAATCGCCCCGGAGCAGCTCCCGGAACTGCTGCACGAGGCGTCGAAGCGCCGCCACATCGCGGTCGCCGGGCTGATGACCGTCGCGCCGCTCGTGGACGACCCGGAGCAGGTGCGGCCGGTCTTCCGGCAGCTGCGCGAGCTGGCCCACGCGCACGGCCTCGAGGGACTCTCGATGGGCATGACGGACGACTACGCCGTCGCCGTCGAAGAAGGCTCGACAGTCGTGCGGCTGGGGCGCGTCATCTTTGGAGCGAGGCGCTCGTAGCGGCGCGTGGAGGAAGCAGCGTGCGGATCGGGATCATCGGCGGCGGCTTCATGGGCGAAGCCTTCCTGCGCGGCATCCTCGCCGCCGGCATTGCCGAGCCCTCGGCGGTCGCCGTCGCCGAGCTGATCGCGGACCGCCGCCGCGCCCTCGCGGACCATGGCGTGCGCGTGACCGACGACCCGGAGAGCGCCTGCATCGGCGCGGATGTGGTGCTGCTGGCGGTCAAGCCGGACGACCTGGCCGCGGTCGCGGGGAGCCTCGCCGGGGCGATCCCCGCCGGCGCGGTGCTCGTCTCGATCGCCGCCGGCGTGCCGCTCGCCGAGGTGCAGCGGCACAGCGGGCATGCCGCCTCCGTGCGCGTGATGCCGAACCTGCCCGCGGCGATCAGCGAGGGCGCCGCGGTCTACCTCGCCGCGCCCGAGCTGAGCGAGGAGCAACTCGCCCGCGTGCGCGAGGTGCTGAGCGGCGTCGCCACGGCGGTCGTCGAGGTCGGCGACGACGAGGCCGTGGACCTCGCAACGGCGCTGCACGGCTCCGGTCCGGCCTACGTCTACCTGCTGATCGAAGCGATGGTGGACTCCGCCGTGCGGCTCGGCATGAAGCGGCCGGAGGCGACCGATCTCGTGCTCGCGACGGTGGCGGGTTCGGCTCGCTACGCGATCGCCAGCGGGGAACACGCCGCGACCCTGCGCAACGCGGTAACCTCCCCGGGCGGCACGACCGCGGCGGCGCTCTCCGAGCTCGAGGCCGCCGGGGTGCGGGCGGCCATCGACGACGCAATCGAGGCGGCGTTCACGCGCGCGCTGGATCTGGGGGAGGCGGAGTGACCACGATCGTCACGCTCCTGAGCATGCTGCTGAACGTGCTGTGGTTCGCGATCTTCGCCCGGGCGATAGTCAGCTGGTTCCCGGTCGATCAGAACGGGCCGGTCGTGCGGGCGCTCGACGCCATCACGGAGCCGGTCCTCGAACCCCTGCGCCGCGTCGTCCCGCGCGTCGGGCTGTTCGACATCACGCCGATGGTGGCGATCATCCTGATCATCATCATCCAGCAGATGCTGGTCTCCAGCCTGCGGTAGCCGGCTGACCGGCACAGGCACTTGACGCTATAGAACCGGCGTTCTACTCTTTCCGGCGTACCACGACACTGCCACGATAGAGCAGCGTACGCGGAAGGACCGCCGCAATGGCCAGCAGGCAGAGCAGCAAGAAGAGCGATCCGAGCCAGCGCCGGCGTGAGGATCTGAATCGCGCCATCGAGCAGATCACCAAGGACCACGGCAAGGGCGCGATCATGCGCCTCGGCGACGAGCAGGCCGTCCTCAACGTCTCCGCCGTTCCCACCGGCGCCCTCTCACTCGACATTGCGCTCGGCATCGGCGGGGTGCCCCGAGGGCGCGTGACGGAGATCTTCGGGCCGGAGTCGGCCGGCAAGTCCACGCTCGCCCAGCACATCATCGCCCAGAGTCAGCGCGCCGGCGGCACGACCGCCTACATCGACGTCGAACACGCCCTCGAGCCCGAGTACGCCGCGGCCTGCGGCATCGACGTGGACGACCTGCTGATCTCGCAGCCCGACACCGGCGAGCAGGCGCTGGAGATCTGCGAGGCGCTGATCCGCTCGAACGCCCTCGACGCCGTCGTCGTCGACTCCGTCGCCGCGCTGGTGCCGCGCGCGGAGATCGAGGGCGATATGGGGGACTCGCTGCCGGGCTTGCAGGCGCGGCTGATGTCGCAGGCGCTGCGCAAGCTGACCGCCGCCGTGGCGCGCTCGAACACCGCGCTCGTCTTCATCAACCAGCTGCGAGAGAAGATCGGCGTCGTCTTCGGCAACCCGGAGACCACGCCCGGCGGACGCGCGCTCAAGTTCTACTCCTCCGTGCGGATCGACATCCGCCGCATCGAGTCGCTGCGCCAGGGCTCGACGATCATCGGCAACCGCGTGCGCTGCAAGGTCGTGAAGAACAAGACCGCGCCGCCGTTCCGCCAGGCCGAGTTCGACATCATGTTCACCCCCGAGGAGCACGGCATCAGCCGCTCCGGCGACCTCCTCGACCTCTCGGTCGAGCACGGCATCGTCAAGAAGCTCGGCTCCTACTACTCGCTCGGCGACCAGCGGCTCGGGCAGGGTCGCGAGAACGCCAAGGCGTTCCTCCGCGAGCACCCCGAGATGGCCGACGAGATCGAGGCGACCGTGCGCACCGCCGCCGGCCTGCCCGGCCTGCCC